>NZ_CP019342.1:1260316-1575395 GCF_002117085.1 Nonlabens tegetincola | reverse complement strand
GGGAACGACCAGAACAGGTAAAGGAAAAGTTACAAGAAGAACTGGCAGAGCTAGAAATTGAGGTCCTAGCAGGAGATAAGGATAAGATTGAAGCCGAACTAGGAGACGTGCTATTCTCACTAGTAAATTATGCCAAACATTTAGGTGTAAATCCAGAAAATGCACTAGAGCGAACTAATAAAAAATTCATCAAACGCTTTTCTTATTTGGAGAAAAAAGCAGGTGAAGCTGGTAAACAACTACATGATATGTCCCTGGACGAGATGGATGTCTACTGGAACGAGGCTAAAGAGTTGTAAGTGGGAATAACTAAATGGCATGAATAATTGGTATTAGAAAGGCTAGATTTATTTGACAGGCGTTATAAACGAGTGTCACGAGGAATGCTAGATTTGAACAAGAAACTAAAAGAAGATCTAATGACCAAACTTCACAAATTCAAAATAATGGCTAAGAAAAATTCTTTAAATAAATTTTTCTTATTTACGTTTTTTCTAATAATAATTGCTTGCCACTCAAAAAATAACTCTTCTGATGCTAATTTGGATTTGGGTTATATTATACCAGATAAATTACAATTTAAGTATAATTATGAAAATTTCATTTTATATCGTTCTATTAAGGACAGTTTAATTGAGAAGGAAAAATTAAATTCTGAGAACGTTAAAGCTCAAGTTTTTGTGTTCGTTTACAAGTTTGATGAAAAAGAAATTGTACCGAAATCTAGTGAAAGTTTAGACGAATGAAAAGCTGACATATTTACAAGCAGAAATGACACTATCTACATTAATTATAGATTTGATAAAATCGGAAAACAAAAATTATTAATTGTTGTTTTAGATGAAATTTACTATCGAACTGAAACTGACAAATTAAGAGTAATTGAAAAACGTCATGATCTCTGGTTACCTGTTTATGTCAAATAAATTTGTAGATACATGCTAGTGTTGCATTTATTAACAGTCGCTAGTACTATTCAGCTAGAGCGAGTGTGTTGATTGGTGCAACTCAAGTGAAAAAAAGTCACTACCAAAAAAATCCAATAACGATGATAAAGTCATGCAATCACCTAGATATTTTTAAACTTTATATTTTAACTCTGTTTGTTTTATTCACTTCTTGCAAAGAACCTAATTTGCCTTTAACAGATGAAGAAACTGATTTTTTAGAATTATTCGCAAATAAAAGTTTTGTTTATAAAAATTCATCAAGCCGAAATATACAGATAGATTTTTGTAATTCTATTGACACTACTATTTTCGATAACCGTGGTCTCTTCAATTCGTTTTATGATAAAACTTTAGAGATAAAATCAACTAAAAAAAAACTTCACGTGGCTCTAACTAAATCTACGTTAGGTTCAACAGGATTGAATATATCTTTGTTTCAAAATATTTTAATCATTGATTTCGAGAGGATAAAAAACGAAAACATTTTACACTTAAATGAATTTGAAACAAATAAAGAAAACCCTCTTGATTACATCATGATAGATGAAAGCGAAGGTATAACAGAGTTTAAATTTGCAAAAGATTCAACACCATATAAGCTGGTATCATCAATATCTCTATAACTAAATAATACTCCTGCTAACGTCAAGCAAGCCTACATTATCGAACAATCATATTAAGAAGACTAAAGCAGAGAACATTAATACTCCAGTAACAACAAGACCTAAAACCAAATAAACTAAAAATGGTACTTTTGGTTTTATTAGATTTTGCTTTAAATTATTATATTTTCTTCCTAAAATAATAACGAATAGTCCCCACAATATAAATATGATCGATAAAACGGTTGTTTTCATTCTATTTCTTTTTTTTCATACCATTAATACTTTTCATCTCGCTATCAATTATTCCTAATCATTTGCGATTCTGAGTTGCAAAAACAAATTTAACGTTCACAACAAGACATCACAAAATCATCCATTTTATTTCATATAGGAATACTCTTATATTTTACGACACTTCAGCCATGCTATAAAATAAGAGATAATTAAATTAATTATTTCATTATACTGATTATTGTGTATTAAAGTAAAGTATGATTCTTAAAAGGTTTCCAAAGGAATCAGCTGTAGATCAATAACGTATTCACATTTTGTGACATATTTCCCGTTATTCTTGTATTTTTAAGCTTTCGCGAAAGCGTAAACACGTTCTTTTAAATAAATAGTTGCGTTTCTCCTTATGGGATGCTCCTAAATAACAGACATGGTAGCGTGGATAGTGAGGCGTATCGTTATGGGTTCTAGGGACAGGAGCGTGATGACGAAGTAAAAGGAGAAGGGAATTCGTTTAATTACACTTTTAGAATGCATGACCCTCGATTGGGAAGGTTCTTTGCGGTGGATCCTTTAGAGAAAGCTCTTCACTGGAATAGTCCTTATGCCTTTAGCGAAAATAGAGTTATCGATGCATTTGAACTTGAAGGAGCTGAAAGTGTCTTATTACACGGTACCCTTATGCCTGGAATTCAAGAGCCTTTTGAACTTAAAAATTATTATACACATTTAAAAGGATTAGTATTTGAACACACTGGTCGTCATGATTATATATCTGGTAAATGGAATGGGGCTGGATATGATCCATTGTTAAGATTAATTGCAGGACACAACATTGCTGTTGAGATAATTTAACACAGAAAAGCAAATTCACATTTAAAAGAGCCTATTTTTGTTTTAGGACATAGTCATGGTGGAAATGTAGCAATACATGTGGTCAATTACCTAAATGATTATTATGATAAACACGCTAATAGTACTTATCGACCGAATATTACGCTGGTAACGCTAAATACTCCACATTTAGTTACTGTTGAGTTGGATAAAAGGATAGGCAATGTTCATTTAAATATATTTACAGACGATGATGATTTATCAGGTCCTGGTCAAACCAACGAATATCCACCTTTTCATCAAATCAGTCCATTTATGGAGCAGACTTATGAAACGGCAGATGTCATTATAAATTATGGAAAAGATGAAGATGAAGATTTTGTAGGAACTTGGGATCACAATGGTATAAGCCTAAATAATTACAAAAAGTGGAAACCTTTATTGGATCAAGGGCTTGCAGACTGGAATAAACGCTTAGAAGAGTTCCGTAAAAGGTTAGACGAATTTAAAAAGACTATAAGACAAAAATCATTTAAGCCTGTAGAACAAGATAAAACTAAAGTCAAGAAAAAGGCTCTCCCCAAAAAATCCAATAACGATTATGAAGTCATGCAATCACCTAGATATTTTTAAACTTTATATTTTAACTCTGTTTGTTTTATTCACTTCTTGCAAAGAACCTAATTTGCCTTTAACAGATGATGATGATAATTTTTTTGAGTTGTTTACTAATAATAAAGTTAGATATTTTTTAGATAAAGAAAATGTTATTGAATTTAGTTTTAGGCAAGAAATAGATACTTTAATATTAGATAACAGAGGTATTATAAATTCACATTATTTTAAGAGCTATCTTCTTCATTCGAATAAAAAAGACTTACAGATAAAAATTGTTAAATCTAATGATGGTAGCTCATTCGTCGAAATTATATTATTTAACAACAAAACATTCTTAAACTTAGAAAATCTAGAAAATCAAAGTGAAATTAAGAAAAATCATTTTGAAACACATAATGAAAGACCTCTTGATTACATGATTATCGATAAAAATAAAGGTATAACAGAGTTTAAATTTGAAAAAGACTCTACATCCTATAAACTGATATCATCAAAGGCTTAATAATAAAATCTCTCTGTAATGTATCATAATAGTTGATGTTAAAAAAAATGAGATGTAAAAGATGGTAATAGGGTTAGGACTTATGAATTAAGAATAGAGCCACCTGTTATGGGTGGTTTTTTCATAGAATATCCTGTAAAACGGTTTTAAGCGTTGTTTTGGGCTTCTTTTTAGATAGAAAGGCGTCCACAATATAGAAGATGGTTTTTTGTTCCTCACGACTTAGGGAATCGATTAATGCAACTTGTTCCATGACGGTGGTATCGATAGAATTTATATCTTTTAAAACATCCCTCTTCTTTAGAGCCGATGATATTTTCAGCGATGCAAACTCGTATGATAAAACTCTTGTAGAAAAATTACAGATTTTAGATTCTTTAGATGAGGCTGAAAAAAATCTATCTATACGCTGATAGATTCACTTATTTCTAAAATGAGATTAAAAGACAAACTTTTTAACCTCATACCATCTTAAAACACAAAAAACCACCCATACAAGTAGTTCTATTCGTTCTTAACGCTACAACACCGCACGGACTGCAAGTCCGCGCTATCGGGTAAGACAACTCATAAACGCATTTTAGAAGTTTCTAAATTTAATGAAAGTGATAAGCTACCCATCTTCTCTATTATCGATGCATTCATCGCTAAACGTAAAATTCAAAGTATTTTAGACTAAAAAACCATACATAACAGGTGGCTTTAACTCAATAACGCGTTACAAACGCTGCTATTATTCACTCTCGTCACAGACGAGCGCGACATGGTACTACAGTAGGCTATCTTCTTGGTGAAAACAAAGACAGTAAACTACTCAAAGATCCTGCAATGCTTAAACGATTGCAGGATATTGAAAGCTTACCTAATGAAGACAAAAATGGGATTCTATATGCGCTGGATAATCTTCTTAAAGCGGCTAAGTTGAAGGCGATTTAATAATTATAAAACCTTTTATTTCTTAAACATAATAACACCAGCATATATACTATCACTATTAGATTGCACTAGAAGATTCTCTTTTGAGCTAAGAAAATTTTTATTTAATTTTGATAAGCTCACCAAACTTGTTACTAGATATGCACTGTCATTAAAACTTACTCTTTTTAGCTTTTTCTTATTTCTATTTGTTATAACTGTTACGGAATCATAAGGAACTTCAAATGAGTAACTAGATAAATTAATCCTTAAGCTATCTTTTAGGTAATCAAGAAAATAATTTTTCTTAAAGTCTATTAAAACGATATCTTCTCTCTTTAATTTATAAAACCTTTTCCTGGTTTGTGTATCCATGCCAGAATAGGAACCATAATATTCCCTTTTTTGAGTTTTCAATTTAATTTTTGAACAATCTTTTTTTATAAACGATATAGATCGAAAGCAAGAATGAAAAGCTCCTGGACATTCATATTCTTCATAAATAAAAGCTTTATTATAATTATTTAGTTTAACAATCCTTACATCGCTTTCAGTCCTAAATATTGACAAAATAGACAAGCCGATAATTAATATAACCTTATTCATTAAACTAGTCTTTAACTTTTTTCACTTTACCTTCTGTAAAGTTTTTTTCTCCTTCATAAGAACCTTCGACATATGTCCTAGAACCATCAGCAGCTAATTTTTTTCCATTTTTATCATTCCCTGATTCCGAATGAAAAACAGATGGCTTTCCATAATTAGATGATTTTTTGTTTGCATTTCGTTTATCTGTATTTTCATTCTTTTAATCTCTTTTTTGAATAATTTTTTGATCATTCCTTCTGTAACAGGTCTTTGATCTTCAAATATTTTTTTAATCGCTTCAATATCTCCCTTTTTCTTAATTTCATCCAAATCATCTTGAGAGACTGATGGACGACCCATTACACCGCCGTGACCATGATCAAGCCCTAAACTATGACCTATTTCGTCAGCTCCTGTGTTGTCATTACCCACACTTTTACGATTATGTATTTCATTTCCTGCTACAGTTACTCCACCCAATAATGGGTCAAACTCTTTTCCTTTTGATTTATATATTTCTTTAATTGTATCATCATCAGAAAAGAATACACCATTTGCTCCAGTATTCTTATTTTTTCTTACAACATCCATTACCTCCTCGTTAGTACATGTATCATTTTTAGAACCCAAAACGACAGTTTCTACTTGAACACGTAAGTCATATGTTTTCCCGTCTTTTGTTTGGTATTCAAATTTATCATTAAATGCTACCCATTGATTAACAGCACCTTGATCCGCTATTTTATCTTCTTCATTGGCATAATAGAAAACCTGTTTAATGGTTATTGTCTGATTTTTATGATCAATAACAACTATGTAATCTTTACCATCAAAGTCTTTGAATAAAATTGGATTATTTGCAGCAAAAACATAAGGTGATAACATTGGATACTTTGCTTCCAAAGGATCAGGAGCAAACCACCTCATTAAACGAGGATCGTACATTCTAGCTCCAAAGTCATAAGAGTTTCCTTCGCCTTTCACTTCATCATCGCGTTCCTGACCTTGGAATGAGTACCTGTACCTATCACTATCCACACTACCGTGACGGTTAGGTAGTAACATACCGCCAGGATAGTAATCAAAATGCTTTCAAAGCACGTATTTAAAAGAACGATTTAAAATAATATTTTTCTAAAATTACCATATTTAACTGAAATAGGAAGATTTTTTGTGTATATAAACCGTCAGGTTCAATGGGCCTTGTTGATAATAATTGCTCCAAGATTTACTAGGCATCTTTTATCGGTGATGAATCTCGAAAATATGATTTGAGAACCAATAAAAAAGCCATCTTGAAAAAGATGGCTTTTTTTATTAATTACAAGTAATTACTTAAGCTTCACATGTAGTACATTCTTTTTGTTGTTTGAATTTTTGTGCAGCATTCATACTGTGCTGGTAATACAGTGACTTAAGACCTAATTTCCATGCATTGATATGAATTTTATTAATCTCTTTAATAGGCATATCTGGATGAACGATTAAGTTAACCGACTGACCTTGATCAATATGATTTTGACGGTTTGCAGCTTGATAAACGATATCGTTTTGATCTAATTCAGGGTAAGTTCTAAAAACATCTTTTTCTTCTTCTGTTAAGAAATCTAAATGCTGTACAGATCCATCATGATCGCGAATATCTCTCCACACTTCTTTGTTGTTCATTCCTTTTTCTTCTAAAAGCTCTACAAGGAATGGGTTTTTGATGGTGGTTTTAATTTTTGCAATATCTTTTACATAAATATTAGACCAAATAGGTTCAATTCCTTGAGATACCTGACCCAAAATAAAGGCACTAGATGTAGTAGGCGCTACTGCGTTAAGTGTCGCATTTCTACGGCCATAACCTTTAAGAACCTCAGGTTCTCCAAATTTTTTGGCTAGTTCCTCACTTGCTTTGTAAGAACGATCTTTTATTTCTCTAAAAATTTCACTGTTCAAATTGAATGCTTCTTGACTTCCAAACGATAAACGTTTTGATTGTAAAAGTGAGTGCCATCCTAATGCTCCTAAACCTAAAGAGCGATTTGTTTTTGCAAAATTGTAGGCGCGCTCCATAAATAAGAACGTTTGACGATCATCTCTATTTTCAGAATCTCTATACGCTTCTAATTTTTCAACAAATTCAGTGATAATAGCATCTAGGAAGTAGATCATGGTTTCTACTGCATCAGTATCTTTCCAGTCATCATAGTGCAATAAATTAACACTTGACAGTACACAAACGAACGACCAGTCGTCATTTGAAGGTAGCATTATTTCTGTACATAAATTGCTGGCATAAATAGGAAGGTCTTTGTCTTGGTAAACATCGGCAGCACCTTTATTAGCATTATCTGTAAAGAAAATGTATGGATAACCCATCTCACCACGACGTTGAAGAACTTTGGCCCAAATGGCTCTTTTTTCAGTGTCACCACCAATCATTTCTTCCATCCAGTCGTTAGTCACAGTTACACCGTGAGTAAGACTTTGAATTGGGTTTCCTTCAGTACCTATTTCTAGAAACTCCATGATGTCTGGATGTTCTACAGGTAGGTAAGGAGAGAATCGGCCACGACGCACTGATCCTTGACTTACTACATCGACCATTGACTCAAACAATTGCATGATGTGTACAGCACCAGAAGCTTCTCCATTATTTTTTACAGCCGCACCACGATGACGTATTTTACCAAAATAACCTGATGTACCACCACCTAATTTTGACATCATACCAACTTCTGACTGCGTATATAGGATGTTACCCATATCATCATCGATATGAGATCCAAAACAACTTATAGGAAGACCGCGACGTTTACCAAAGTTTGACCAAACTGGAGAGGCTAATGAATAGAAACCTCTAGACATGTAGTCATAAAACTTATCTGAAAAACCTGGCATGCCTAGGATTTTTTCAGCATGATCTGCGATTTCTCTAATACGTTGTTCAGGAGTTACTCCTTGGGTTAAATATCCTGATTCAAGAAACCTACGACTGTAATCGTTTAACCAGTAAAACGGTTCTTGTCGTTTTTCCTTACTTTTCTGTAGGGTTTCTTTACGTGCTTTTAGTAATTGTTCTGCAGCAGATGGTGCTGCTTGTTGCTCTTGAACCTTTTGTTCTTGCTTGTTTTCTTGAATCATAATTAAAATAAGTCGTCGCTGGTTATACTTTGTTTTCTTTTTGTGTAGTTAATAGATCTTTTTACAAAAAAGTCTACGTGCTTGGTGGCAATGATTTCTTCATCAAACCATTCTGTTTGACCGAGAAGTTCTTCATCTACTTCAAAGATGGCCTCATTACCAATGCTGATTAGGGAACGATTGAAACGGTTTTTGATAAACTCGTTTACAACCGCTTTAGGAAGGAAGTCAAGTTCACCTGCTTCAAAGATCCAATCTACAATAGCTTTTTCTGCCTCGTAGGCTTCTCTACAGATGTTTTGAATTTTTTCGGTATAGGATTCATTGAACCACTCTGGACGCTCGTCTTGGAAAATTTTAATTAGATCGATACCAAAGTCACCGTGTATTTGTTCTTCTTTAGATGTTGCCTCAACCACATTTGAAATTCCTTTAAGCATATTTTTATGCTTGTTAAAGGCCATGATGATCAAGAATTGAGAGAAAAGGGAAACATGTTCAATGAAAATAGAGAACAGAAGAATAGATTCTGCATATTCTTTATCGCTTTCACTTTTTGAATTACGTAAAGCGTTTTCCAAATACTGAACACGCTTCATAATTACAGGATTTTTCTTAAGTTTTTTAAACTCTTCATTTAATCCTAGAATTTCAAGTAGGTGTGAGTAGGCATCTGCATGACGTACTTCACTTTCAGCAAATGTGGATCCTACTGATCCTATTTCTGGTTTAGGCATGCGATGGTATATATCGCCCCAGAAACTTTTAACCGCAACTTCGATTTGAGAAATAGCGAGCATCGTATTCTTGATGGCACTACGTTCTACATCAGTTAGTCTAGATTTGAAATCTTGAATATCGCTTGTGAAGTTGTATTCGGTATGTATCCAGTAAGAATGTCTAATTGCAGGAACGTATTCATATAATTGTGGATACTCGTATGGTTTTAGGTTCACTCGTTTTTCAAAGATATTGGAACGACGTCCCATAGCTCTTTTTTCACGGTATATGATATAGGCTTTAGCTACATCATGAAAACCATTTTCCATCAAGGCCGTTTCAACATAATCTTGAATCTGCTCTACGGTAGGAATAAAACTAGCATCTTTATCCTTAATGGTACTTAATTTCTTGTAAACGGTAAGCGCCACATTTTGTGCGTCTTTTTCTTCACCATTTCCTTGCGCGTTCATTGCTTTTAAAACTGCCAATGTTACTTTATCCAGTTCAAAAGGAACAACGCTAAAATCTCTCTTTCTAATCGATGCTATTTCCATGCCCTATTTCTTCTTTAAATTAACGTTAAGTAAAATTGCGTATAAATTATTGGTGTAACTAGAAGGAGCAATTGAGGTTGTTCACAATGTTTTCAACAATGATTTAAAGTGTTGTAAAACAGTTTATTAGGTTAAATTTACTAGCTTGTTAAGCTAAGTTGTTGATAGTCTGTTCAAAGGTTTAACAATCCTTTATTTTGCAAAGGCTTAGCCAAATTTCAAATGTTATAAAACTCTTAAAATCTACTTTTTTATTTTTTGTTGATGGTTCACTTTTTTTCAAAATTTAACAATTACGAAGGACCGAAAACGTCAAAATTTAAAGTTGGCACTTTCAAAATGAAATGATATACGATGAGAGAATTTCGATAGAGTAGAAAAATCAATTATTTAAATGATCTAAGTTTAAAAATGAACTTCTTCACACCACATGAGTGAAATAAAAAAGGAACCCATCTTTGGGTTCCTTTTTATAATTCTAGTTAACCATTTAACTATAAAGATTGTATCACATACATATATAATGGCATGCCCAAGGTGATATTGAAGGGAAAGGTTATCGCTAGCGCCATAGGTAAGTATAAACTGGGGTTGGCTTTAGGTGCTGCTATACGCATGGCCGCAGGAACTGCAATATAACTTGCACTCGCTGCCAGTATGGCTATTAAAAATCTATCGCCTGGTTCTGAAAGTACAAATTGTGAAACCCAAGCGATAAAGATTCCATTTACAATTGGAATTATTAGAGCAAATCCTAAGGCAAACCAACCTTTCTTAATTAATGCACCAATTTTTTTACCGCTTTCAATACCCATATCTAATAAGAATACAGCAAGAAAACCTTTAAAAATATCTGTAGTAAAAGGTTTGATATCGGCTGCCTGTGCGTCGTTGGCTAGTATACCGATGACTAAACTACCCAGAATCATTAAAACGCTACCATTAGTTACCGCATGCTTAACTATCTTGCTCGTATCCTTATCTTTTTTATTTTTCTTCTTACTACATATCCTCATTAAAAGAACACCTACTATAATAGAAGGAGCCTCCATCAAGGCCATTACTGCCACCATGTGTCCGCCAAATTCTATTCCTTCCATTTCTAGGAAACTTATTGCAGTTACAAAGGTGACAGCACTTACTGATCCATAGGCTGCAGCAATTGCTCCAGCGTTTTCTAGGCTAAACCGAATTCTTAATATGAAAAAAGTGTAGACGGGTACGAGGGCAGCCAGAGCAATACCCATGATCAAAGCCCATAAAATATCGTTTGTAATAGGGCTGTGAGAAAGTTCTTGTCCACCTTTAAAGCCTATGGCTAATAGAAGGTATAGTGAAATGAATTTTGAAGAGGTTCGCGGAATTTCTAGGTCGCTTTTAATTTGTGAAGCAATAAGACCTAGAATAAAAAATAATAAGGCAGGATTTGTTAGGTTATCTGCCAGTAAATGTAAATCCATAAGTATTTAGTAATCTTAGAATTAATCTAGAACCTCAATTTCTAAAGTTCCTTTAATGCGTAACTTTTTGCCGCTTTGTTTAATCTCTTTATAAAATTCTCGGTAAGATTGACGTTCTTCATTTAGTTGTGCCACGCGGTCATCATCATAACTTGTATCTTCATAAAGATTACCTTCAGCTATCGAAAGTCTATGTAGTTTATGGAAATTAATTTTTTCTTTGATTAACGCATTAATGATATCCAAAGATTCTTGCGGTGTAAAAGTCCCTTCTACGAGATTGACTTTGTGGTTAATCATTACAGACATATTACTTGTTTTTAGAGTTAATAAATTTTAATGAAATGAGTAAGAAAATAATACCGCTAGAAAATACTAAGGGTTTAAAGTGATAGGTATTATTCCAATAACTATATATAACGGCAACGAGTAAAATTGTTAAAAAGCTAGAAACCGATAAAACTTGTAATCCTTTACTTATTTTTGTCTTATCAATTTGAATGCTAATAAGTTGCGCAGTTGTTTTCAACCGGATTAATTTTCTCTTTGAATTATGATTGGAATACAGGTTTTGTGTTCTTGCCATAACATGCTCTCATTTACGGTGCAAAGGTTGAACATCATTTGCATATATTTTTATTTATATTTTTTATCTTTACCATAAAATAAGTTTATGCATTACACCTTACATCAATTACAAATTTTTATAGAGATTGTTAAGCATAGAAGTATCACAAGGGCATCTGAAAGTCTTTTTTTAACCCAGCCAGCAGTATCCATACAGCTTAAAAAATTTCAAGAGCAATTTCCCTTACCCTTAACTGAAGTAGTTGGTAGACAGCTTTATGTAACTGATTTTGGTGAAGAAATAGCTCGCACAGCAATCAATATTCTTGAACAAATCAAGGAAATGGAGCACAAGGTTCAACGCTTTCAAGGAAAGTTGGCTGGGACTTTAAAAATCTCTGTAGTCTCTACCGGTAAGTATCTAATGCCTTATTTCTTATCAGGTTTTATAGATGAACATCCACAAATTGAGTTTAAAATGGATGTGACTAACAAACAAAGAGTAATAAAAGATTTGGAGGAGAATCTAGTAGATTTTGCTCTTGTTTCTGTATTGCCAGAGCATTTATCGCTTAAAACCTTTTCTATATTTAAAAATGAACTTTTCTTAGTAGGGAACAAAAAAGAATAAATAAATTAAAGGAAGGTGAAGATATTTTCATGAGTCAACCACTATTATACAGAGAATCGGGTAGTGCTACTCGCAATGCGATGGAAGATTTTTTAAAAGCAAATGAATATCCAATTACAAAGAGAATTGAATTAACTTCAAACGAGGCACTTAAACAAGCTGTAATAGCTGGACTGGGTTTTTCAATTATGCCCAAAATCGGAATCAAAAATGCTCTTGAAATGGGATTGATTGAGACCGTTGATTATCCGGGCTTACCTATAGAAACGAAGTGGAACCTAGTATGGTTAAAAAACAAAACGCTTACACCAGTGGCGCAAGCGTATATTGATTACTTATCTGATAATAAAAGTAGCATTATCGACGAGCATTTTAAATGGGTAGTAAGTTAAACCGTCATAGAAAATAACTGTGTATCAGGTTTTTTTCTTTTAAGTCTTAAATCAAACGGTAGGCATATATTTCTAACAAAGGGTTTACCTTTTGCAGTAATAGTAACACCGTTTTTATCCAGAATAACTAGTCCGTCGGCTTCCAATTCTTTAAGAGCTATAAGAACATCTGGAACTTCATCAAAATAATCTGAGCTTGAAGTCCAGTTAGTAGAAAATTGACACATTAATTTCAAAATATGCCTTCTTATAATCATATCTTCTTCCGTAAGGATATGACCTCTAAAAACAGGAAGTATACCTAGGTCTACTGCTTGCTTGTAGTCCTCTATGTTTTTATGATTTTGTGCAAATCCTGACCAACTATCACTTATTGAGGAAACACCTAGACCTATCATTAAATCTGTTTTGGAACTGTTATAACCCATGAAATTACGATGTAGTTTACCGTTATGGATTGCAGCAGCAAGAGTATCATCGGGCAGTGCATAATGATCCATGCCGACCTCTACATATCCTGCTTGTGTCAATAAGAGTTTTCCCGTTTCATATTGCGCTCTTTTAATCGTAGGATGTGGTAAATCCTCGTCCTTAAAACCACGTTGTCCATTACCTTTAATCCATGGCACGTGTGCATAACTATAAAAAGCAATGCGATCTGGTTTAAGTTCTATCGTTTTTTCAATTGTCGATATTACATCTTCTAAGGTTTGAAAAGGTAAACCGTAAATGATATCGTGTCCTACACTACTATAACCTATGTCTCTAGCCATTTGAGTAGCTTGTTGAACATTTTCAAAAGGTTGAACTCTATTTATAGCTTTTTGAACCTTGAGATTGTAATCTTGAACACCATAACACACTCTAGAAAAACCTAAATCATGTAGAACTTTTAAGTGTTCGTATGTGGTATTGTTAGGATGTCCTTCAAAACTGAACTCTACGTTATCATCCCGATATGCATTTTTGAAAATGCCGTCAATAAGTTGTTTTAGATTCTGTGGTGAGAAAAATGTTGGAGTTCCACCACCCAAATGAATTTGTTTGATTCTAGGTTTTTGCTCCCTTAAATCTAAATACAAATCAAATTCCTTTAAAACACTTTCAATATAAGGTGTTTCGACCTTATGATTTTTAGTAATTCTTTTGTTACATCCACAAAAAGTACACATGCTTTCGCAAAAAGGTAGGTGTATGTATAAAGAGATGCCAGTATTTATTCCGCTTTCGCGAAAGCTAACTTTAACAGATTCCTTCCAGGACTCAACGTTAAAAGTAGTATCATCCCAATAGGGAACTGTAGGGTAACTGGTATAACGAGGACCAGCTACGTTATACTTTCTAACTAAATCCATTTCTAGAACAATAGATTAATTGTCGTAATGAGGAAGCAAATGATTAAACTTGCTATAAGTGCCTTTAATACACGTTCTGGTTTTTGAACTGTTAGAATAGAAGCATTTACGATATTACAAATCGTTACCACAAGAAATATTTGAATCATTTGTGAGACACCACTACCATTATTGAAAATGGACAATACCGCAAATCCTCCTAAACAGGTTGATGCTATAATAGCTAGTGCAGCATACATCATGAAGTGATTTTCCCAGTCTTTTTTTAAATTGTTATACAAAGTGCTCATACCTATAAATTTTAAATTTGATACAAATCTAGAACCGACTACAAGCCATAAAGGATGACTTTTGTCACCCTAAAGAGTGATAAAGTTTTCCTAATTAGTAAAACACTGATACTTTTATTATTACGCCTGTTTTATTTTGGACATTTAAATAGCATATATTGAAATATTTCTACCTATCCGTAATACTGATAATCCTAAGTTGTTCCGCTCTTAACGCTCAAGAAAAAAAGGGAACTATTGAAGATCTTAAAGAGTTTTTTACTTTTTACCCGAATCGTAAAGCTGTAGAAAAAGATAGTAGTTTATACCTACAAAAATTTATCGCCGCACCGGTGATAAGTTATTCTCCAGAGACCAGTTTTGCTTTTGGAACAGGAGCAAAATATTTATTCAAATTTAATGGTAGTGGCGAGGAAACTAGAACTTCAAACATGCCGATCACCTTACAGTATACGTTAAACAATCAGTTCTTTTTGTATTCTGGATTTGAGGTTTTTACCAATCAGGAAAAATGGGTGATTGAAGGAAATTTGTTGTTCCAGAATTACCCTAGGCTTTATTACGGTATGGGAAACAATTCACCTGAAAGTAATGAAGAACAGTATAATTATTATCAATTTTTATTTGAGCCTATATTTCTCAAACAAACCTCACTTAGGTATTTATTTCTAGGAGCTGGTGTAAGGTATAATATAATCTATGATGTTGAAATAGAACCAGGAAAACTTATTGATCAAACTAGACCTAGTGGTTATGATGGTTCAACATCGGCTGGTGTAGAAGCTGCATTATTATACGATAGCCGTAGTAATATATTAAATGCTCAAGACGGATGGTATTTGGAATTTACACATGGTAAATATTTTGAAGCAGTAGGTGGTACTCATAAGTTCAATCTTACTCGTTTTGATTTAAGACATTATATTGACGTATCACCAAATAACCTTGACATTCTTGCTATACAAACAATAGGTAGGTTCACGCGAGGAGATATTCCTTTTTCAGAATTTTCTTTTTTTGGAAGTAGTGAAATTATGAGAGGTTACCGTGAAGGTAGGTACGTGGACCGCGATTTACTAGCTGGTCAAATAGAGTACCGTAAAAACTTTAAAGATAGTAGGATAGGGCTAGTAGCTTTTGTAGGTGCCGGCGATGTCTATAATAATATATCTGATTTTCAGTTTGACAGCTTAAAATTTAATTATGGTGCTGGACTAAGATTTATGCTAGATAAATCAGAAAATTTAAATCTAAGACTTGACTACGGCCGTGGACAAAATGGAGCTAGTAGCTTTTACTTAAGTATTGCCGAAGCTTTTTAAGCATCCTTAATTCAAATGAAGCGGATAATCAATATCTAATAAGGATAAGAATTCATCTTTTTTAGTGACTCCATTTACCAAAGCCTTGAGCTTTGTAAATTCTTCACCATTAAAAACAAGCGTAAGATTCTTTTGTTTAGTGTGAATTGGAATGCGACGTTTTTTATTTTTCATCATCTCAGAGTTATTCCAAAACGACATAGGAATGTCATTAATATAATTTTGAAATGTTTCAAACTCATTCACAGTGAACTTAAAAATGAAATTAGAAAAAACAAGCGAATAACAATCACAACCATTGCAATAGTTAAGTTCACCAAATTGATTTTTTGTAATTAATTGAAGTTCGTGATTCATGAAAAATAATTAATCGGTTATAAACCCTTTATTTACAGTGCAAATATAATCTATTTTTAATTATTCTAAATAAATTTAGAGTGTTAAAGTTCATTTATCTTTATTTATTCTAAATGCATATTACTGGTAATTAACAACTTATTGAATATTCTTCTTGTAAAGTGTTATATCTTTAAATAAAAATCAAAGATTATGGCAATTAGATTAGGAAATACTTGTGGAAATTGTTCAAACTTGAACGCAGATAATACATGTAAAATTCATGAAGTGGCAGTGAGCAGTAGTTACACTTGTAACAGTTTTGATATGCGTGCCGATCTTAATAATGAACACGATTGCGCACAATGTGCTAGATTCAAGTCATCTTCTTGTCCTCATCCAGAAAAGGCAAGCGCAGGAATGATGTGTGAGGCTTGGGCACCAGAAAAAGTTACTGCTTAATAGGCTTCCAACTTACTACATATTATCCTTACGGACTGTATTAATAACAGTCAGTAAGGATTTTTTGATTTTTATACATTTGTTCTAGTTGGATCTCAGGATTCTCTTTGTTCCATAATTCTAATAAGTCTAGAACTTCGTTTTGCATGGATAAAGATCCGCAGATCATGATGACTGCGCCTTGTAGCAAATCAGTAGTGATTTGTTCTTTGTGTTCAGCTACTTTATGTTGTACATATTCTACAACTTCGTTTTCTCTAGAGTATGAAATATGATAATTAGATACTTGTTGCTTTTTATGAGCATCTTCTAGATATTCTCCATAAATGGAAAGACTCTCTATGTTTTTTCCACCCCAATATAAATCTACAGGTATGTTCGTTTTATTTTCATCCAGCATTCCTAGAAAAGGTGCTATTCCAGTACCATTTGCTACCATAATAATTTTTGGAGCATCTTTAGGAAAATGAAAGCTGGTATTTGTTTTAATTGTGGCCATGATATCATCGTTTTTATGGCAGTTTGCTAGATAAGTGGAACACAGTCCGTGTTCGTGCTTTCTAACACTTAAGACTATTTTGTTTTGTATACGAGCTATCGAGTACTGCCGTGCCTTTGCTGTTTCACTTGCATAAACCTCTAATAAGTCTCCAGATTGATAGTCATTATAACTAGTAGGTTGTAAGCTTATGATAAAGGTTTCATCCTTATTTAATGGGCTGCGATGAGTTACCTTAAATTTTTGTTTCTCAATATTGCTTTTAGAAAACTGGTCAACCTTTAGTTCCATAGGAAAACCTGATTTTTGTTGCCATAACTGCAGCCACTGCTTACAAGTTTCTTCTGGTTGGTGTTCTTCGTCTACCTCAGTATACGGCAGGTATGGTTTCATATTTTCATCTTTTACTAGACGATGATAAACTTGTTTTCCAAACTCATTGTATTTTGGATAGATAGAAGAACCAAATCCTACTACAGACACAAATAATGATCTAGGTTGATCAATTTTTTCTAGTCTATCAAAAAACTTCCTAGCATTAGTAGGCGCATCGCCATCACCATAGGTTGCTGTAAAAATGATGAGGTGTAAGGCACGCTCGTATTGCTGGTAATGATTAAGATCACTTAAGAATACTTTTTTACCTGTGCTTAAGAGTTGTTGTGTGAACGCTTTCGCGAAAGCGTAGGTACTACCACTTTCAGACCCTACTAAAACGATATATTCACTATCCTGTACGCTTGAAAGTTCTAGCTTGTAATTTTTCTTAGGCCTACGTTTCCAATAAATGACACATCCTGAAATAATAAAATATAGTATTCCTATACAGGATATTCCCAAGATCACAGACCACAGCGGCGATGCGCTCCCAGTATGGAAAATGGTACTGTAATAAGAAACAAGTGCTGTAAAAGGATTTTCTACCTGATCGATGACTTCACCCGTGTGTTGTGCGACCAGAACACTTTTTTCCTTTAAATAAATTTCATAATAATCTATGGGATCACTTGAAAAAGGAAAGTTGACTTCTTTAACCTGATCTAGGGTCGTGGTCTTAAAAAAGACTTGATTTTCAATTGTTTCTAATGGTAACTCCTCATCAGGCGATAAACTCCAATCTAAAGATTGATTCTCAACAGGAATCAAATCAAACTGTTCCAGTGAAAGATAAACACCAGTGATAGCAATAATTAGAATAGGTATCAAAAGCCAGCGACTAAGTATTACGTGGTATTTTTTATGGAATTCCTTATCCTTTATAGAGGAAAACCATTTGCTAAATCCCCCTGGCGCTGTGCTAATAAAAATATCCCAGATACGATTATTAAGATTAATAAAAAGGTGGAAACACCTATAAAACCTCTTCCTATTGATTTAAGGAATAGGGATCTATGTAAGTTTGTGAACCAATTGTAAATACTAGGTCGCGTTATTTCATCACCCAGAAACATGCCTGTTTTGGGATTTATGTAGCCGGTAACGCTTGTACCTTCTTTAGTTACAACATCGGCCAGAACAAGGCCTTGCGAGGTTGTAGAAAGTGTAATAAGCTCGTCGTATTCTTGTTGTAATTTATGAATAGTTTGTCCTAGGCTTAATTCACTTAAATCGATTTTATCTGGTTGTTTGAAGTCATAAAAAATCGGTTCAGTTGAAAGTACTAAACCTGTAATCGCAGCTACTACCAAAAAAAGGGAGGAAATAGCTGCGAGTACAAGGTGACTGTATCTATATATAGATGTAATCACTTATTTATTTTTGAGGCATTAATCTCACGTATCTAATCCAACCTGTACCATCAACTTTAGATTTAAGATTACTATCAGTTAAATCTAGTTCCAAATCTACTTCATTGTAATCTTGATCCTCTACAGCAGTTTCAAAACGTAGTTTGTGATTGGAATTTATGTATTGTGTAGGTATTTCAAGCACACTAATGGAACGCTCACCGCCAGCGATAGTCTCACCAGATATGGCGTCGATATCTGGTCTATGCTTACCGTAGAATTTCCACCATGAGTCAATCTCGCTATACCATTCTGGATCCTTTCCATGAACATAAATCGTTTCTTTATATTCTCCTTCTTTATCGGTTACAGATACTACTATGTAGGCACCTTCACCTGTATAATTTTTCATTTGAATCATACATTTTACGGCCGTTTTTGAAACGGTAGAAGCAGTAAAAGATAGACAAATCAAGGCAACAAGGGCCATGTATAATATTCTCATCATTTTTTAATTAGGGTTTTAGAAAATCTAGATTAGCATTTTCGTTCATCAATAACTCGTTTTCTAGAGCTAGGTCATAAACTGTTTCATCAAATGCAGTAGTAATTTGGGTACTTGCACCTTGATCGATTAAGAATTTTAATAATTCAGGATTCTTAGTTTGCATGGCAGCGAGATGAAGCGCCGTCATACCATCCTTATCAAGATCGTTTATCTTTTCTTTGGAAACAGTACTAATTAAGTTTAATAGTTTCAAGTTATCTTTTTTAACAGCTTCATGCCAGATGGTTGTTTCTGTTGAAATAGGAGCACTAAGTTCAATTCCGGCATCTGTAAGTAATTTCCATTTTTTGATGAAGTCATCGTGCCTAGAGCTGTTATAACTTTGAATTAGATGGTAAACCATGGATTGACCTTCCTTGTCTACAACAAGAGCGTTAGCCTTGTTTTTAAGAAGTAAGTCAACTACACTTGCGCGATTGTAACGCACAGCATGAGTTAAAGCGCTATATCCATTCTCATCTATTGTATTAATATCTTTTACTTTGTCTAATAGATAATCTATAACAGTGTTATCGTTACTACGTGCAGCATTCATGAAAGGCGTGATACCTTCTTTATTGGCTTGATTAATATCTACATTTTTATCTATGAAAAAATCAAATAATTTTAAATCTTTATTTCTTCCTGATAAATAATGCAGGGCATTTACTCCGTCATTATTTACAACATTAGGATCAATACCCAATTGTTCTAAATATTGATAGTCCTCTAGAGAATTTGAGTTTCCTCGTGTACCTCTTGCTGCAAATAAGAAGGCATTTCCACCATTCTCATTTTTGCTTTTATAGTCTATCCCTTTTTCAACCAACAGATTAAGAAAATCAGGATTAACCTTTTTACTAGCATAGTTAAATATGTTGTTCCCATCATAATCGGTTGCGTTTAGGTCAAATCCTTTGCTTATGAAGTAGGATAGGAGCTTCTCATCTTTTAAAGATGGAGCAATTAGAAGAAGAGCGTTGGCACCTTGTTTGTTAACTTGTTTAGGGCTACCACCGTTTTCAAATATAAAATCATACAAAGCCGTGTCTTGCTGTCCAGCATTCGCTGTGAAATTAAGATAGGTATAACCGTGACTGTCAATCACATCTGTATTGGCTCCATTGCTCATTAAGTATTCTAGGACTTGTAGATTCCCTTTATAACCAGCCCAAAAGATATAGGTTCTTCCGTCGTGTGTAAGTTTGTTTACATCATTTCCTTCTAACGATAATAAATGAAAGATTACATCATTATCAGCACCCGAATTAATCGCGTATACAACAGCATCAAAGGCATTTTGATTCAATTGAGTTGCATCGTTTCCGGCCGCGATGTCTTGTTTTACTTGTTCTAGACTAGGTTTTGAATTCCAGTAGGATCTTTCTAAAAATACATTGTTTTGCGCGATTGAAAACGAGCTTACAACAACGCATAGGATTAAGTTTAAAATTCCTTTCATTATTTAGGGTTTGAGATTATGAATGATTCAATAATAGGATCAATTTGATCTTTAGTTTTAATTTCTTCATCAAATAAATGCTTGAAAAGCACTTTATTATCTACTTTTTCATGTAAATGTAAATCGGTGTTACGGTTGTAAACTTCGTCCCATTTAGAACGTACGGTACTCCATTTGTCGTTATTATCTTTCCACCATTGAGCCGCCGCTGCACAACGACTATCGTCTACTCTTTTGTAGGTATTATAACCTTTTTCGGCTGCTAGTACTTGATCCTCTTGTCCTTCTTTACGTATGATCTTTAAGTTGTCTTGATCATGTACCCAACCATAATCCGTAATTTCGTGACGATTACCTCTCATCGTTACGTTGTAATCGCTACGAGTGGTATATTCTCTACGAGGTAATGGAGCACTAGTGGTATTTTCCCAATAGCTTTTACCATCAACATGCACCCAGGTTCCTGTACCTTCATATCTAGGACTGTCATCAACTTGATATACCTTTTGAGTCCATTGACCCTTTACGTCCTTTTTGTCTAATTGAATAAAATCCCATTTGTTGTCGGCGTTGTATTCATATAAATCTGTATTCTCATACAGCCAATCTTGCCTCCAATGTTTCACGATATATGGATTTGAAGGATCTCCTACTTGAAGTAAGTGTTGAATTTGGATTTTGTCTTTTTCTTCAGTAACCAATTGAGCCCATTCTAGTCCTTTATCAACTTTGGTTTTTGAGGGCTTATATAGTGAATCTTGGGAATAATTAAAGGTTTCCGCAAAGTTAAAAGTTACTTCAAAACAGCCACACATTTGTTTAATGGCATAAGCATCATCATTCTTTTTACTAGGAGCAGTTGCTGCAATAGAAATTAATAGAACACCAAGTATTAAAACTTTTTTCATGATTAGTACTAATTTTTTGTTGCTGCAAAAATAGTTGTTTTATTGATTCTAAATAAAAATAAAATATATATTTGCGCCTTATTAAGAATCATTCTAATTAATAATGAAATTTAAGTTTAATGTTTTATTCGTTTTAATTCTCGCTTTCGCGAAAGCGAACTCACAACAAACAGTCGTTATTGATACAACTGAGGTAGAGTCGCTAGACGAGATTGTGGTGACCGGACAGTATAATCCACAATCAATTAAAAAATCGGTTTACAACGTGCGAGTCATTAAAGCAGAACATATCAAACAAATAGCTGCCGTTAATGTAGCGGATTTGCTCAATTTTAATCTAAATCTTAATGTAACGCCTAGTGCTTCAACAGGTAGAAGTACAGTAAGTTTTTTTGGATTAGATGCTCGTTATTTTAATGTTCTCATTGATAATGTTCCCATAGTGAGTGATAATGGAGTAGGAAGCAACATTGATCTCACGCAAATTAATCTAGACGATGTTGAACGTATAGAAATTGTCGAGGGATCTATGGGAGTTCAATATGGTGCTAACGCCGTATCGGGTGTTTTAAATATTATCACCAAAAAATCTGATCAAAACAAATGGAGAATTAATCTCTCCTTACAAGAAGAAACGGTAAGCGACGAGTACGCATGGTTTGATGAAGGTAGGCATGTACAAGGCGCTACAATTTCACACAACATTAATGATAATTGGTATGCGAGTGTAGGAGTAACCAGAAACGATTTTGCTGGTTTTTTTAATAATAAGAAAGGTCGTGATTATTTTGAGAATGATGGTTTGCGAGGTTACGAGTGGTTACCTAAGGAACAAATTACCTTAAACGCATTGTTAGGCTATATTAATGGAAAGCACAAGTTTTTCTATAAGTTTGAGTACTTTGACGAGACTATCAACTTCTTTAATTCTACAGTAAGAAGTAATTTTAATAGCCAGAATTCAACCATTAATCCATCTGCTACTGATAGGATTTATAAAACTTCAAGAATATTCAATCATCTTAATGGCTCTGGTACATTTGATTCTGGTTTAAGGTATAGTGTTTCATTATCCTATCAAGAACAAAAAAGAAGATTGAATGAATTTAACTATTTCATTCTTACCAGAGAACGAACTGCAGAAATAGATGAAGTTAACCAATCTGGGAAATTTTTCTATTCAAAAGGTACATTAGGGAATCTTTTCAAAACGGATCGTTTTAATGCTCAGGTAGGTTATGAAATAACTATACAAGAAGGTTTTGATAGGGAAGCTGCAGGAGAAAACATCTTAAACCCTAAAACTAGAAACATCAATGATTTTGCTGGGTTCATTTCTTCTGAAATAGGTTTGAGTGATAAGTTAACTGTACGTCCTGGTATACGTTTCATTTATAACTCTCAGTTCGATAACAAGGCGGTTTATGAATTAACAGCAAGACAATTATTTGAAAAAGGGTTTGAATTAAGAGCCAATGTAGGCACATCGTATAGGGTTCCTGATTTTACTGAGCTTTATTATTATTTTGTTGATGCTAACCATGATGTCCAAGGTAACGAGAATTTAAAACCAGAAGAAGGTTTAACTACTTTCCTAAGTTTAAAAAAGAAAACTTGGTTTGATAATTCTTTGATTAGATTAGAGAATAGTGTAAAACTAACTTACATTGATTTATCTGATCGCATTGAACTATCCATTGTAAATACGAATCCTTTACAGTACCGATATGTGAATATAGATAGTTATCGTTTTATAGGATTAACTAATACTAATTCACTTAAATTAAAGAACTGGAGTACCTCTTTAAATGCAACTGTTTTTGGTATATCTAGAGAGCTAGCAAGTGAAGATAATGCTAGTGACGACTACTTGTATCAATTCCAATTGAATGCTAGTCTTAATTATCGTTACCCTAAGTGGGATACGGTTTTCTCGCTACTTGTAAATTATAACGGAAGACAGCAAGATTTTAGGGTTACAGGTTCAGACAGTGACGGTAATTCAGCTTTTTCCAAGATTGAAACAGATGCTTATTCATGGTTAGATGCATCGATAAGAAAATCCTTTTTAAGTGATCAATTAGAGGCTACAGTAGGAGCGCGTAATTTATTTGATATTACTCGTGTAGATACTAATTATACCTCTAGTGGCGGTGCACACAACACAGCAACAAATTCTATTTTACTGGGTTACGGACGATCTTTTTATTTAAAACTTTTATATAAACTTAATTTTTAAAACATGAAAAATAATCTATTAACAGCTTTAACTATTATAAGCATTCTACTATTAGGTAGTTGTAGTGAAGACGATGAGCCTATGGGACCAATTGTAGTAACCGTAGATGGCGCTACAGTTTCTCCTAATGTAGGTGGTCCTAATATGCCCAACCAGGTCTTTTTTGATTTGAGTACCAATATTGCAACCGAGGTTAACCGAACCTCGTGGGATTTAGGGTTTAGTTCTATGCAAGATAGGGTTATCATAAACGGATCTATCCTCATGATGGCCGCTCGCTTATCTACTAACGATATGACTGCGGTAAACTCAACAAATCCTGAAGTGCAACAATTACAACCACAGGCAGAAGTAGGTAATTTCAATCCAGCAAATATGGAGTTTATCGATGCACCAGATGGGAATATATCAGGAACCGCTATAGATGTAGTCTCTTCAGTAGATTCAAACAACAATGTTTATCTAATCAATCTAGGCTATGAAGTAGGTGTAGATCAACCTAATTCCGGTTCTTCAAACTACAAAGGAGATGCTAGAGGTTGGAAGAAGATTAGAATCTTAAAAGACGGCGAGAATTATTTATTGCAATATGCTAACCTTGACGATACTACCTTTCAAACAACTACCATTAATAAAAACCCTTCCTTCCATTATACTTTTTTCAGTTTTAATACAGAATCAGTAGTGAGTGTTGAGCCACAAAAAGAAGAATGGGATTTGTGCTATACCGTATTTACAAACGAGGCTGTTTTTGATGGACAAAGTTATGGAGCCTATGCTTATGCAGACTTTATAACCAATAACATCAAGTCGAGTGCGCGAGCTTATATGATTGATGAAGCTGAGGAAGGTATCACCTACGAGGACTTTAGTTTATTAGATGTTGTGGATAGCAATTTTGAAAATGATCAAAGAAGTATAGGTAGTACATGGAGAAACGGCGGTGGTCCTAGTGCTTCACCATCACTTATAGAAGATATTTTCTATGTCATTCACGATGCCAATGGAAACTACTACAAACTCCAATTTCTTGCACTTACAAGTCCTAGTAATGAAAGAGGATATCCTCAATTTGCTTACAAGTTATTGGAAGAATAATTTTCTCTTTTCACTTAGACTCTTTAAATATTGAATTAGCTCAGTGTTTATTTTTTTAGGTAGAGCCTGTCCAGTAAATGGATGGGCTTTTTTTCAATGTAGGTAGTATGGTTATGAGATCTTAATATTAATGATTGAGTTTGCTAGCTGAATTACTTCAAAACAAAAAAAACCACGACTGCTGTCGTGGTTTATCATTTTTTTGTGGAGTCGGGCGGATTCGAACCGCCGTCCAAACAAGTGAATCAATCGCTTTCTACATGTTTAGTTTCTAATTCATTTCAGTCCTAGAGCCGGTCAGAAACTACCAAAACTAGGCTTGGCTTCAATTAAATTTCTCTACCACATCAAAGCACTGCCGTAGATAGGTTTACTTTTACGAAGTCCCATAACCAACCGCCGCAAACCAAGGCTGTTGAGAGACTTCCTGCTTGTCTACCTAGTAGACCGAGGCGTAATCTTACTATGATTCAGATTATGCAGCTAGGGCGTAGTTATTCTCGCCGTTTAAAAAAGATGAAAAATGAGATTTACGAGCTGTTTCCCAGCGCTCGACATGCTTACCATTAATCCAGTCTCGCTGTCAAAACCAGTCGACCCCAGATTGTTTTCAAAAAACAAAACCTAAAATTAATTTAGGAGCGCAAATATATCATTTACACTCATTAATTAGCCTAAAAACTATGCCAAAAAAAAGCCCTGTCTGGATGACAGGGCTTTTGCTTTCTAGGGAGAAGAAAGCTATTCCACAAGTATCGTGTTGTCTGTACTTGTAGGATTTAAAGGACAAAAATACACATACTCTCCAGCTTCTAGTTTTGTAGGATTAGACTGCTGGGTTTCTCCTGTTTTAACAGCTTGCGTTACATAGGCAGTTTGAATGTGATTTTTAGGGTTACTTATGTCGGCACCTTTTTTTACTAGTACAAATCCAACCTCATGACCTACATTCTTGTTTGATACATCAAAGATGTACGTACCCGGTTTAAGAGTAATTTGTTTTTGAATAAACTCTCCTTTGATTTGATCTAGTTGCACGTGAGCTACTTCCTGGGTCATCTCATCGGAATGCTTTCTCATTTTATCTTGTGCTTGCACACCGTAAAAGCCTAAAAATGCGATAAGTACTACTACTAAATTTTTCATGTTTTTTGTTTTATAAATTTATAAGACAAAGATCCAGATAGACCTTCCTGTATAATTGGAACATATTTCCGTCTTTATGGTGTTTATTTCCCATTTTAAATTGATTGCGATTAATTATCTTGCTACTTTATAATCTACCTTATGAAATTTGCCATTATTAGAGAAAGAAAAAATCCGCCAGATCGCCGCGTAGTTTTCTCTCCACAACAATTACATGTTCTTGATCACGCTTTCGCGAAAGCGGAATTCCTAGTAGAATCATCACCAATAAGAATTTTTGACGATGCAGCCTATACTCGTGAGGGAATTACCGTAACCGATGATGTTACCGATGCCGATGTAATGATAGGAGTAAAGGAAGTACCCGTTGAAAGTTTAATACCTGGAAAAAAATACTTTTTCTTTTCTCACACGATAAAAAAACAGCCCTATAACCGAAAGTTATTGCAAGCCATTCTAGATAAAAAAATAGAATTGTATGACCATGAAACCATAGTCGCAAAAAACGGAGGTAGATTAATAGGTTTTGGAAGATATGCTGGTATAGTAGGTGCATACAATGGCTTTAGAGCATTAGGTTTAAGAGACGGAAGTTTTGAATTGCCCAAAGTAGAATCACTTCCTGATTACAAGGCTCTTAAAAAAGAACTAGCACGCATAAAATGCAATCTACCACCTATACATATTGTAATGACAGGAAGTGGTAAAGTGGCAGGTGGAATTAGAGAAATCCTAGAGGAGCTTAAAATTCATGAAGTAAAACCCAAGGAATACTTGCAATTGGGTCAATTCAAAAGTGTGCAAACCTTGTTTACCCAACTGGATGTGACAGATTATTACATGCGCAAAGATGGATATAAACCTACTAGAACCGAGTGTTATAATAATCCTGAATTATTGAAAAGCGATTTTATGAAGTATGCTAGGGTAACCGACATGCTTATTACAGGTCATTTTTATGGAAACGGTGCTCCTTACTTTTTTACAAGAGAAGATATGAGAAATGAAGATTTTAATATCAACCTTGTAGCCGATGTAAGTTGCGATATTGATGGTCCTATTGCTTGTACAATTAGACCTAGCACAATTGCAAAACCTATTTATGGTTATGACCCACAAACTGAAAAGGAAGTAGATTATAAGAAAGAGGGCGCTATAACTGTAATGGCCGTAGATAATCTACCTTGTGAATTGCCCAAGGATGCAAGTGAAGGTTTTGGAGAAATGTTCTCTAAGTATGTGATTCCTGCTTTTTTTAATGAGGATAAAGATGGAGTATTGCAACGTGCAAAAATTACTACCAGTGATGGTCAATTGACAGAGCGCTTTGCCTACTTACAAGATTATGTAGACGGTAAAGAGTAGTAACTTATGTGACTTTAGAATATGAATAAGCCGTTCCTATCAAATAGGAACGGCTTTATATTTTAAGTTACTAATTACCAGCCACCAGAGGCACCACCACCACCGAAGCTTCCACCGCCAAATCCACCACCGAATCCGCCGCCAAAACCACCGGAAGATCCACCACCAAAACTACCTCCAGAATATGAGCCACGTCCCATATTACTTAAGATAATGACATCTAATAAGGAAGTGCCACCACCACGATTATTGCCATTATTTCCTTTGCGGCTGCTTAGTATAATAATGAATAATATAAAAGCTAGTACAATAAAGAATGACCATGGAAAAGGCGCTTTGTTTAAATCTCTATCTTCTACAAATTCACCATTTAAATATTTAAAAATGGCATCTGTGGCTTGATCCAGTCCTTGATAATAATTACCTCTTTTGAAGTTGGGTACTATAATTCGATTAATAATACGTTCACTTTCTAGGTCTGTCATGCGGTATTCAATGCCGCGTCCCGTATTAATATCAATTTTACGATCGCCATAAGCCATCAGGATAAAAATCCCATTGTCTTTGTCTTTTTGTCCTACCTGCCATTTTTCACCCCAGCGAGCTCCTAGTAAAGAAATGTCTTCTCCATTTGTGCTCTCTACAATTGCAATTACAATTTGCGTGCTTGTTGTATCGGCATAGTTGATCAATTTGCGGTCTAGCGCTGTGAACTCCTGCTTGTTGAGTATTTTATAATAATCGTAAACAGCTCGTTGTTCTTTTACTACTGGTTTTTCTGGGATATTAAATTGCGCCTGTAGAAGAACAGGAAATAATACCAAAAAGCAAAGTATCCTCTTCATCAAATTGTTCCTTTTGATATTTCATCACTCAACTCATTAGTATCATCCACATCCCATGGAAAATACTGTGCTAGTTCCTTACCTATAATATCTATACCTTTTATGATTCCTGTTGAGAATTCGCTTTCGCGAAAGCGTGATGCCATCACATCCTTTATTTGATCCCAAAAGTTGCTGGGTACTTTGTTATCGATACCCTTATCGCCGATGATGGAGAACTTGTGAGAATCTACAGCAAGATAAATAAGTACACCATTTTCTTCTTTGGTGTTATCCATTTTGAGTAAATGAAATACTTCTTGAGCCCTGGATATAGCATTTTCACAGGTACTCTCAAGATGTACTCTTATTTCTCCACTGGTTTTATTTTCTGCTCGTCTTATCGCAGCAATAATCTCTTTCTCTTCTTGTGCGGTAAGAAATTCCTCAACGTGGTTGTCCATATTATTCGCCAAATAAGCCTTCTACATCAGGAGCATTTTCTGCACCTTCATCTGCTTGATAATAAGGAGAAGCATCAAAATTAAAGATACCGGCAAGCAGGTTTCCTGGGAAACGTTTGATGCGAGCGTTGTATTGTTTTACAGCACCGTTATAATTGTTACGTTCCACATTAATGCGGTTCTCTGTACGTTCTAATTCATTAATAAGTTCTTTAAACTGCTCGTTTGATTTAAGATCTGGATAATTTTCATAGGTTGCTAATAATCTACCTAAACCTGAACTTACTTGACTTTGTACCTTTGAGAACGCTTGAATTTGTTCACTAGATAAGTTGTCGGCATCTACTTTTATTGAAGTGGCCGCTGCACGAGCTTCAATCACACCGATCAATGTTTCTTGTTCAAATTCGGCATATTTTTTTGCAGTAGCTACAATATTTGGAATTAGGTCATTCCTACGTTGATAACTACTTTCAACATTTGCCCACGCGCCAGAAACGCCTTCGCTTAAATTAATAGTACCATTGTACCAACTGCCTGCCCAAATTGCCATAACGACAACTAAGCCTACAAGACTAATTAAACCTATGCCCAAACAGCCTAAAGATCCTTTTTTCATATTGATTGAATAAATATTAAAGTAAAGTTACGATAACTGTTTTAAGTGCTCAAATGTTTGAGAAGTTAGTTAATTTTGCAAGCTTATTCTAAATAATAGATGATACCAATTTTTCTCCCATTTATAGCTGTGGTTTTGGGGTTTTTTGCTGCTATGGCATTGAAAAACATCAATTCTAATAGTATTAAACTGGTACTTGCATTTTCTGGAGCCTTTTTATTGAGCACTACGGTGCATGAATTCTTACCAGAGGTGTTTGAAGATGGAAGTCGCTATGGTGTATACATTGTAATAGGAGTTTTTATTCAAATTATTCTAGAATTTTTTTCAAAAGGAGCCGAGCATGGTCATTTACACATAAATAAAGAAGTTCCTAGTTTTCCTACCGCATTATTTGTGAGTTTATGTATACATGCTTTCTTAGAAGGTATTCCTTTGAATGCTAGTCAAAGTATGGTGTATGGAATTGCTGTACACAAGATTCCTATTGCTTTTATTTTTTCGAGCTTTTTATTACAACAAGGATATGGCGTATTTAAATCAGCATTCTTAGTATTTATTTTTGCCTTAATGTCACCGCTAGGAACGCTTCTTAATGAATATATCTTATTTGACGATGAATTAGTCACTATCATTAAGGCCATAGTCGCAGGTATTGTTTTACATGTTTCTACTACCTTAATCCTTGAAGCAAGTGAAGCTCATAAATTTAATCTTGCAAAAATGTTGGTAATGATTATAGGAGCCGCAATGGGATTGTTGTTATAATCAATAGAACTGAAAACTGTATTTTTATTGTCACATCACTCGCGAACAGTGTTGTTCTACTGTAACGAAAACGATTTTGAGTCATGAGATTATTGAAATTCTTATTTGTTGTATCCCTGCTTTGGAATTGTTATTCGTGTTATAGTTATCGCGTGTTTCCTACTCATTATGAAGAATACGGGAAGGAGATTACAACTATTGACGCATTTGTATTGGGCGACTCATTGAAGCAAGAACTAAAAATAATAAAGGCCTCAGGACTTTTTAATGTAGTGTCAGATAGTACTGAAGCTAATGTGGTTCTAAAATTATATCCACTTAAGAGAACTCCAGTATGTGGTCAACCTTTGACTTTATCCATGATTACCTTGGGTCAAGTGCCTGTATATATGCCAGATTATTATCAATTTAAGTTTGATGAAATAAGGAACAATGAGGTTACTGAAAAGGAATTTACCCTACAAATCACTCAGCGAGTATGGTTTTGGGACATGTTTGTTTTCAATAAAAAATTTGATGAGAAGGCTGGCTTATTATTGAAAAAAGAATACTACCAGAGTCAATAGGGACTACTATTGAAATTGATTTTATTTTTTCCAGCATATCATCATACGCCAATTTCCATTATAATCCTTAATCATCTTTGAATCAAACCCTAGTGAACTAGCTAGTTCGTTCATTTCATTTGAAAGATATTGATTAATTTCAAAGTAAACGCGACCTTTTTCTGTAAGTCCATGAAGGGCAAGTTCTAAAATTTTTCTATAGAAAAGTAACGGATTTTCATTTTCCACAAACAATGCGAGATGAGGTTCATGTAATAATACATTATTATGTATTTCCTGTTTCTCAACATTCCGTACATAGGGTGGATTACTTACGATGACATCAAATTTGTCAGGTAAATCCGTAGTGGTTAAAATAGATTGTTCTATAAAATGTACCTGAGCTTTTAAGTTGGTGGCATTTTGTTTTGCGATTGATAATGCTTCCTTAGAAACATCCAATAAGGTGACATCACTTGAGATCAGTTCTTTTTTAAGACTTATACCTATACAACCCGTTCCAGTGCCTATATCTATAATTTTTAAAGAAGACTCGTTAATTAAATCATTCACGATGAGCTGTACGAGCTCTTCAGTTTCTGGTCTTGGAATTAAAGTGTTTTCAGTTACCTTAAACTGCCTGCCATAGAAATGTGCTACACCAGTTATGTATTGAACAGGAATGTCCTGCTTTAGCTTTTCAAGCGCTGTAATTAAAGTGCCTTCTTGATTTTTGGTCAATGGCTCTTGTGATTTTAGTAAAATATCAGATCGAGAAAAATCTAATAAATCCTCACAACATATTTTAAAAATTGAATCAATTTCAAAGTCAGGATAATTGTTTGACAATGCAATTCTAAATTCGTTTTTTACCTCTTGTAGGTTCATGGTATCCTTATTTACCAGTTCCTTTAAATTGCTGGTCTTTACTAGCAAACAATACATTGAATGTAGTAAGGCTACCGTAAATACGAGTAATATATTGCTGTAGGTCTATTTTAAGTTGATCGTCTAATTCCTTTGAACTATTAATCTTTTGTTCCATAACACGCAGTCTATCTCTTAGCATTACTATTTTATGCCAAAATTTATCGATAGGGATCTCTTTTGATTGTAAATCGGTGTCTTTAGGTTCTAATATCAATTTTCCACCTTTGAACTTATCTGCTAGCGGTACAATTTGACTGGTGTCGCTGTAACGTTCAAGAATATATCTTAGTGATTTTTCAACTTCATAAAAACTAACTGTATCGACATCATCTTCACAGGCTTCGATTACTTCAAAATCATCATCTATATCAATAGTTTCAATTCCAGACTTTTGAAAGCTTACCCAATAATGTTTTGAAGTAACATTGGTTACCACGCCAAAACCTAATTCATCATGTTCAATTCTAGAGCCTATTCCTAATAATTTCATAAGTAAAAGATATACGTTTAATTTTGCCTGTAAATTGCGCAAAAAATAAGTACTATGAAAAAAATATTGAAGTTTTTATTGAAAGGTTTTATAGGTGTTGTTGCATTACTACTTATTGTTTTTATAGTATTGAAACTTACGTTTAATGAAGAGGTGCCAGAAGGAACCACAGGAAAACCTGCCGATGAATTGGCCATGAAAATGCTAGATGCAATTAATCACAAAGAATTTACTCAAGCTAGTGAAATACATTGGACATTTAGAGGAGTTAATAGATATCGATGGAAGTTACAGCAAAATCTAGTTGACGTTTATTGGGATGATTATAGGGTTGCGTATCAAACCAGGTATCCGCAAAGTAGCTTTGCATTTAAAAACGAAGTAAAACTAGAAGGAAAGGAAAGAGAAGAGGCTATAGCCTATGCTGAAAAAAACTTTAATAACGATAGCTTTTGGATGGTAGCGCCTCATAAACTATTTGATGCTGGTGTAAAGCGCTCTGTCGTACAAGTTGATGATAAAGAACAATTATTAGTACAATATTCTAGTGGAGGATCAACGCCAGGCGATGCTTATCTCTGGGAATTGGATGAAAATTACCAACCAGTAGCATTTAAAATGTGGGTAAGTATAATACCTCTAGATGGAATAAGAGCTACATGGCAAGACTGGGAAATGACAGATGGTGGTTTTCCGCTTTCGCGAAAGCGTAGTCTCTACGGTATCGAAATACCTATAACTCAGGTTAAAGTTGTTCCTTAATCCTCAATAATTCATTCATTTCTTTTTCGGCAATTTGGATGTTTCTATAATCGGCCGATATTCGATTGTATTTAACAGTGAACAGCAACAACGTTTTAACCGCGAGAGAATAAAGAAGAACAATGCCAGCGTCATAATCTTCAAAAAGGAAGAAAGCGATTATAAAAATAATTCCTGTCGCAATCGCGCCTATTAAACTACTACGAGTATAAAGTCCCATGGTAATCATAAGTGCAATAAAAAACTCAATCATAGGAACAATCGGGATAAATAATTGCAGCACGGTACTCATAGAGTCTTCACCTAAATATGCTTCTGTGTCTTTAAGATACTGGTTGAAATGAATAATATGATCTAGGGCATGAAAAAGAAGATACAGTCCTAAACCAATACGTAAAATGGTATACAAATAAACTGGAAAATCATTTTTACCGTGGTAGGTCATAGGGGAATTTTTGATAAAATTAAAAGTAAAATTTACTTTAGTTTTAAAACTATATTTTTTAGATAAAGCCTATTATTATTAGGATGAACGCCTACAGTTAATCGAGCGTTTTGTGATAAATGTCAAGTTTTTTCACTTATGTTTACTAGATGTAATAAGAATAGAGGCAAAGACTTAACAAGATTTAAACTTAGTTTGAAATAAATTTTAGAGCGGTTTAGGTAACTTCGCGAGATTGACTAAAATTATGGGATATTCAGACGAGATTATTGAAGTAAAAGGAGCTCGAGTTCACAATTTAAAAAACATTGATGTTAACATTCCTAGAGAAAAACTAGTAGTGATTACAGGATTATCAGGTTCTGGAAAATCTTCCCTTGCATTTGACACCATCTATGCCGAAGGTCAAAGACGTTATATAGAAACATTCAGTGCCTATGCCAGGCAATTTTTAGGAGGATTAGAACGCCCAGATGTGGATAAAATTGATGGTCTATCACCTGTCATAGCCATTGAACAAAAGACGACTTCAAAAAGCCCACGAAGTACAGTAGGAACGATTACCGAAATTTATGATTTCTTACGCCTGCTCTATGCTAGAGCGAGTGATGCTTACTCCTATAACACCGGTAAAAAAATGGTTAGTTATAGCGATGAACAAATCAGGGATTTAATTATTAAGGACTATAAGGACAAACGTATAAACATCCTCGCACCAGTTGTGAGAGCTCGAAAAGGTCACTACAGGGAATTATTTGAACAAATTGCAAAACAAGGATTTGTAAAGGTGCGCACCGATGGTGAAATCGTGGACATCACCAAAGGAATGAAACTAGATCGTTACAAAACTCATGATATTGAAATTGTAATAGACCGCATTCAAGTAGGTGATACAGAACAGGATATTAAACGACTAGATGAGGCTATACGCACAGCTATGTACCATGGAAACGACATTACTATGGTAGTGGCTCATGGAGATAAGGAAGGACGTTTTTTTTCTAGATCTCTCATGTGTCCAGAAACTGGTATCTCATATCCAGAGCCAGAACCCAATAACTTCTCTTTTAATTCGCCTAAGGGAGCTTGTCCTACTTGTAACGGTATAGGAACCCTGTATAAGGTTAATGAAGATAAAATTATTCCCGATCCTAGTCTAAGTATTTCAAAAGGTGGACTAGCTCCTTATCCAGACAATAAGAAGAATTGGATATTCAAACAACTTGAACTTATTGCTAAAAAGTTTGACTTTAAACTCACTGATCCTATTGAGAAACTACCCAAGGAGGCTGTACAAATGATCCTGTATGGCGGCAATGAAAGTCTTGAAGTAAATTCAAAAACACTTGGAGTTTCTCGTAAATACAAGATTGATTTTGAAGGTCTTGCTAATTTTATAGAAGCAACTTATAACAATAACGATAGTGCTGGTTTACAACGATGGGCCAAAAGTTTTATGGATAAAGTAACCTGTCCTACTTGTGAAGGAACACGTTTAAGAAAAGAGTCGCTTTACTTTAGAGTAAATGAAAAATCCATTGCCGATCTGGCAAACATGGATATCGCATTACTGGTAGATTGGTTTGATGATTTAGAGAGTTCGCTTTCGCGAAAGCAAAAACAAATAGCCACTGAATTACTTAAAGAAATTAAAGAAAGATTACAATTTTTACTGGACGTTGGGCTAGACTATTTAAGCTTAAATAGGAGTGCAAAAACATTATCAGGAGGCGAGGCACAACGCATAAGACTAGCGACGCAAATAGGTTCACAATTAGTAGGTGTTTTATACATTCTAGACGAACCTAGTATAGGTTTACACCAGCGAGATAATGAAAAATTAATCAATTCCTTAGAATCACTACGAGATACCGGTAACAGCGTGATAGTCGTGGAGCATGATAAAGATATGATTGAACGTGCCGATCATGTAATAGACATAGGTCCAAGAGCTGGAAAATACGGTGGATCAATAATTAGTCAAGGCAGTCCAAAAGATATTCTTAAACACGATACACTTACTGCACAATATTTAAGCGGTACCAAAGAAATTGAAATACCCAAAACGCGTCGTAAAGGAACTGGTGAAAAATTGGTGTTGAAAGGTTGTACAGGTAATAACCTTAAAAATATTTCAGTTGACTTTCCATTAGGCAAAATGATCGTAGTGACGGGAGTATCTGGAAGTGGAAAATCTACTTTGATTAATGAAACTTTGTATCCGATTTTAAACGCACATTTTTTCAATGGTGTAAAAGTGCCAATGCCTTATAAAAGTATCAAAGGACTTGAACACATTGACAAGGTCATAGATATCAATCAAAGTCCAATTGGTAGAACGCCGCGATCTAATCCAGCTACTTATACTAAAACCTTTGATGAAATAAGATCGCTATTTGCCAAGACTCCTGAAGCGCAAATAAGAGGTTACAAACCAGGTCGTTTTAGTTTTAATGTTGCTGGTGGACGATGTGAGACCTGTAAAGGTGGTGGATTACGAGTAATAGAAATGAACTTTTTACCAGATGTTTATGTGAACTGTGAGACCTGCAACGGAAAACGATTTAATAGAGAAACTCTTGAAATACGCTATAAAGGAAAATCCATAAGCGATGTACTTGAGATGACAATAAATGAGGCAACAGATTTCTTTGAATCTATTCCAAAAATATATCGCAAATTAAAAACAATTAAAGATGTCGGGTTAGGTTATATAACATTGGGACAACAATCTACGACATTATCTGGTGGTGAGGCACAACGAATAAAACTGGCTACCGAATTATCAAAAAGAGACACCGGTAATACCTTTTACATTTTAGACGAACCTACTACAGGATTACATTTTGAGGATATAAGAGTACTTATGGATGTGCTGAATAAGTTGGTGGATAAAGGAAATACAGTACTTATTATTGAACATAATATGGATGTCATTAAAATCGCAGATCACCTTATAGATATAGGTCCAGAAGGTGGTCGTGGTGGTGGAGAAGTAGTTGCAAAGGGTACACCTGAACAAGTATCAAAACACAAAACCAGCCATACAGCTAGATTCTTAAAAAAGGAATTATAACTCTTTTAAGAGATCCTTTAGTTAATTTATGACTAACTTCTTAGCTAGATTATAAACTCTAGTTAAGTAGTCTTAAAAGCCCTTGTTTAAAGGGCTTTTGTGGTTAATTTCATAACATGGAAAGAATTTTAGTAGCAGGTGCGACAGGTACCACCGGAAAACAAGTTGTTGAATTATTAAAAAATGATCAATATTTTGAACCAGTAGCAATGGTGCGCAAGCCTGAACAGGTAGATCAGTTTAAAGCTAACGGGATTGAAACTGTTTTGGGTGATTTAACTAATAATTTAAGTCATACTACAAATAATATAGATAAGGTGATTTTTGCAGCAGGATCAAAAGGAAAGAATGTTGAAGAAGTTGATAAAAATGGTGCTATTAAATTAATTGACGAAAGTCAAAATGCAACGGTAAAGAAATTTGTGATGCTAAGTTCTATTGGAGCAGACAACCCAGAGCAGGCTTCAGATTTACAAGAGTATTTAAAAGCCAAACAAGCAGCAGATAATTATTTGAAAAATTCAAATTTAAATTACTCAATAGTAAGACCAGGCTCATTAACCGATGATAATTCTAACAATAAAATAGAATTGCAGTCCAAGTTAAATAAGCATGGAGAAATTCCAAGAGCTGATGTAGCTAAGGTCTTAGTAAAAGCATTACACGATGATGTGGCAAACAAAGAAACCTTTGAAATAATTAAAGGGGAAACATTAATCGCAGATGCGCTAGAACCATTACAACAATAATATCTCGATAATGGATTTAAACACCCTGAAAATGATTACATTTTCAGGGTGTTTTTTTATATCTGAATCTTTAATATATGCCTTTGTCCTTCAACGAAATATTGGAGAATATAAATCCCTGCCGAATAATTTTTTAAGTTAATATTCTCTTGAGGCTTTTCTGTAATCCATTCTTGAGCAAATTGACCATTTACATGATACAATCGAAATTGGATTTCAGCTTTTGTGGTGTTCGTTACTAATAAATCTTTGGATGCTTGATTATAGCTTACTTGAATAGGCGTTTTTAAACTATTCTGTGATAACGTTGTGAAATTAATGCAGTCACTTTCTTCCGTACAGCCTGACTTCGTAATACTAACTTTATAAGTACCATCTGTAATAGGAGTATAGGAGTGACTGGTAGCACCCGAAATTGATAAGTTTGTGGAACAATCAATCCACCTATATGTTGTTGTTGGATCATTAGTAACAGTAAGTGACGAACCTGTGTTTTGAATACTTGAGTCTATGTAATTAAGTCCTGCTTTTGTGGCCATATAAGCGGTACATAGTTTTATGATGTCGGTGCAGTAAGACAAATCTAGATTATTAAATCTATCTCTAGTGGTATGGTATTGATTGTTTTGATCGTTCATAGACCATGCTTCACCGATTAGTAAGGCAGTATAATTTTCATCCCAAAATACCTTGTGATCGCTCAAAGGTGTTCCTGGATTAATGACATTGGCGTTTAAATTCCAATTTGTTCCATATTGGTTTAACGTTTGTACGATATCATCTTTCATAGCTAGGCTATTAGCGACATCTCTCACGTCAATATCAAAATCATTATCACCATCACCATCGAATCCTATCATATCTAGATTGAGTACGGCTTTTATATTATAATTTCTGGCTTTTGCTGCTTGTGCATAATTACGTGCTCCTATTAAACCTTGTTCCTCCTCATCCCAAAATGCATATACAATCGTGTTATCCGTACACTGCTGGCTTAATAATTCTGCGATTTCTAAAACAGCGATAGTTCCAGTAGCATTATCGTCTACACAGTAGTTAGTAACTGTATCATAATGAGCACATATTATGTAAATGTCGTTGGGATTAGTAAGACCAGTTTGCGTTGCTATGATGTTAGTTCCTCTAGTGCTGTAATTTATAGTAGTAACATTCAAGTTGGGCAAGGCATTCAATCTTTCAACAAGATAGTCTTTTGCAATATCGTTTTGATTGCTCTCGCGATTAATTATGATTTGTGCATTACCATTTACCGTAGTAGGTACTTCACCTGCAAATTCTTGAAGTCGCGTAGTAATTCTATTGGTATCAACTTGATCAATGATGTGTTGAACATTTTGTGATAAGGAAATCCCAGAGCTTATTAAGAATAAGAGAAATAAAATACGCATATCACAAAGATAAGTTAGCCAAAACAAAAAAAGCCATCTCTAGAGGAGATGGCTTTGTGTAATAAAATGGAGAAATGATTACATCATTCCGCCCATTCCTCCTGGCATTCCACCTGGCATTCCAGCGCCACCAGCAGGTGCATCTTCTTTAATTTCTACTAGAGCACATTCTGTTGTAAGAATCATACCACTAACCGATGCAGCATTTTCAAGAGCCACACGAGTTACTTTCTTAGGGTCAATGATACCAGCTTTAAGCATATCAACATATTGATCATTTTTAGCATCATAACCTTGAGCTCCTTTAGATTCAAGAATCTTAGAAACTACAACGCTACCTTCACCACCGGCATTTTCAACGATAGTTCTTAATGGAGCCTCTATAGCTCTAGCTACTATTGAAATACCAGTTTCTTCATCTGTATTAGCGCCTTTAAGCTTAGATAGAACTGATTTAGCTCTTACTAGGGCAACACCACCACCAGCAACAATACCTTCTTCAACAGCTGCTCTTGTTGCATGTAATGCATCATCAACGCGATCTTTCTTCTCCTTCATTTCAACCTCACTAGCAGCACCTACATAAAGTACAGCAACACCACCAGCAAGTTTAGCTAGACGTTCTTGAAGTTTTTCTTTATCATAGTCAGAAGTCGTGTTCTCGATTTGAGATTTAATTTGACCTACACGAGCTTTAATAGCTTCATTATCACCGTTACCATTAACAATTGTAGTGTTATCTTTATCAATATCCACTTTTTCTGCTGTTCCTAGCATGTCAATAGTAGCATTCTCAAGAGTAAATCCTCTTTCCTCGCTAATCACGGTTCCACCTGTTAAGATAGCGATGTCCTCTAGCATAGCTTTACGACGATCACCAAAACCTGGTGCTTTAACTGCAGCTATTTTAAGAGCTCCTCTTAGCTTGTTTACAACTAGGGTAGCAAGTGCTTCACCATCAACATCTTCCGCGATGATAAGTAAAGGTTTTCCAGTTTGAGCTACAGGTTCTAATACTGGCATTAAATCCTTCATGGTAGAAATCTTCTTGTCAAAAAGAAGAATATAAGGATTCTCTAATTCAGTTGTCATTTTTTCTGAATTAGTTACAAAGTATGGAGATAAGTAACCACGATCAAACTGCATACCTTCAACTACGTCTACATAAGTATCGGTTCCTTTTGCCTCTTCTACTGTGATTACACCTTCTTTTCCTACTTTGCCAAATGCAGTAGCGATTAATTCACCTACAACATCATCATTATTAGCACTGATCGAGGCAACTTGTTTTATTTTATCACCACTATCATCAACTTTCTCTGATTGTTTGTCTAGATCTTTAGTAATCGCTTCAACTGCTTTATCGATACCGCGTTTAAGATCCATAGGATTTGCACCAGCAGCCACATTTTTAAGACCTTCTTTTACGATAGCTTGTGCAAGTACGGTTGCAGTTGTAGTACCATCACCAGCTAGATCGTTGGTTTTTGATGCTACCTCTTTAACCATTTGAGCACCCATGTTTTCCAGCTCATTTTCTAGCTCGATTTCTTTAGCTACACTTACACCATCTTTAGTTACGACTGGCGCTCCAAATGATTTTCCTATTACCACGTTACGACCCTTTGGTCCTAATGTTACTTTAACAGCATTAGCAAGTGCATCTACACCACGCTTAATACCATCTCTAGCTTCTAAATCAAATTTTATGTCTTTTGCCATGATTGTTTTTTTTTGAAATTACGCTTTCGCGAAAGCGTAATTAATTAAAAATTAAATTGATAGGTTAGATTAAACGATTGCAAGGATGTCGTCCTCTCTCATCATAAGGTAATCAGTACCTTCTAATTTTAGTTCGGTACCGCTATACTTACCGTAAAGAACTGTATCACCTACTTTTACAGTCATCTCGTGATCTTTCTTACCATTTCCTACAGCTACTACTTTACCTTGTTGAGGTTTTTCCTTTGCTGTGTCTGGAATGTACAGACCACTTGCTGTTTTTTGTTCAGCCTCCATAGGCTCAATTAAAACTCTGTCTGATAAAGGTTGAATATTTAATCCCATTTTTAAAATGAATTTTTAGTTGTTTTTATGCCTGCCTATATTCTAATAATGTGCCATTTTGTGGTTACTGACAAAATGCCGTAAATAAAAAAATCCAGCTCGTGGAGCTGGATTTTTTGTCAGTTAAAAGAACTGTTTATTCGTTCGTGTCAGTTTCTTGTGTTGTTGCATCACCAGAATCTGATGGTAAAGCAGGAGTTTCTACTTGAGCATCAGGATCGGCAACTTTAATAGTTGACGTACTAGAGCCTTGAAGTTTTGCAGTACTAGCTAATAAAATAAGTACTAGAAGTAACGTTGATAAAACCCAAGTACTGCGGTCTAGGAAATTTCCTGTTTTTTGTACACCACCTAACTGCTGTGTTCCACCGCCGCCAAAGCTTTGTGAAAGTCCACCACCTTTAGGATTTTGAACCATAATTACTACGATAAGTAAAAAGGCAACTAAAATGATAAGACCTGCAAAAATGTAATATGTTGTCATTATGGATTACTTTGTAAATTCTTTATTTCTTGAATTTGGTCTGCAAAGAAACTACTTTTTTCTGGATACTGCAATTTTAAAATTTCATATGCTTTAATTGCTTTCTTATAGTTTTTTTGCGCAAGATAAACTTTGGCTAGAGTTTCAGTCATGAATTGCTCTGGAGCCATATTTTGATCTGCCAGATTTTGAATTTTAGTTTCACTGGCTACTGGTTTAATTTTCTTAGGTTTGGTTTTAAGAAACTTATCAATAATATCCATGGAACGTTGATGAGACTCCTCAACGCTATAACTATTCTCACTTGAAGTGTCTTGGATGTCATCTGTTTCTTTAGCAACTGATTTCTCATCACTTCTTTTGATGGGAGAGAGCGATGTGAGCTTGAGCCATTCACTAAAGCTGTAAGCATCACTTTGTTCAAAATTCAGTGTTTGATCAGTATTCTTTTTAACAAATAAGTCATCATCTGTTACGTTGGTAAAATCGCTGTTTTCATTAAAATCTTCTTGAACAACGTTAAACTCTTCTACTTCAATTTCTAACGAATTAAGCTGCTCTTGTTGCCTTTTGATCTCAGTACTTATTCTATTTTGAATAAAACTTTTGGAAGTAATATAATCAAAAAGAACAGCGCGGTCCGAGGTATGCGCGGCCGTTCTTTGAAGTTCCTGATTGTATGAAGGGCTATTTTCTAATTTTAAACCTTTAAGAAATACAGATCTTAAACTTTGAAAGTATGGGTACTTTTCTAGTGTAGTTTGAATATCTCCTAAATCGTTTAATGAAAGTTCGTCAGGAGTGGCAATCAAAGTATGTAAACGATCCTTGGTTACCATGAAGTAAGTGTTTCATTGACGATATCTTGTGTGATCTGTGTAAATATCACATCGAGAGCTTCATCTAAAGCACTACCATTAAGTAAAACATTTGCAGGGTAGTCATAGAAGAAGCTAAATTTTTTCTCAAAGCTTTGCTCTTCATCCTTGGTGTTAGTAAATCTTACATTTACTTCTATAGTTAGCCTATTTTGACTCGCAGTATTGTTTGCGGTTGCAGTCATAGGAGCGATGTAGTACCTGGTGATTTCACCTTGGTAAATGTAATCACCACCGCTGTTGACAATACTTAACCTTGTTTGATCCTGAATTAAATCTTGTAAATTAAGCGTGAAAGTACGCTCTATACCAGGTTCGATAGGGTCCAGGTTACCAAAAAAATCTACCTGAAAAGTGTTGACATTATCAGGAATGGAAGTTTGATTGAACCCATATTTAATACCGCAGCTGGTAACCAAGAGAAGGGTTACTACTAAAAAGGTTATTTTCTTAAAGGTCATACTGCTTAATTTTTCGGTATAAGGTGCGTTCTGATATTCCTAAATCTTCTGCGGCTGCTTTGCGTTTTCCCTTGTGACGTTCAAGAGATTTTTTAATTAATTCAATTTCCTTTTCTTCCAGACTTAAAGATTCTTCTTCTTCAATTTCTTGAGCAAAGTCATACCTGTCTGATACAGATGAAGCCATGGAAGATTGAGGTTGATATTCTATAGGTAATTTATCCTCATGAAAAGAATCTTCATTGGTTATTTCATAGGCATTATCAATGACTTCTTCATAGTCTGTACTAGAATCATTATTGTTGCCATAAATACGTTGAATTAAACCAGAATTCTCTTCTGACACATCTTTCATGTTACCGCTAGCCATCAAATCGTGAGTGAGCTTTTTAAGATCATTCAAATCATTTTTCATATCAAACAGCACTTTGTAAAGTATTTCACGCTCGTTTGCAAAATCACTGTCGGCTTTTTTGTTTTCTCCTACCACGGCAGGTAAATGAGTGCCAGTGTCTGGTAGATAATTACGTAAGGTAGCTACATTGATATTACGTTCCTGTTCAAGAACGCTTATTTGCTCGGCAATGTTGCGTAATTGTCTGATATTTCCACTCCACCTGTAATTGGTTAATAAGCGTACTGCATCCTCATCTAATCTGATAGTTGGCATTTTGTACTTAGTAGCAAAATCACTAGCAAATTTTCTAAATAACAAATGAATATCACCTTTACGCTCGCGTAATGGAGGTAAGTGAATTTCTACAGTACTTAATCGATAATACAGATCTTCTCTAAATTTCCCTTTCTCAATAGCTTCAAACATTTTGACGTTTGTAGCTGCTACAATTCTAACATCAGTCTTTTGAACTTTTGAGGATCCTACTTTTAGAAACTCACCATTTTCTAGAACTCGCAACAATCTAACTTGTGTAGGTAGTGGTAATTCACCTACTTCATCTAAGAATATGGTTCCGCCATCGGCAACTTCAAAATAACCAGACCTTGTTTGTGTAGCTCCAGTAAAAGCGCCTTTTTCATGCCCAAAAAGTTCAGAGTCTATGGTTCCTTCTGGGATTGCACCACAGTTTACGGCTATATATTTGGCGTGTTTTCTAAAGGATTGAGAATGTATAATTCTAGGAATACTTTCTTTACCAACACCGCTTTCTCCCGTTACTAATACTGAAATATCAGTAGGAGCAACTTGCAGGGATTTTTGAATAGCACGATTAAAACTAGGGTCGTTACCAATTAACTCAAATCTTTGTTTTATAGCTTGTATCCCTTCCATAAACTATTATTTAATCGTGATTGGGCCTGTCATATCACTATATCCAACAGCTTCACCTATTAGAGTTGCGCTAGTGCAGTCTGTTATTTTGACCATTACAAAATCGCCAACCTTAAAATTACCTTTAGGAAAAACGGTCATGTAATTTTGAGAGTTGCGTCCTGCCCAATGTTGATCAGATCGTTTAGACTCTTTTTCAATAAGTACCTCTACAGTCTTTCCTACAAAGTATTGAGCTCTTTCTAGACCAGTACGACGTTGTACATCGATTATCTCTGATAAACGTCTTTTCTTTACTTCTTCAGGAACATCATCTTCCATTTTTCTTGCAGCCATAGTACCAGGTCTCTCACTATATGCAAACATGAAACCATAGTCATACTTTACATATTCCATAAGACTTAAAGTGTCTTGATGATCTTCTTCGGTCTCAGTTGGGAATCCTGCGATCATATCTTGAGAAATTGCGCAATCCTCAATAATGTCATGAATACGATCAATTAAATCCATGTATTCTTGACGGGTATGCAGTCGATTCATTTCTTTTAATATACGATCACTTCCTGACTGTACAGGCAAGTGTATATAATTACAAATATTACGATGTGCTGCCATAGCATGGAGAACATCATCACTAATATCTTGTGGATTGCTTGTAGAAAAGCGTACTCTTAAATTAGGTTGAGCCTTAGCAACTATATGCAGAAGTTTGGCAAAATCTACTGCAGTCGCCTGAGCCATTGGGCTCGCCTTTTTAAAATCCTTCTTAAGACCACCGCCATACCACAAATACGAATCAACGTTTTGTCCCAGAAGAGTTACTTCCTTAAAACCTTTGTTTACCAAATCTTGAATTTCTTCTAAGATAGATTGAGGATCACGACTACGTTCACGTCCTCTTGTAAAAGGAACCACACAAAACGTACACATGTTATCGCAACCTCTAGTTATGGATACAAATGCAGTGACACCATTACTATGTAATCTTACAGGAGCAACATCACCATAGGTTTCTTCTTTAGATAAAATTACATTAACTGCATCACGACCTTCATCGATTTCTGCTACAAGATTTGGAAGGTCTTTATAGGCATCAGGTCCTACAACCATGTCTACAATTTTCTCTTCTTCGAGAAATTTAGATTTAAGTCTTTCTGCCATACAGCCTAGAACCCCAACTTTCATGTTTGGATTTTCGCGCTCTTTTACTCGATTAAATTTCTCTAATCTTTTACGAACTGTTTGTTCTGCTTTCTCTCGAATGGAGCAAGTGTTAACCAAAACTAGGTCTGCTTCTTCAAGAGTATTCGTAGTATTAAAACCTTCTTTAGCCAAGATTGATGCAACAATCTCACTATCTGAAAAATTCATTTGACAACCGTAGCTCTCTATGTATAATTTACGGCCGTTCTCCTTTTTATCATTTAATTGAACAGTAGTTCCTTGCTTTTCTTCTTCAATTACTTTTTCCATCGTCTCCTTAGTATTTCACCTTTTTTAGGTGGTGCAAAGATAGTTTGTTTTTTTGGTTTAATGACAATCTGTCACCTTAACATTCTAACAGATATTTATGCTCTTTCTAAGGAAAAAGCTCAAAAGTTGGTTTGCCTATTAATAGCATAAAATGAATAATACGAAAAGGGAGAATTATCTTTGATTATTTGGTTTAAAAGAATATTTAAAGTTAAAATGTTGAATAACAGATTTTTATATTTCTAAAAAATATTGGTTTAACAATTATTTAGACTCTCTAATTATTTTAACTATAACTTTGCATTTCAAATTTCAAAACTTAATGGCAAAAAATCTTGTAATAGTAGAGTCGCCTGCCAAGGCAAAAACTATTGAAAAATTTCTAGGAAAAGATTTCAAAGTAGCATCTAGTTTTGGTCACATTGCTGACCTTCCTGCCAAGGAATTAGGTGTTAATGTCGATAAAGATTTTACACCTAAATATATTGTTTCTAGTGATAAAAAAGATCTGGTTAAAAAGCTTAAAAAACTAGCTGCCGATTGCGAAATAGTTTGGTTAGCGAGTGATGAAGATAGGGAAGGAGAAGCTATTGCATGGCACCTTGCTGAACAACTTGATCTCAAAAAGGAAAAAACAAAACGTATTGTATTTAATGCGATCACTAAAAGCGCTGTTCAAAAGGCAATTGATAATCCTAGAACGATAGATTATGATCTTGTAAATGCCCAACAGGCTAGACGAGTGCTAGACCGTATAGTAGGATATGAGATTTCTCCTATATTATGGAGAAAGGTCAAAGGTGGTGCAAGTGCTGGTCGTGTGCAAAGTGTGGCAGTTCGATTAATAGTAGAACGCGAGGATGAAATCTTGAAGTTTAATTCAACAAACTTCTTTAGGGTTGATGCAGAATTCCTTTCAAAAGAAGGTAAGTTAGTCAAAGCAAAATTACCAAGTTCACTCGATTCTACTAAGGAAGCAGAGGAATTTTTAGAATCCAATAAAGGAGCTACTTTTAAGGTTTCAAATCTAACCAAAAAGCCAGCTAGTAAGTCTCCAGCTCCACCTTTTACCACATCAACATTACAACAAGAGGCTTCAAGGAAATTATACTTCAATGTAAGTCGTACCATGCAACTTGCACAACGATTGTATGAAGCTGGATTGATTACTTATATGAGAACCGACTCGGTTAACTTAAGTAATGAGGCAAAAAACGGTGCCAAGGAGGAAATAAATAAGGCATACGGAGATAAATACCATAAAGAGCGTAATTATAAAGGAAAGTCTAAAGGAGCTCAAGAGGCTCACGAGGCTATAAGGCCTACTGATTTTGCTGTCCATAGTGCAGGAGCCGATAGAGATCAAATCAGATTATACGAGCTCATATGGAAAAGAGCTATAGCCAGCCAGATGAGTGATGCTAAACTTGAAAGAACCAACGTTTCTATAAGTGCTAGTACTCACGATAAAGAATTCACTGCAAATGGTGAAATCGTAAAATTCGAAGGTTTTTTAAAAGTATACCTAGAAGGAACTGATGATGAAGATCTAGAACAAGAAGGACTGTTACCAGATTTAACCGTTGGAGATGTTTTAGATTCAAAGTCTATAACTGCTACCGAGCGTTTCTCACGACCACCATACCGTTATACGGAAGCTTCATTGGTTAAGAAACTAGAAGAATTAGGTATCGGTAGACCTTCTACATACGCACCTACAATTACGACCATTCAAAATCGTAAGTATATTGAAAAAGGTCAAGATACAGGAGAAGAAAGATCTTACAAACAATTCACTCTGGTTAATGAAGAAGTTCAGATTCAAGAATTAATTGAAAAAACGGGATCAAATAAAGGTAAAATGATTCCTACGGATGTAGGAAGAGTTGTGAATGACTTCTTAGTAGAGCATTTTGGTGATATCTTAGATTATAATTTTACAGCCAAAGTAGAAGAGTCTTTCGATAACATCGCCGAAGGAAAAGAAGAATGGACTGATATGATGCAGTCTTTCTATAAAGACTTTCATCCTAAAGTTAAGGACGTAGCAGAAAATGCCGAACGAGAAGTAGGTGAACGTATCCTAGGAACACATCCTGAAAGCGGTAAACCTATAAGTGTTCGATTAGGAAGATTTGGGGCAATGGCTCAAATAGGTACTGTAGAGGATGAAGAGAAGCCTCAGTTTGCTAGCTTACTGCCTTCTCAAAATCTATCGACGATTACCTTAGAAGAAGCTTTAGAGCTTTTTAAACTTCCTAGAACTTTGGGTGAATACAATGGGCATCCTGTTGAAGTTAATCAAGGGCGATATGGTCCTTATGTTAAATTCAACGGTAAAACATTTGTTTCCTTGGAGAAAACAGATGATCCAATGAGTATATCACTAGATCGTGCTATGGAGCTTATAGAAGAAAAAGAAAAGGCCGATGCTCCAATTTATGAATATGACGGCCAACCGGTTACTAAAGGAGTTGGTAGATTTGGGCCATTTATAAAATGGAGTGGTATGTTTATTTCAGTAAATAAAAAGTACGACTTTGATAACCTGTCTAATTCAGATATTGAAACTTTAATTAAGGATAAGATTCAAAAGGAAAAAGACAAGCTGATAGTTGATTGGGAAGAAGAAGGTATAAGAATTGAAAAGGCTCGATGGGGTAGGCATAATATCATTAAAGGTAAGACTAAGGTGGAACTAGCAAAAACCATCGACCCTTTAAGTATTACTTTAGAAAAAGCTCAAGAATTAATTGCAAAAAAAGCTCCTAAAAAGAAAACAACTAAGAAAAAAACCACTCGTAAGAGTACTAAAAAATAAACATGTCTCTGGATTTTTTAAACCCAGTTCATGAGCTTGCGGTGGCTCATGCAATGTTGCAACCACCAGCCACTTTAGGACAAACAATAAGAATTCATACAGAGCAAGATGGTATGCCAGACTTGCAAAATGTGGATTTGGTGATCATCGGTCTGTTAGAAAACCGTAAGGATAATAATGCCTTGATTCAAGTTAAAACTTTGGATCATATTAGAAGAAAGCTGTACGAATTGTATCCAGGAAACTGGACATCAACCATAGCCGATTTAGGAGATGTTTTTCCTGGTGAAACTGTTGAAGATACCTATTTCGTAGTAAGACAGCTTACCGAATTTTTTCTCTTAAGAAAAATTATACCTATATACATTGGTGGTAGTCAGGATCTTATGTATCCTATGTATCGAGCATTTGATGAGCATTATACTATGATTAATGCGTTGAATGTTGATTGTAGGTTTGACTTAGGCGATATCAATGCACCCATGACCTCACGCAATTACGTTGGTAAAATGGTGACAGAACAACCCTATAATTTATTCAATTATACCAACCTTGGTTTTCAAACCTATTTCAATTCGCAGGACGAAATTGAGTTGTTGCAACGCATGTATTTTGAAGCAGATCGATTAGGTGCGTTGGATCAGGATATCACCTTGGCCGAGCCTCATATGAGAGATGCAGATATGGTAGGTATCGATTTACAATCGGTTCGTAGTGGTGATCTCGCTTTCGCGAAAGCGAACCCTAATGGATTTAATGGTAAGCAAATTTGCAGTCTTTCCAGGTACGCTGGAATTAGTGATAGGTTAAAAGTATTTGGTGTTTTTGAGACCGTTCTGGAGGCAATAGATACACCAGCGCAGTTGGTAGCAGAGATAGTTTGGTATTTTATCGAAGGTTACAATTATCGCAGCGGTGAGTATCCATTGAATATCGATGATAATGTATTAAAGTATCAGGTACCTGTTGAGGACGAGATACTTATATTTTACAAGAGTAGTAATACTGGGCGCTGGTGGATAGAAATACCTTTTATTCAAGGAGTCAATAATAAATTAAAACAACATACGTTATTACCTTGTTCTTATCAAGATTATCAAGAAGCTTGCAATCAACATCTTCCTGATAAATGGTTAAGAGCTAGGAAGAAAAACGAATTTTAGCAACATTTTATCGATAGTTTCTTTAAATTAATCATAAAAAAAAGTTGTGGAATTATAAATAAAATAATAGGTTTACGGCCTTAAATCTCATAAAGATAACTTAAGATACCTTATGAAAAAGTTTTTTGTCCTTATAGCAGTGGCAGTTTTTGTAGCTAGTTGTGGAAAAGGAGACCGCGGAATGGTAGTAGGTGCCAAAGGAAAGAAATGGCATCCTGAAAAGCCTTATGGTATGACGCTTATACCAGGTGGTGCGTTTATAATGGGTAAAAGTGATGATGATATCGCTGCTACTAGAAATGCACCGGCTAAAACTGTTACAGTACCATCTTTCTACATGGATGAAACTGAGATTACAAACGCAGAATACCGTCAATTTACAAACTGGGTACGTGATTCTATTTTTAGAACAAATCTAGCTATTATGGCAGATGAAAATGGAGCTACTCCTGGTGATGATGGAATAGGGGAATTTGCCTTTCTTGATGGTGAAGAAGGAGAGCTTACTCCTTGGGAGCAATACCTACAAGATAACTACGTAGGTCTTGGTCCGACTGGATATGAAGGAAGAAAATTAAATCGTGATGTTGATCTTATTTGGGATACAGAGGAGATTCCAGACGAATTTTATGCTGAGGTTTATGACAATTTCTTAATCCCTTACGAGGAAGCTTATAACGGAGAACGTACTATCGATACGGACAAATTACAGTTTATGTACACAGAGTACGATGTTGAAGCGGTTGCTCGTAATCGTGACAAATCTAAATCTAGAAAAGACTTTATAACTCAAGAGCCAATTCCTGTATATCCAGACACTACGGTATGGATTAGAGATTTTAACTATAGTTACAATGAGCCAATGCACAATGATTACTATTATCATGAAGCTTACAGTAATTATCCTGTAGTAGGAGTAAACTGGAAACAAGCTAAGGCGTTCTGTCAATGGAGAACACTTTATCACAATGGGTATAGAAAGCAACGTAACCTGGAAAGAGTATTTGAGTACCGTTTACCAAGTGAGGCAGAATGGGAATATGCTGCTCGTGGTGGATTGGAAGGAGCGACTTATCCATGGGGTGGTCCTTATGCAAAAAATGATAGAGGTTGTTTCCTTGCTAACTTCAAGCCATTAAGAGGTGATTACGCAGCAGATCAAGCGGTTTATACGGTAGAAGCAGATGCTTATGAACCAAATGATTACAACTTATATAACATGTCAGGTAATGTATCAGAATGGGTGAATTCTTCATATGAGCCAGGAGCTTATGAATTTATGAGTTCATTATCGCCTGTAGTAAATGATAAAGAAAATAAACGTAAAGGTGTTAGAGGTGGATCTTGGAAGGATGTATCATACTTCTTACAAGTAGGAACTCGTGACTACGAATATCAGGATAGTGCAAGAAGTTTTATTGGTTTCCGTACGGTACAAACGTATCAAGGTACTGATATTACTCTTAATGCAGCTACTAACTAATACCCCTTAATTAATTAAATCTTAACTTAACAACTTAACTAAACACTTATTTAAAAAATGGCACAGTCTAAAACAACAAAGAAATTATTTAACATGGCTTACGGTATCGGAGCCTCAATTGTAATTATCGGTGCATTATTCAAAATTCTTCACTGGGAAATTCCATTAGGTGGTGGAGCTAAAATTGGTGGTGGTACCTTACTTGCTATTGGTCTTATTACTGAAGCTTTAATTTTCTTTATATCTGCTTTTGAACCTGTAGAAGATGATCTTGATTGGTCACTTGTTTATCCAGAATTAGCTGGTGGTCAAGCAGTTGGTGGGAAAAAGAAAAAAGTAGAAGAGCCTAAAGATGCACAAGGTCTTTTATCTAAAAAATTAGATGAAATGCTTAAGGAGGCTAAACTTGATTCTGAACTTATGTCTAGTTTAGGAGACAGCATCCGTAGCTTTAAAGGTGCAGCAGAAGGTATTAAGCCAACTACTGAGGCTATGACTTCTACCAAAAAGTATTCTGAGGAAATGGCTCTTGCAGCTGCTCAAATGGAATCTTTAAACAGTCTTTACAAAGTACAAGTAGAGAGCGGTGCTAAACAAGCTGAAGCAAATCAAGCAATCGCTGAAAACGCTACTAAACTTCAAGAGCAAATGGCTGGACTAGCTAATAACTTATCTTCATTGAACAGTGTGTATGGTAACATGCTTGGAGCAATGAAAGCATAATTAGTTCGCTTAATTAATTTAACAACAACTAATTAAAAAGTTATGGCAGGAGGAAAACAGTCCCCAAGACAGAAGATGATTAACCTGATGTATCTGGTTTTCATCGCGATGCTTGCTCTTAATATGAGTAAGGAAGTTCTTAATGCATTTGGTCTATTAAATGCAAACATAGAAGAAAGCAATGTTGCTGCGACAGCAAAAAATAGTAATGCTATGAGTGGTCTAGCACAATTAGCTAGTGACCAGCCTGAAAAATATGCTCCACTTAAAGCAAAGGCGGATAAAGTAGATCAATTATCTACTGAATACTATCAATATCTTCAAAATATTAAAGAAGAAATGGAAGGTTCGGTTGAGGATGCTACGGATTATCAGGTTATGGATAAGGCAGACTTTCTTGATCAGAAGTTCTTTGTAGGTGATAAATTGCGCCCTGAAGGAGAAGAATTTTTATCTAGAATGACAGAATATCGTGACAACATGAAACAAGTTGTTGCAGATAATGCAGAGTTAAAAAGTGAATTAGATAATAAATTCACACCTAATGCTGAAACTAATCGTGATGGTAAAGAAGTTGAGTACATGGACTATCACTATAAAGGTTTTCCATTAATTGCTTCAATTGCTAAGATTACGTTATTGCAAAGTCAAGTTAAGAATATTGAATCTGAAGTTTTAAGTAAATTAACAACTGGCGCTCTTAAGGAAGAGGTGAGTATGAATAAGTATACCACTCTTATGGAGACTCCTAAAGCTGCTTACTATAATGGAGAGACTTTTGATGGTCAAATTGTTTTAGGAAGAAAGGATGCTACTTTAAAGCCTAAAAGAGTTGAGCTGAAATTAGATGGTAGAACGTTATCTGAAAATCAATACGCCATTGAGGATGGTCGTGTTGTACTAAAAGTTGGTGCAGGTTCGGTTGGTGATCACAAGATCACAGGTCAGTTGATATTTGAACAAGATGGTGAGGACTTACCTGTTGATGTTGAACAATCTTTCGCTACTATTGCTAAGCCTAATTCGGCAACTATATCTGCTGATAAAATGAATGTAGTATATCGTGGTGTAGATAACCCAATGACCATTACTTTTGCAGGAGTTCAAAGTGGTAATGTTAATGCATCTGCTCCTGGATTAAGAAAGCAAAGTGGTTCTAGTTATATCATGAGTCCTGGTGCTGGTAAAGAAGTTAAGATTAACGTTACTGGTAAATTATCTACTGGTGAAACAGTTTCTGATTCTAAAACTTTCCGTATCAAAAACTTACCAAGACCTACAGGTATGGTAGCAGGTGAATACGATGATGTTAAAAAAGGACGTCAACAGCTTGCTATATCTGATGTTGACGCTAAGTTCTTAAACTTTGACTTTGAATTAAAGCCTAGAGTTACAAGTTTTATATTTAAAGTACCTGGCCAGCCTGCTATACCAGTAAGTGGTAATAGATTAAATGGTGCTGCAAAAAGTGCTTTAAATAGAGCTCGTAAGGGTGATATCGTTCAATTTGCTAAAATTAAAGCTGCTATTCCTGGAGTTAAGGTAAACCTTCCAGGTGTATCAAGTGTAGCTGTTGAACTTACAAACTAATAAATTAATAGTATCTCAATAATGAAGAAGATAATCGTTTTAATAGCTGCTGTAGCCTTTACAGGAACTGCTGTTGCTCAAAACAATATTCTCAATGCCAAAAGTCCAGAGGAATTTGGGAAATTGACGGAAGAACAGGTTGAAAATAATAACGATACACCGTTACCTTATGGATATGTGGAACAACGTGATGTGTTATGGCAAAGAACTGTATGGGAAACCATAGATCTTGATGAGCGTATTAATTTTCCTCTTTATTATCCTGTAGACACTATTAGAGTAGGTAAAGACCGTCGTTCTTTATTCCATGTATTAACTGATGCTGCTATAAAAGGAGATCTACCTTTATATGCTGATTCTTATTTCAATGAGAAAAGAGAATATGCTGATATAGAAAACTCATTGAGCAGTCAAACGATTTCTGAAGCTGGTATCAACATCCTTAATGATGAAGGTATCATTCTTGAAGAAGGAGTAAGACCTCTAGATGTAGATACTACTTACAACATCCCTGGTTTTGATCAGTATGTCAATGTAGTAACTGTTGGTGCAGACAATGTTAAAGAATACAGAATACGTGGTGTATGGTATTTCGATGCTCGTCAATCTGAATTACGTTATCGTTTAATCGGTATATGTCCTGTTACTCCAGATGCTAACTTTATGGACTCTGATGAAGGTGTTGAATTATTCTGGGTTTACTATCCAGATGCTCGTCAACTACTTCATGAGGCTAAAGCATTTAATACACTTAACAGTGCGCGTCCTATTTCATTTGATCATATTTTAAATTCACGCAGATTTAATGCGTTAATCTATAAAATGGACAATGTTCAAGGGGATCGTGAAATCGAACGTTACATTGCAGATAACTCTTTAATGCAGTTATTAGAATCTAGAAGATTAAACGAAATAATTAGAAATTTCGAATTAGACATGTGGAATTACTAAAACCACATAATTAAATTTATAAAACCTCGCTGTAAAGCGAGGTTTTTTTTGACGTAAATTTGTTGTTCATCTTTTTATATGAAAGACACTTTAATTATTGGTGGTGGAATCTCAGGTTGTACTCTTGCCTGGCAATGGTACTTTAATGATAAATCATGCACCTTAGTTACGGATCAAAAAAAAGGATCTAGTGCAGTTGCAGCTGGCGTCTATAATCCAACTATTTTAAAAAGGTTTACTAGTGTATGGAAAGCGCAGGAACAGCTTGAGTATATGTTGCCTTTTTACCAAAAAATAGAAAAGGAATTAGACTGTAAATTACTTCATCCCTATAAAATCTTAAGAAGATTACATGACAATAATGAACAGAAAACTTGGGTTACAAAATCTGAAAAACCCGAATTAAAACCTTTTATGAAAGGTTCTATTTCTTCTTTAAAAATTGATGGAATTAATGCACCTTTTGGTTATGGAGAGGTTACTCAAACAGGTTGGTTAGACACACTTACCTTCATGTCAAAAACCTATGAATTCTTTAAAAATTTAGATAGTTTCCATGCAGGTAATGACGACGGTCTTTCTTTTGATAATCAATCTGTGATTTTTAATACAGAAGTCTTTGATCATGTAATTTATGCAGAAGGTTATGCCATAAAGGATAATGCAAAATTTAATTATTTGCCCTTACAAGGTAATAAAGGAGAAATCATGCTTATAAAAGTACCTGATTTAAAACTTAATGCTATTATCAAGGCAGGTGTTTTTATTATGCCTTACAAGGACGATATGTTTTGGGTAGGAGCCACGTACAATAGGCATGACCTGTCTGATAATATTTCACACGCCGGCGCGCAATTTCTTTCCTCTCGTTTGGAAAAAATTCTCACTGTACCTTATGAGATTGTCGAATATAAATGGGGAATTAGACCAACAACGGTTGATAGGAGACCTTTTTTAGGAGCGCATCCTAATCTTAAAAATCATTATGTCTTTAATGGAATGGGTAGTAGGGCAGTGTTGATTGCTCCTTGGGCTAGTGAACAACTCCATAATAGTATTTTTAAAAACTCATCCTTACATCCAGAAATCGATATTCAAAGATTTAGGTAAATAATTGTTCATTTTCCATTTAAATAAATATGTAGCTTTTAACTGCCAAAGTTTTAAGGTTTACTGGTAGTTACGCATCTTTGCATCCATAGAATACTTACATGTTAAACATTCATAATTTACACGTTTCATTTGGTGGTGAGACACTTTTTCAAGAAATCACTTTTCGTTTAAACGCTGGTCAACGAGTTGGACTTATTGGTAAAAATGGTGCTGGTAAATCTACCTTACTCAAAGTTGTAGCTGGTGACCTAGAGTACGATGAAGGTCAGGTAGCTATCGAAAAAGGTACCAGTATAGGTTTCTTAAGACAGGATATTGATTTCGTACAGGGAAGAACAGTTCTAGAAGAGGCTTATACCGCTTTCGCGAAAGCGATACAAATAGAAGCTCAGTTAGAAAACATTAATGAGCAACTTGCCACACGCACCGATTATGAAAGTGAAGGTTACAATCAACTCATGATCGATTTGAGTGATTTAACTCATGAGTATGAAATTATTGGCGGATATCACTATAAGGGAGAAACTGAAAAGATTTTAAAAGGATTAGGTTTTCAACCAGAACAATTTAATAAACTAACTGATGAACTTTCAGGTGGCTGGCGCATGCGTATTGAGCTAGCAAAATTATTATTAGAAAATCATGATATCCTGCTTCTGGATGAACCTACTAACCACCTGGATATTGAATCTATACTTTGGTTAGAGCAATTTTTGCAAAATTATCCAGGAGCTGTAATGATTGTAAGTCACGACAAGATGTTTTTGGACAATGTTACCAACCGTACTATAGAAATCAGTCTAGGTCGTATTTATGATTATCCAAAGCCTTATACCAAATTTCTAGAACTACGTGCCGAAATTAGAGAACAACAAGAGGCTACATTCAAAAACCAACAAAAGGAAATTGAACGTACTGAAAAGCTGATTGAAAAATTTAGAGCCAAAGCAAGCAAAGCGACCATGGCACAGTCACTTATAAAAAAGTTGGACCGCATGGATGTGGTAGAGATTGAGCAAGAGGATAATGCAGCTATGAATATCCGTTTTGCGGCATCAGTACAACCTGGTAAAGTTGTTCTAGAGCTAGAAGATGTTTCAAAAAATTATGGTGCCAAAACGGTATTGAGGAATGTAAACTTACTACTTGAAAGAGGTAAACGAGTAGCGTTTGTAGGGCAAAACGGAATGGGAAAATCTACACTTGCAAAAATTATTGTAGGTGATATTAATGATGCTCAAGGGAATGTGAATTTAGGACACAACGTTCAATTGGGTTATTTTGCACAAAATCAGGCAGAATATCTAGACGGTGAAAAAACCATTTTAGATACAATGCTCGATGCTGCAGACGATACTAATCGTGTCAAAGTAAGAGACATGTTAGGAAGTTTCCTTTTTAGAGGAGATGAAGTGGAAAAAAAGGTCAAGGTATTAAGTGGTGGAGAACGCAATAGGCTGGCACTTTGTAAATTATTGCTACAGCCATTTAACGTCCTGATTATGGATGAGCCTACAAACCACCTAGATATACAGTCAAAAAATGTATTGAAAAAAGCCCTACTTAACTACGATGGTACATTAATAGTCGTTTCTCACGATAGAGAATTTTTACAAGGGCTTACTGAATTGGTGTATGAGTTTAGAGATCACAAACTTCAGGTGCATTTAGGCGATATTGATTATTATCTAGAGCAACGCAAGGCTATGGATATGCGAGAGATTGAAAAAGTCTCAAAGGATAGTAAGAACGATAAAGAGGTAAGTGGTACGCTTTCGCGAAAGCAAGAAGAATCACAACCTGAAAAAAAATTAAGTTACGAGGATCAAAAAAACTAAAATCGCTCAACAATCGTTTATCAAAAGCAGAATCTAACATAAACCGATTAGAAAAGGAGATCAAAGAGATTGATCTAGAATTACAAGTGAATTATGATCAAACCGTTGCCGACCCTAAATTTTTTGATTCCTACCAAGCTCTTAAAACAGAATTAAAAGACTGGAATCAAAAATGGGAATCTCTATACGAGGAAATTGAATCCTTTTCCTAGTCTTTAAGTTTTCCTTAACCGCAGCAGTATGATATTATTGTAGTTTTGGCACTACTTTAATATTTGTATATACATGCGAACTGCTTTACGTATTGTTCTAGGCTTGCTTATTATTCTTGGTGCAGCCTATGGTGCTTATTCTATTTTTAATAGCAAAAAGAAACCAAAACCTAAGATCAAGAAAGAGGTTAAGATTGTTCAAGTTGATACAGTAAAAAATACTACTGTACCAATTATTATTCCTACACAAGGTAACTTACAAGCAAAAGATAGAATTGAATTATATGCCGAAGTTTCTGGTGTGTTTAAACCTGTAAATAAGCTCTTTAGAACAGGACAGGAGTATAAAGCTGGAGAGACTATTATCCTTATAGACAATACCGAATTTTACGCTCAGGTTCAAAGCTTGCGCAGTAGTTTGAATAATCAAATTACAGCGCTCATGCCAGATTTACGACTTGATTATCCCGAGTCGTTCCAGCAGTGGCAGGATTACCTTAATAACTGGAACATTAATGCAGCCACAGCAGCATTACCAGAGCCAAAATCAGATAAGGAAAAGTATTACATAACCGGTCGTAATATTTATACTACCTATTACAACATTAAAAATTTAGAGCAACGATTAGGTAAATACCGCATAAGAGCTCCTTTTACAGGAACTTTGACCGAGGCTAATGTTACCGAAGGTACACTAGTGCGCAATGGTCAACTACTAGGTGAATTTATTAAATCAGGAACCTATGAACTACCGGTAGCGGTAAGTAGTGAATTTGCTGACTTGCTAAAAGTTGGGGAAAAGGTAGTTCTTGAAAATGTTACAAGGACTAAAACCTATACAGGTACTATTACTAGAATAAATGCTAAAATCGATCAAGCTAGTCAAACTATTGACGCTATAATTGAAGTAAGTGATGCAGATTTAAAAGAAGGAATGTTTGTTCAAGCTCAATTAGAAGCCGAGAAAATTGATCAAGCAATTGAAATTAGTAGGTCTCTATTACAAAATGATAATGCGTTGTTTACCGTTCAAGATAGTGTGCTTAAACTTATGGAAGTGAATCCAGTCTATTTTAGTGATAAAACAGCGGTAATAAAGGACGTTCCTGATAATACTGTTATCATTTCAAAGTCTTTACCTGGTGCTTATGAAGGCATGCTTGTAAAACCAGAAGAGGAGTAAGGAGACATGAAAAAAATCATCAGTTATTTTATAGAACATCACATCGCAGTTAATGTGATGATCTTTGCATTTTTAGTGTTTGGTATCATCGGTGCTTTATCTCTTAATTCTTCCTTTTTTCCACTAGTAGATTCAAAAATTATTACCATTAATGTGGTCTACCCAGGAGCTTCTCCTCAAGAAATAGAAGAAGGAGTTGTTTTAAAAATTGAAGATAATTTAAAGGGTATTGAAGGTGTAGATAGGGTTACCAGTGCATCACGAGAGAATGCAGGAACTATTACGGTAGAAATAATAAAAGGTTACGATATCGACTTTATGCTGCTCGAGGTTAAAAATGCAGTAGATAGAGTCCCATCATTTCCCACAGGAATGGAGCCGCTAGTAGTAGCCAAACAAGAAAATGCTCGACCTACTATATCTTTTGCTGTGAGCGGTAAGAATATACCTTTAAAAACCCTTAAGACAATAGCTCGTGATATTGAAAATGATCTTAGAGGAATAGACGGTATTTCTCAAGTTAATATTGCAGGTTATCCAGCCGAGGAAATTGAAATTGCTGTTAATGAAAATACTCTGTTGGCTTATAACTTGAGCTTTCAAGAGGTTGCAGATGCTGTTGCTAATAGTAATTTACTGGTTACCGGTGGAAATATTAAAACCGATGTTGAGGAGTATCTAATTAGGGCAAACAGCCGTAACTATTACGGGACTGAGCTTAACTTTATTCCTGTACGTACTAATAGTGATGGTACTACTTTAAGATTAAGCGATGTAGCTACTGTGCGAGACCGTTTCTCTGAAACACCAAATGCATCCTACTTTAATAATGAACTTGCAGTAAATGTAACCATTACCAGTACTAATTCTGAAGATTTAATTGATAGTGCCGATAAGGTTAAGGAATACATTGAAGGATTTAATCAACGTTCTTCAAATGTACAGTTAAACGTAGTGAGTGATCAATCAATTACCTTAAATCAAAGAACAGCATTACTGGCAGAAAATGCTGTTGTAGGGATGATTTTAGTCTTGATATTTCTATCAGTTTTTTTAAATGTAAGATTGGCTTTTTGGGTAGCCTTTGGACTACCAGTAGCTTTTTTAGGAATGTTCATGTTTGCTGGGCAGTTTGATGTCACGATCAATGTGCTTTCCTTATTTGGGATGATAATCGTGATAGGTATATTGGTGGACGATGGAATTGTGATTGCCGAAAATATCTATCAGCATTACGAGAATGGTAAAAGTGCCATAAAAGCTGCCGTTGATGGAACACTAGAAGTGATTCCACCTATTTTGAGTGCGATTACAACAACGATACTAGCCTTTTCTTCCTTTTTATTTTTAGATAGTAGAATAGGCGAGTTTTTTAGTGAGGTTTCCGTTATTGTTATGTTGACATTACTGGTGTCTCTAGTAGAGGCATTGATCATTTTACCAGCTCACCTGGCACATTCCAAAGCGCTGGCAGATAAACCTAAGGAACCTAAAAGTAAACTAGGACAATTCTTCAAAAAAATGAGAGGAATTAACGACTACGGCGATAGATCCATGGCGTGGATGCGAGATAAACTTTACGCGCCTGCTTTACGATTTACCCTACGCAATAAGTTTTTGACTTTTAGTTTTTTCTTAGCGGCTATTTTACTCACTTTAGGAAGTATAGGCGGTGGAGTTATTGGAGTAACTTTATTCCCTAGAATTGCCAGCGACAGAGTAAGTGTAGAACTGGAGATGCCTAATGGAACAGCCACTGCAATTACAGATTCTATTATTTCACATATAGAACAAAAAGCGCAAATTGTAAATCAAGAGTTAACCGAGGAATACCTAACCGATGATGTTTATGGTGATAGCATTATGTTGTTTGAAAACATTATTAAAACACAAACCTCATCTTCTTCTGCTGGATTAACGATAAACCTATTACCTGGTGAAACTAGACCAGAATCTCTCAACTCAAATATTGTTTCTAACCGATTAAGGGAACTAGTAGGAGATGTTCCAGGCGCTGAAAGACTGGTCTTTGGATCAGGTGGTAACTTTGGCGGTAGTCCTGTTTCAGTTTCTTTATTGAGTAATGATATTCAGGAATTGAAATCTGCGACTGAGGAATTAAAGGAAATTTTAACAAGCAATCCGTTGCTCAAGGATGTTACCGATAACGATCCTGCTGGAATAAAAGAAATACGACTTAACTTAAAACAAAATGCTTATGCGCTAGGTCTTAATACACGAAGTATTATGAATCAAGTAAGAGCTGCTTTTTTCGGTCGCGAGGCACAACGATTCCAACGAGGTCAAGACGAGATTAAAGTATGGGTGCGCTACGATCGTGAAAACCGAAGCAGTATTACTGACCTAGATGAATTGAGAATAGTAACGCCAGCTGGAGATCGTGTGCCTCTTAGAGACATTGCAGAATACACAATTGAACGTGGCGATGTTGTCATTAATCACCTTGACGGTCGTAGGGAAATCCAAGTTTCTGCCGATTTAAAGGATCCTAATCAAAGCGCCACAGATATCCTTACAGACATTCAGGAAAACATTATTCCAGAATTACAGACCAAGTACCCGACCATATCACCTAACTATTTGAATGGACAGGCACGCGAGGCACAAAAGATAAGTTCCAGTGCAGGCGCTGTAATGCCTATAATTTTATTATTAATTTATATAGTAATCGCGTTTACCTTCAGAAGTTGGACACAACCTATCATGCTATTATTACTTATTCCTTTTAGTCTGGTGGCAGTAGGTTGGGGACACTGGATTCATGGTTTTCCTGTGAATATTTTATCGATGCTAGGTATTATCGCATTAATAGGAATTATGGTAAACGACGGTCTTGTACTCATCGGTAAATTCAATAATTACATTAAGGAAGGACTAGATTTTGATGACGCCCTTTATGAGGCAGGAAAATCACGTTTTAGAGCCATATTTTTAACCTCTATAACTACCATTGCTGGTCTAGCACCCTTACTGTTAGAAACTAGCCGACAGGCGCAATTTCTTAAACCCATGGCGATTTCAATATCTTACGGGATAGGTTTGGCCACGATTTTAACCTTATTGTTGTTACCATTATTTTTAAGTTTCGGAAATCGTAGTAAGCTCGCTATGCGCTGGCTTATAAAAGGTGAATCTTTAGCTCCTAAGGAAGTGACACCGGTAAAAAAAGAACAAGATAGCACAGTGGATTATGAAGAATAAAAGTAGGTTTATCTTAATGGCTTTTTGTTTCTACGCTTTCGCGAAAGCGTACTCACAACAGTCACCAGAGAGCTTGTTAACCAAGCAAGAGGCAATTGCACAAATGCTAGAAAATAATTACGGAGTTAGAATTGCTGAAAATCAAAAACTCATTGCTGAAAATAATAAAGGGATTCTGAATTCTGGATACTTGCCTACCGTTAATGGAACAGCAGGCGCCAATTATGAACAAACTGATACCGAGGTAGACTTTGGCGGCGCCTTAAATCAAGATGGATCGGTAAGGGATAATGTAAACATTCAGGATGCTGAAACGAGACGTTACAATGCTGCGATCAATGTCAATTACACTTTGTTTGATGGTTTAGGTAGGTTGTACAACTACAAGCGTTTAAAAGAATTATATAACTTATCTGAATTACAAGCTAGACAAACCATAGAAACAAATGCCTTGCAATTGATGTCTGTCTATCTAGAGGTAGCACGTATTAGAGAAAACGTACAAGTACTAGAACAGGCACTGGATATATCCTTAAAGCGAGAGCAAAGAGCGCAGTACCAGTTTGATTATGGACAAGTAAACAAACTTGAGGTTCTTAATGCTAGAGTAGATATTAATACCGACAGTATTAACTTACTAAATGCTCAACAACAATTACGTAATGCAAAACGAGATTTAAACTTTATCATGCAACGTGATATAGAAACGTCGTTTGCAGTAGATACAACCGTAACATTACTCAATGAGCTCGAGATTGTATCGTTTATTGAAAAGGCTAGTGAGAACAACGTACGTTTATTACAAGCCGATCGCAACGTGACTGTAAGTGAATACGATATTAAAACAGCAAGGTCGCTTATGTTACCTCGAATAGGTCTAACAGGTTCTTACGGTTGGAATCAAACTGACAACCCGGCTAGTGCATTTTTCCCAAGCACTACCAATTTGAGTACTTCATTGCAGTTGGGTGCAAATCTTACATGGGATATTTTTGACGGTGGTACTTCAATCACTAATTATCGAAATGCGCAAATTCGATTCAAGAATGAAGAACTGCTTAAAAAACAAATAGGCGACGAGGTAAAGAGAGATATCGCAAATGCTCGTGGTAATTACAACAACGCTTTACGAATTTATCAAATGCAGGAGCAAAACTTGATTACTAATCAAAACAACTTTACCAGAACTGAAGAGCGTTATAAGTTAGGTCAAGTATCGTCGGTGGAGTTTAGACAGGCTCAGGTAAACTTGTTAAACGCTCAAACAACAAAAAACCTTGCTAAGTACGATGCCAAACTTGCCGAGTTACAATTACTACAACTCACAGGACAATTATTAAATGTGGAGTTATGATAGAGCATTTTTTTATGTGTCCGCATTGTTGGCAAGAAATTTCGATGTTACTAGATCCAGCCTATTCACAAACTTATGTAGAAGACTGTGAAGTGTGCTGCAACCCTATAGAGATTAAGGTGGTGTTTGAAAATGGTAGTTTAGAAAGCTTTAACGCTACAGAATTAGGTCAATGATTAACTTGTAATAAAAAAAATGAAAACAGTTATACATAGAGCGGAAACTAGAGGAGCTGCTAACTTTGGTTGGTTAGATGCCAGACACACTTTTAGTTTTGGTAGGTATTATAATCCGGATAGAATGAGCTTTGGCGTTTTACGGGTTTTAAACGACGATAGAATTGCAGGTGGAGCAGGATTTCCTACTCATCCACATGATAATATGGAAATTGTTACCATTCCTTTGGAAGGTGCTCTAGAACATAAGGATAGTATGGGAAATACCGCTGTCATAGAAAAGGGCAAGGTACAAGTAATGAGCGCGGGAACAGGTGTGCAGCACAGCGAGTACAATAAAAATGAAAATGAGGAACTCAAGCTATTGCAAATATGGATGATTCCCAATAAACAGAATGTAACGCCTAGGTATGATGAAGTTGCTATAAGTGAAATCGCAGTTGAGAACGAACTCTACCAAATTCTATCACCTAATCCAGATGATGATGGTGTTTGGGTACATCAAAACAGTTGGTGGCATATGATTCACACCACAAAGGACAGCCACCTTACTTATAAATTTAAAGATGAAACAAACGGTCTGTATATTTTTTTAATTAAAGGATCTATAACCATAGATGGCGAACAATTATCTACAAGAGATGGTATCGGTATATACCAGACTTCATCTTTTGATTTTAATATTACCCAGGATAGTGAAGCTTTATTTATGGAAGTTCCGTTGAAGTTTTAAAATAGTAAATGAAAAAAGGCTGCCGATAGTGGCAGCCTTTTTATTTCTATCATTGCATTTTACCTGTCTAAATCATCGGCGATGTCTTCCAATCGTTTTACTGTATTTACAGTAGATTGAACTTCATCCTTCTGAGCTTGTAAGATACTCACTATGGTAGGAGGCAATTCACCCTTATTTTCGAGCACATTTTCATATTCTTCAATGGTTGCTTTTTCACCTCTTAAACATTCCTCTAGTATAGTTTCTTCTTTGTTAGAAGAAAGAGCTGCTTTTAAATTAGTCCAACTGCGATGCATGTCACCAGTAAAGGATCCTGATAGATGAGCCTCACCATTTACATTATTCATTTCGTTAATTAAAGCACCTGCATATTCAGTTCTTCGTTGTGCTTGAGAAATAAACCATTTTTTTAATTGGACATTATCTACAACTTCGGCAGCATTTTCATAACCATGCTGCGCGTCGTAACTTTTTTCTATTAGATTATTCAGATAATTTTCTGTTTTTACTGTATTGCTCATAATTTTTTATTTTGAATTTACATAGAATAATAGAGCATGTTCTTAAAATTCAATCAATTGAAAATCTTTTAACAACTGTCATATTTTATTATGAAAGATTCTCTCCAAAATATTTGGTTAGAAGTGAAAAAGGGTTGTATATTTGCCATCCCAAATGAAACAAACTTTGTTTCTGAGTTATGACAGAGTGTTTAACTTAGTTTGTTGATATCGCGAGGTAGAGCAGTAGGTAGCTCGTCGGGCTCATAACCCGAAGGTCGCTGGTTCGAGTCCAGTCCTCGCTACTAACAAAAGCTCCTGAGAAATCAGGAGCTTTTTTCGTTTTAGGTGGTAATTCGACTTAAAGTTCATTGGATGTCGGTAAATGGACATTGATGTTCTGATGTTTCGGTTAAAAAGTTGAAACCATCAAATACAATCATTTAAACTTACCGTTTTCAATACACTTTTTGGATGATGAACAAATTAGGTATATTTATGATGCTTCGGGAACAAAGCTTCAAAAACAAATCTACGTGAACAACACCTTAACCAGCATAACATCCTATGTAGGTGCTTTTTTATATGAAAAGAGTTCCTCAAGTGGTAGTGAGCAGTTACAGTGCTTCTCTCATGCAGAAGGGTATGTTGAAAAAGTAGATCAAGTTTATTACCAGTATTTCTATCAATATAAAGACCACCTTGGTAATGTAAGACTCAACTATGCTAAAGGTCCTGACAGTTTAATGATTAAAGAAGAGAATAACTATTATCCCTTCGGCCTCAAACATAATGGGTATAATAACACAATCACAGGCAGTGACCATAAGTACGGTTACGGGAATAAAGAAGAACAAGATGAATTAGGACTGGAATGGATTGATATAACCGCTCGTAATTATGACCCTGCTATTGGTAGGTGGATGAATATTGATCCTTTAGCGGATGATATAGATAATTATGAATTTTCACCATATAATTATGCTATAAATAATCCAATATTTTTCATTGACCCTGATGGAATGAAATGGAAAGATCCTAAAGAGGTAGAAGAGTTAAAAATAAATGTTCAAAACAAAAGAGATGCTTTGTCTCAGAAAAATTTTGACTTAATAATTGCTTATTTCGAAAATGGAGATTTCAATGATGAGGCATTTGAGAATTTATCAGAAGCAACTGATAAAAATTCACTCCGAATCATGGAACTGGATCAAACTTTAGAGTATATTGACGTATTAGGCAAAGATGAAGACTATTTTTACGATCTTACTTCAGGTAATAGTGATTCTTCTCATGTGAAATCGTCTGATGGAAGAAATGTAAGTATTGAAGGACCTGATGATGCTCTAAAGATTCATGAAATCACACATGTCGGTATTGAAAGGTCGGCAGGAAGAAAGTTAGCATTTAATGATTCGTGGAAAATGGTGTTTCCTAATATTCATGATTCTTTTGTACAAGAGGTTTCAGCTTATCGATCTCAATGGGCTTACGAAAACCAATCAAACAATTTAATTTCATCTGACGGTAGTATTTCAACACGTGGTGATACGTCAAAATATTCTTTTGGTAGGCACATTAAATTATTGAGCATTAACCTGTCGGCTAAAAAATTGAGAAGAAATGAGAAAAAAAATCCACATATTTATTCCAGTTATAGAATTCTAATCGATAATGTGGGGCATGATTTTAAATTAGCAAATCAAATCCTTACAGATATTAATTTGAGGAATTAATTATGATACAAAAAACGTCTTCATTTATTATAGGTTTACTCATTGTATTGATTACAACAAGTTGTTCGAATAAGTATAAGCTAAATGGTAAATATTCAAATGAAAAAAATGTTCATAATGACTTCATTTCTTTCGATAGTAAAACCAATAAGTATGTTCGTGTTAATAATGATATAATAAGTAAAGGGAAATATTTTCAAATCGAATCCTCAATAGTACTCAAAAGTGATTCGATAGGTTATTATGAAAATTTAAAAATTGACTATAAAATTGAGAGTACAACAGAGGAAAATGTCACCATCAATTTTAACAAAGATTCATTTATTCAGTTTCAGGAAAAGCATTCTAACATAAAATTGTTTTTTGTAGGTTTTAGTTCAAACGATATCAAAAAACCAAATGAGACTTTAATTTATTCCCTTGATTCTGAAAAAAACACCTTTAAGTTAGCAGAAACTCTTAACTATTTTAGAATAATTGGACTTAGATACGATTGTAACAAATCAAAGGCTATTAAAGAATGTAATGAAATTATGACTACTGCTTTTAGGTCTGAATTATACGAAGTGTTTCAAGGTTTTTGGGGAATTGAGCTAAATATAGATTTAAAATCCGTTACCGATATGAACCTAAACAATTTACGGATTATCGGAGTTACGGATTCTATATATTCAAATACAAAATTCAAACTGGAAAATAAAATTTATAAAAAGATTGAAAAGAATTAAAGCAAGATTGAACCTTATCTGATAAGTTTATAGAGTAAGGTACGATCTTGCTTGGAGACCTTGAACCCTTAAAAACAGCTAACAACATCCGATTTGTTAGCTGTTTTTTTAATTTAGAGTGAAATGAATAATCTGTCCACGTCGAGCGCGTTTGCAACGCGTGTGAATTGAACTAGCATTTGTAATGCGAAAAGGAAATAGTTTAGTGGCTTATAGAAACAGCAATTTATAATTAATTAGTTACTGTCTTTTATGCGATAGATTTGTATCTTTTCCAAGTGATACTTTGTCGATATTTTATTGTAATAAGTAAAAATTTTACGCATACTAAAATAAGATTTGAAAAGAGTACTTTATATAAATCATTATTCAATGATTTATGAGAAATGTAAATTTTAAATAAGAAGAAAAACGTATTTTAGACTTCGAAAGCCACAGCCAAAAACAATTAAGAGTCTTTTTCGAAAATTGTTTAATTAAGTTAGTTGTCAAACAATCCCTACATTATATGTTTATTCATTATCGTTTCACTTTGTTATTCCTATTTTTCATTTGTTTATGTAGTTGTGAAAAGGATAAAAAGGAATCTTCGGACCATGAAATTGAACTAGTTGTCCCCAATCAATATAATTCAAAAGTTATTATTGAAAACAAAGAAAACAATGAAAATATTAATGTTTATTACACTTACGATTCTCTAAATCAGGAACTTTTAATTGGGTTTCCAAAGGAGAATAATTTAGTCATAAAATCCTCTAGGTTTGAAAGCAAGTCTCAGAAATTCACAAAAATTAATATTGAGCACGTTCAGATTAAAGATTTCCTATTAACTAATGAAAAAGCTGTTTCTTTTGAAAGTCTGCCCAATGAACTCTTTATCAAAATGATTTTAAAATAATGAAATATATATGTTTTACTTTAATGTTACTGTTACAAGTCAACACTAATTTTCGAGATATTGACCTATTGAATAATGATGATATTGTAATTCGATTGGATGCAGATATTAATAATCATGAAATCTACTATTATTATGATAAAGAAAGAGGAACTATTTTTATCAATAATATTGAGAGGAAAATGATGTTGATTAAGTCAGGAGGACACTCCTTGTATGGTAAGTCCCCTATTATTTATTTGAAAAAAAGGGACTTCAAAGAGTTTAAGTATATAACATGAACTTTATCGACTCATATAAATTCTCAACAAGTTACACTAGCTGATTTTATTGAAAGCTGTTTATAAAATAAACTGGCAATTTTCAAATCCCTACTTAGAGGAATTTTAAATTTTGTGCTGCTCATCATAAAAAATTTGAACATAAGCTGACTTAATAGTGAGCCTTTAGTTAAGCTCTTGAGATGGTCTATAGTTTTTCACGTCTCACACTTTTGTTATGCCTTTGTTCTAAATTAAAGCATGTGTTATGCTAGTAGTGCTGTAGCTGGAGGAAAGTTAGCAACAGCTATGATTTTTACGAAATAGTTAGTTGCTTTAATAATAGTATTTAGAGTAAAAAGAACCTGCTTATTATCGTCATCATTCATTATAAAGTCCTAAGGAGACTTGTTAAGTGTATTCCGCTTAGCTAAACATCTATCTTGCCATTTACACTATAAAAAAAGCTCCTGATTTCTCAGGAGCTTTCATAATTATAAAAAGAATGCCTTAATTATTTCAGCTTTTTAATACTATATTCTTTAACTAGGTTTTCAGCCCATAAAATACCGTCCAAAAGTGAATCCAGTACGATAAATTCTTTTTTGAAAAAACTACTCTCAAATTCAGCATTTCTTTTGTTAATACCTGTTTGAGTGATAATACCAACACCTATTAAATTTTCTATCATCGCAGACTCTAAATAAGTGGTAGGCATTACATTGTAGTCAAACGTTCTATTTGATAAATAAACCACAGGTCTATTTTCATAGTGTTCTTGTATGACTTCATCCAGATCTTTATTTTTATCTGGAGAAATTATAGTCCCTTCCTTTACTTGAGAAATAATGTAATTCTCAAAACAGTAAAGTTCCGCATATCCTAAATCCTTGTAGATTATTTCTTTCATTCTGTCCAATAAAATAATGCTTAAAAAGCAACTTAATTAATCAAAGATTTTTTTGGTAGGTCAAAAAATAAACAAATGTTTAATTTTTTGCAAAAGTAACACTTAAAATTAGTTCAAAAAAAACGGAATGTCAAGAGATTAAGAAAACCTTGTAGTTGTCAACTTTCTCGATGAACTTCATCCTTACCGTATGGTACAAAATGATAGCCTGCATACCCTAAAAGAGATCCCATAAAACCTCCCATTAATACATCACCTAGGTAGTGAACGCCTAGGTACACACGGCTGTATACCACTAGTATACCCCAAATAAGAGCAATAATACCCAGCCACTTAAAATGATTCTTGAACTGGAACCATAAATAAACAGCCACAGCCATGGCATTACTCGCATGCCCACTATAAAAACCGTAACGGCCACCGCTTTTACCTACCTTTGAAATTAACCCTTCAAGAGCTGGTTCTCTAAAAGGTCTTAACCTTAAAACTAGAGTTTTTTTGAATAGGTTAGCTAGCTGGTCACTAGCAGCTATAACTAGCGCAATAGTAATTAGGGCAATAAGCAAATTGCGCCATCCCATTTTTTTATAAAGGAAATACAAAAAGACCAAATACAATGGTATAGCATAAAATTTATGGGTGACCACATTAAAAAATAAATCAACTTGATCATTTCCCCAATCATTAAGAATAACCGTAAGGTCCCAATCTATTTGTTTGATATCATTCATTGTTTTCGTAGAATTCCATCTGTTCGTCGTAGAATCTAGAAGCTTCTTCAATTAAATTCTTAGTTTCCTCTTCAAGATCCTCTTTATCAGCTTTACTTATTTCTTCCAAAAACTCGATACTATCATCCTTTAAATTGATAATAAATCTAGGATATTCTGTGTGTATAATAAAAATATCATCTGGATAACTGGCGTTATCTCCTAAAAGAAATCTAGGTATTGTCATAATGCTTATATTCGATTACAAAGAAACAAATTAAATCGGTCTATGTGACAGTAGCCCATAAAAAACTAACTTTGCTGCATGCAACAACAATTAAGAGCAGATAATCTTCAAAAATCTTATAAAGGCCGTCCAGTTGTAAAAGGAGTGTCTTTCAATGTTAATCAAGGAGAAATAGTTGGTTTGTTAGGCCCTAACGGTGCAGGTAAAACAACTTCCTTTTACATGACCGTAGGTTTGATTAAACCTACTGGTGGTGATGTTTGGTTAAACGATCAAAAGATTACAAAATATCCTATGTACAAGCGAGCGCAAAGCGGTATTGGATATCTAGCTCAAGAAGCTTCTGTTTTTAGAAAACTAAGTATCGAGGACAACATTTTGGGAGTTTTACAGCTTACAGATCTTAGCAAAAAAGAGCAAAGAGAACGTTGCGATATGTTGCTAGAAGAATTTGGTTTGACCGAGCGTCGCAAGCGTCGTGGTGATTTATTATCTGGTGGAGAGCGCAGGCGTACTGAGATTGCACGAGCACTAGCTACAAACCCAAACTTTATTTTACTTGATGAGCCCTTTGCAGGAGTAGATCCAGTAGCAGTAGAAGATATACAACGTATTGTTGCTCAATTGACTAAAAAGAATATTGGTATTTTAATTACCGATCACAACGTTCAAGAAACACTAGCTATTACAGATCGCACCTATTTGATGTTTGAAGGTACTATTCTTAAACATGGAGTTCCAGAAGAACTAGCAGAAGATGAAATAGTGAGAAAAGTTTACCTAGGTCAAAACTTTGAACTCAGAAAAAAGAAAATCTTTGAAGATTAGGATTTTTTACTGCTTATAAATTCAGTAATCATACTCAATGCCACGTACAGGATTATAATGCATGGTATAGCAAGTAATCCCAGCAACGAGAGTAAAACGATACAAGTAATTAAAAAACCATATCTCAATTTATTTTTGGCAATTGAGAATGACTTAAACTTGAGCGCAAACAAGGGTAATTCGGCATTCAAAATAAAGCAGCTCAATGCAGTAATGGCAAGCAGGACCCATTCATTAGTTAATGAAAAATAAATCCAATCTATTTGAGTAGTCTGTGTGATCAAACCTAGCGATATAATGAATAGAGCATTAGCAGGAGTAGGAAGACCGATAAAGGAATCAGTCTGGCGAGTATCAATATTAAATTTAGCCAGTCGGTAGCAGCTAGCAGTTGTTATAAAAAAACCAATCCATGGTATATAATAAGCCAAAACATGTTGCTGCGCACTCGCTGTAGTAAACTCAACACCTGTTTCAAACAAAGTAATACCAGTAGCATCCTGTAACAATTGAAACATAACAATTCCTGGTACTAGTCCGCTAGTAACCATATCTGCTAGAGAATCCAATTGTTTGCCCAGCTCACCTTGCACCTGCAATAATCTAGCAACTAATCCGTCAAAGAAATCAAACCCTATACCTATCGCTACAAAAAGCAATGTCATCTGTAGATTATCATGAAAAGCATAGACAGCAGCCACGCATCCAGACAATAAGTTAAGTAGTGTAATTAAATTAGGTACCTGTTTTTTCATAACACAAATATGCACAAAAACCAGTGCTCTACATAGAACAAAGCAATATCAGTCGATAATAGTAGTTATTACATCAGAAAAACGGATATTTGCGTACAAGAATGGCGTTGAAAAAAATTGTTATTACCGGTTTGTTTGTGATGTGTTTCGCTTTCGCGAAAGCGCAAACTACAGCAGCCTACTCAAATGAATTTATCAATATAGGTGTAGACGCCGCTGCGCTAGGTATGAGTAATGCTGTAGTCGCTCAAACCGATGATGTAAATTCGGGATACTGGAATCCAGCTGGACTCATGAGATTGGAACAAAAGGAACTGTCACTCATGCACAGTAGCTACTTTGCAAATATTGCCCAGTACAATTATGCAGCATTTGCGATGCCCATTGATGATCAAAGTAGTTTTGGGGCATCACTTATTCGTTTCTCTGTTGATGATATTTTAAATACCACTCAATTAATTGATTCACAAGGAAACATCAATTACGATCGTATTTCAACCTTTTCAACTGCCGATTGGGCATTCACAGTAAGCTATGCACGCGAGGCAAAGTTGGACGGCTTTACCTATGGTGGAAACTTTAAAGTGATACGTAGGGTTATAGGAGAATTTGCTAATTCTTGGGGATTTGGGTTTGATGTAGGAGCTCAATTTAAAAGAGGTGATTGGGAAATAGGAGTGATGGCACGTGATATTACTACTACCTATAATACATGGACCATCGATGAGGAGAAGTTTGAAGAAGTGAGAGGTGCCGTTGAAAATCAAAATCAAGATCTTCCAGAAACTACTGAAGTAACCTTACCTAAATTACAAATAGGTGTAGCAAGAACTTTTGAATTTCACTACGACCATATTCTCACTGCCGAGGTTGATTTAAACATGCGATTCATTCAGACTAATGATATTATTTCTTCATCTAGTGTAAGTGCTACGCCTGCCATTGGGCTAGAATACGGTTATATAGATATGGTATTTGTAAGAGCTGGCGCTGGTAACTTTCAAAACGTACAAGGTATTGATGGTGACGAAACCCTAAATTTTCAACCGAATATCGGAGTTGGATTTAAGTACAGAGGTATATCTGTGGACTATGCACTTACAAATATTGGTAACGGTGATGATTTGTATAGCAACGTGTTTTCTGTAAATATCGATTTGTCTGTATTCTCGCGATAGTATTAAAATTAACTAGCAATCTTAATGAAGAATTTTTTAAATCCAATACTTAGCGTTTTATCAGGATTGTTACTTGCGTTTGCCTGGCCTACTAATGGATTTGCTGGTTTGTTATTCATTGCTTTTATACCCTTGTTTATAGCTCATTACCGAATTAATAAAACAGCTGTTAAGGCGGTGAAATGGAAGGTGTTTTTGCATGCTTACCTTACTTTTTTCATTTGGAATATCGTTACAACAGGTTGGTTGTACTATAGCAGTGCTTTTGGAATGTGGTTTGCTGTTTTGGTAAATAGCCTGCTTATGGCACTCGTTTTTTTAGTGTATCATTTGGTTTCTAAAAAAGTGAGTAGATTTACTTCTTCATCATTTTTTATTGCTATTTGGTTATCCTTTGAATACTTACATCTACATTGGGATTTTTCGTGGCCGTGGTTGCAATTAGGTAATGGTTTTAGTGAATCTGTGAGTTGGATTCAATGGTATGAATTTACAGGTGTTTTTGGAGGAAGTTTATGGGTGCTTGTGGTAAATACATTACTATATAATGCCTGGTTACAATACTCTAGCAGAAAAGAAAATTCAGTTTCAAATAAAGAAATTACTATACGTTATGGTATTCCTGCGTTGCTAATTATTGCTTTGCCAATATCCCTATCACATTTTCTGTCTATAAATAGTATAACAAATGATGTTGAAGGAACAGAGGTAGTAATCTTACAACCAAATATAGATCCCTATTCAGAGAAATATGATATTTCTAATTCTCAAATGGCAGAGAATTTAATGACTCTCGCTGTAGATTCTATTACTACAAACACTAAACTTATTATCGCTCCAGAAACTACTTTGGCATCTGGTATGCGACTTACTGGAATTAATAGAAATCCTGCTCTTAATAGGATTAAACGTTTTCTATTTGATTATCCTAATACCTATTATTTGGGTGGTGTATCATTAGGCGATAGCTTCAAAAATAAAGACAAGGCCACTTCACAAACTAACTACATTAAAAATGGCGATTTTTACTATAACGACTATAATAGTGCGGTGTTTATGAATTCCACAAATCCAGTGGAGCTTTATCACAAATCTAAACTGGTTGTAGGAGTTGAAAATTTCCCATATAAGAACGTGTTACAACCAATATTAGGAGACGTGATGTTGGATTTAGGAGGTACGGTTGCCACAAAAACGACACAAGAAGATCGTGAAGTTTTTATTACTAGAGACAGTTTAAAAGTAGCTCCTATTATATGTTATGAGTCTGTGTATGGTGAATATGTAACCGGATATGTAAATAATGGTGCTCAATTTTTAAGTATCATTACCAACGATGGTTGGTGGCAAAATACTCAAGGTCACAAGCAACATTTAAGTCTAGCAAGATTGCGAGCTATTGAAACTAGAAAATGGATTGCTCGCAGTGCAAATACAGGTATTAGTGCTGTGATTAACGATTACGGTAAGATCATTACCACATTAGGATACGAAAAAAAAGGAGCGCTTAAAGGAACCATTTATCCCAATAACAAAATCACATTTTACGTGAAGCACGGAGACTTTATCGCACGGGTAAGTGTCTTTTTAATGCTTGGGATCTTTCTATTCTCTTTTACTCGTCGAGGCGTCATGAAGCGCAAATAGGCTATTGTCCTTTAAAGAATAAGACAGTACTCAAAGTTTTGACAATTATTCTAATGTCAAGAAAAACACTACGTTTTTTTATATAGAACAGGTCGTATTGTAATTTACGTAAGTGATCATCATCGGTCTCACCATATTTTGCCTTTACTTGTGCCCATCCGGTTAAACCAGGTTTTATAACATGTCTCGTATCGTAAAAGGGGATTTTTTTGGATAATTCCTTAACAAAAATTGGACGTTCTGGTCTAGGACCAATAATACTCATGTCTCCCTTAAGGATATTAATAAATTGCGGGAATTCATCAATTCTTGAACGTCTCAAAAACCTTCCGAATTTGGTAATTCTAACATCGTTCTTTTTTGCGAATTGAGCGCCTCCTTCTTCGGCGTTAGTCACCATAGATCTAAACTTGTATATATAAAAACCAGTTCTATTAATGCCTACTCGTTCTTGTTTATATAGTAAAGGACCACGATTACCCAGTAAGTTTCCTAAAAGTACTATGGGTAGTAATAGAATTCCCAATGCCAATCCTATACATGACAAAACAATGTCCATGGTTCGATGATAAAATCGATACAAGGCATTTTGATTGTTTCTGGCAAAGGGGAAAAACCTATAAAAGTCTTTACCTATAAATTGTACGGGTACTCGTTCAGTCATTTCTTCATAAACTTGTGTGTATTCTCGTACTTCATGACCGTATTCCACCAATTCAATAAGCCAGTTATAAACCTGGGGTGTAATACCATCAATTTGATTGCCTGAAACGACAACACCTGTGGCTTCATTTGATTTGAGTAGCTCTTGCGCTTGTGTTATAGTAAGTTCGTTTAGTTTTATAAACTGGCCTTTAAGACTGGCTTTTGTGTTTGTGTTTAAATAACCGATTACCTTGTAATAAGGATTTGCTTCTTCTAAATTTTGAGCTACTAATGTGATATCTTCAGCGTTTCCTAATAAAACAATTTTTTTGTCAAATCTAGAACTGGCAAAAAGTTTAATATAGATTGAACGCCACAGCAACATAGAAAGAGTTAAAGCCAGATAGAAAAACAATATTTGTAACCTGTTTTCGGGTAAGGTAGGTGTAAAAAAGGGCGTAAGTAAATAGGCAAGTGAGGTTAAACTACTCGCGGTTATTACACTGTTCAAAGTACTTGTTATTCGACTAGCTCTTACTAGATTGTATAATTCAAACAACGTGTTGAAAAACAGTAAATAAGCTGTTAATACTATGGTCCAGCTCCACTGCTCGGCAGTAATTCTAAAATAATCAAACTCAAAATAAAAACCGACTATTTCTAGGGCAGTCAATACTACCAGTACATCTAGAACTCGTAATAGAATTTTACGTTCAGAAATCTCAAAGTGAATCGAATTTTTTGAGGGCACGGTTTCGATTTAAAAAACCCAAAGATAAAATTATATACTAGGTTAACAACTCTTTCCATAGAAGTTGTACCTGATCCCAATCATAAAATTGAACATAGGATCTAGCATTTTTACTAAGCTTGCTAGCAAGTTCAGGTTGATCAACTAATGTTTTTATATGTGAAACCATGCCGTTAACGTCTTGTGCTTCACATAATAACCCGTTCTTTCCTGATTTTATTATATATGGAATTCCGCCTACATTTGTACTTACAATAGGCAATCCCAGCGCCATTGCTTCTAAAAGGCTCACTGGTAAATTGTCAAAATTGGTGGTGTTTATAAACACATCGTATTGTTTGCTCAATGAGATCCAATCGTTTTTGCTTAAAAGGCCAGTAAAATTTATTGAAAGCCCTAATGAATTTGCCATTTCTTTACATTCTTCTAGGCTTCCATCTTTATCGGGTCCTACCATGCATAGTTCGGCATTAGGGTAAACGGATTGTAATTTATGAAGTACTTGTACCGCCATTTTGGGTTGGTAAATGTGCGCAAATGACCGTACCCATAATAATTTAGGTTTGGCTGCCTGGCGATGTAAAAAAGGATAGTTTTGTAACTCTATGTTATTAGGTATGTGAACGATTTTTTGAGTGATCGCTTTCGCGAAAGCGTCCTTTAAATAATCACTAGGACTTACCACTTTGTAAGCCTTATTGAGAAACTTTAATATAGTTTTAGGATGGGATTTTAAACGTTGAGGTAAGTTACCACCATGCAATATCGGAATGTATTTGAGATTCATTGTTCTGCATACTCGTGCTACAATTACGGCATACCAAAAGTTCAAGGTGCTGTAGGTGTCTATGAGAACATAATTAGTTTTTGAACTGTTTTTATACACGGTATACACCATTTCTAGTAGCCTTAACAACTTATTTTGTTTAGAACTAGCTGTTACAACCTCATAGCCTAAATTTTTCAATAAAGGAGCCAAGGTGTCAATGGTTGTTAAGGATTTACCACTACCTGATAGTTGATTTCCTATGTAAACAATACGTGTCATACGCTAGTTGCTGGTTCGAGTACTGGAGTAGGATCTTCTATTTTGTTAACTTTCTTAGTAGGGTAGGTAACGTATAAAAGTGAGAATCCATAAATAAATGCAGGTGCTGCTATCCTCATGGCGCTGTGGTTTATTGTTGCAATCCAAAAAATAAGAAACGGATAGAAGTAAATATTCCCTCGATTTGTAATGCGATACAATAAGGGCGTGATAATTAATACAATTATAGAAAGAATACCGATGCTACCGTGTTCTGATAACAATCGGCTGGTCTCGTTGTGTGAAGCTGCTACAATTCCATCTTTTTGGGCTCGATAATATTTTACTTGTCCTGCGCCTATTCCTGCGATCGGGTTTTCAAAGAAAGCTTGTAGTTCAATAAGAATCAACTCTGTTCTACCAGTAGATAAATCATCTTTGGCTCTACCGGCGGCATCCTGATTAGCATATCTTTTATCAATCATACCATTAGTAGCAAGCGATGTGTAACCCCAAGCTAGCAATAAACCTACAGCAAGAACACCTAGTTTAGGAAGGAATGAGAATTTAAATTCAGATCGTTTTAAAAATATTACAGTAATTAAAAGTCCTGCAATCATTAAAAAGGCAGTGATCACTCCACCACGTGAAAAGGTTACCCAACCTCTATAAGTCATGGCGATAAAGAGTATGATGTCAATAATATTGTGCAGTCTGTTTTTAATGATAATAAACCGTGCAAAGGATATAAACATACCGATTCCCAAAACCGTTGCCACTTGATTAGGACCATAACCACCTGAAGCAGCAAAGTTGGAAGCTGTATTAGTAACAACATCTCTTACATCTGGCGTTACCAGGAATAAGTAAAAAGTAGTCATTACCAATGGGCAAATTCCTAATTTGAGCATGCTATCCAATCTTTCACGAGGAATTTTTCTATAAAAACAATAGATCGCAGTAACACCTAGACATACCGGACCACTCAAATTAAAGGCTACAGCTTTACGTAAACTTTCTCCCAACGGAATGTTTTGCGATGCAACCACAATACTGGGAATCAATAACAATAAATAAAATACAAATGGAATACTGCGCAGTGAAAATCCTTTAAAAAATATACCTAATCCTAATAAAACAATAACCAAATATTTGATCATTTCATAAAAGAATAATGCGCTATTCATGCGCAGGAAAACCTCTAAGGTAACGAGATAAAAACTTGCTAGTAAAACTTCTTGACCACGATCTTGATTAGTTAACGCTCTTAGTATAAAGTATCCTGTAATTCCATAAAAGTACACTTTGACCAAAAACGGAATAGCTATCATAAAGATAGTAAGCACAATGTGTGCGATTATTAAAACCGGATAAGAAAGTTTTTCAATTTTAAACATGCGACTTATACAGGTTTACAAGTTGATTAATGTAGGATGTAGCCCCATAATTCAAAAGTACGTGCTTATTAAAAGCAGTACCCAGTTGTTCCCTTTCTTCTTTTGAATTTATTAATTCCTCGATAGCATTATTTAATTCTAGAGGTTGATTAGCTGCTACTACTTTACCGTAACTATTAACAACCTTTTCACAAGCACCTACATTAGTCGTAATTACCGGAAGTTTGTATAATCCATACTCAAGTAAGGCAACTGGAAGACCTTCTGACTTTGATGAAAGAACGCCAATGTCGCACTGATCTAGAATGCAGCCTATTTCATTTCTAGCGCCTAAAATATGCACTCGATTTTCTAATTTTCTGCTTGATATATAATTTTTTATTTGCTCACTATAGTCATCGTTAAAATCCTTACCTACTAAAATTAAATCCCAGTCACTTTCTATTTTCTCAAAGGCCTGGAGCAAATTGAGATGATCTTTCTGCGGGCGTAAATTGGCTAGGTGAACAATACGCTTACCAGGCTTGCCCGGTAGACTAATTTCTGTAGTATCTGATTCAGTTTTTTGAGCAAAGTTTTTTAAGTATATCGCATTGTTTTTACTCAGTATATTTTTGTGCCATTCCAACAAAAGCTCATTGACAACAATATTTTGCGACGATAAATTACTTGCCCATTTGATCCATCCTTGCGGTCTATCCTGTAACTGTTCGGCATTGCCGTAATGATCATGCCAAATATAGATTAGTGATGGTAGAGCCTTTTTAATCAAACCAGCGAGGAAAAACGAGGTTGCATGCGCATGAATATGGGTGATGTCGTTTTTCTTGACATACTTATAAAGTTTATAAATACCTCTTATACCCAACTTGCCTTTGCGATTCAAGAATATGTAGCCTACTTTTTTATCTATAGTTTTCTTTAAAAGCCCTTCGGCGCGAGTTACACATAAATGAGAATCATATCTATGCGCCGCTAGTTCATTGGCGATTGAAACAGCCATTCTTTCGGCACCACCAGCATCTAAACTATCTATTACTTGAAGTATTTTCATAGTAATATGGGATCACCTTTACGGTTAATCCATTTGCTTTTTAATCTTAAGAAGTTCGGCCTTGACGTTTTCTAATTTTTGAATAATATCAAATTTATCTAATTGATTTTTGTGTGTACGCATGTATTCGCGGGCACCTTCAAGTGTAAAACCTTGTTCCTTTACTAATCGATAGATGGTTTGTAAATTTTTGATGTCGTCTTTTGTAAATTTCCTATTACCCTTAGCATTCTTCTTGGGTTGTAAGACATCAAACTCCTTTTCCCAATACCGGATTAGTGAAGGGTTAACATCAAAAGCTCTAGACACCTCGCCTATACTGTAATACAATTTTTCAGGTAGGTCGATATGCATTAATCTAGAGAAATATTTTCTTGCTGCGATTTCTTCAGCAATTCGTTAAACTCTTCAGGAGATAAATTTCCATAATAGAAATTGATAGGATTGATGCGCTCTCCATCCTTAGATACCTCATAATGTAAATGAGGAGCTTGCGAGCGTCCTGTACTACCTACATAACCAATTATGTCACCACGCTTTACTTTTTGTCCTACACGCACGTTGTAAGGATTTTTCGCATTTAAATGCGCGTATAACGAGATGTAACCAAAACCATGATCAATTCTTATGTGATTTCCATAACCCGAGCTGTTAGCATCTGCTCTTGTAACAACACCATCACCAGTTGCATACACAGGTGTTCCTCTAGGAGCAGTAAAATCCATTCCGTAGTGAAACTTTCTTGTTTTATTAAAAGGATCGGTTCTATACCCATAACCACTTGCCATCCTTGTTAAATCCTGATTACGTACAGGTTGAATCGCTGGAATAGAAGCGAGAAGTTTTTCTTTGTCCTTGGCTAATTCTGCGATTTCATCAAGCGATTGTGATTGTATAGCCACTCTTTTTTTAAGTTGGTCAATATCTTTTTTAAGCTGTATAACTCGTTCACTGGTATTAAAACCTTCAAGATCCTTGTATCTATTTACACCACCAAAACCGGCCATGCGCTGCTCGTCACTTATAGGCGCAGCGTCAAAATAGATACGGTATATAGTGTTATCGCGCTCCTCAACCTCGGCAATGACTTGCGCCAGATTGTTTATTTGTTCATTTGCTTTTTCAACCTCGAGCTTCATAAATTCATTTTCGGCCTTGGCGTCTACCAGCGCAGGAGACTCCACGTATTGATTAATGATGAAGAAGAATAATAGGCCAAAAAGCATACTCGCAGCGAGGAATCCTATAAATCTAAAAAATACATGACGCTTCTTGCGTTCCACCTTTCTATAGGATAGAGTTTCAGAATCGTAGTAATACTTAATTTTAGACATGCTTTTTATACTATTTTTGCTGTGTTGAAAACGGTATTGTTTTTAGTTTATTACGCTTTCGCGAAAGCGTAATAATAAAAATCAAAATAAGTAATAAAAGTACTTAATTGATGCAGGAAATTGCCCTTACCGATTTTTACAAAAATATAAAATTAAAACTCATAGACCACCAGTATGAATTCTAAGCAGATAAGACAGACTTTTCTAGATTTTTTTGCTGAAAAAAGTCATCAAATAGTACCCAGCGCACCTATGGTGTTAAAAGACGATCCTACCTTGATGTTTACAAACGCAGGGATGAATCAATTTAAGGAGTACTTTCTAGGAAACTCAGAGCCAAAGAATAACAGAGTTGCCGATAGTCAGAAGTGTTTGCGAGTAAGTGGTAAGCATAACGACCTAGAAGAAGTAGGAGTTGATACCTATCATCATACCATGTTTGAGATGCTAGGTAACTGGAGTTTTGGTGATTACTTTAAGAAAGAAGCTATTGATTGGGCTTGGGAACTGCTTACAGAAGTATATAAAATTCCTAAAGATCATTTATATGTAACTATTTTTGAAGGCGACGATACCGAAGGATTATCACGCGATACCGAGGCATATGATTTCTGGAAACAACACATTGCTGAGGATAGAATCCTGAACGGTAATAAAAAAGACAACTTTTGGGAAATGGGTGCACAAGGGCCATGTGGTCCTTGTTCTGAAATTCATGTTGACATTAGAAGCGACAAGGAAAAACAAGAGGTTGACGGTGCTACACTAGTCAATATGGATCATCCACAAGTGATTGAAATTTGGAATCTTGTATTCATGCAGTTTAATAGACTTGCTGATGGTTCTTTAGAAAACCTTCCTGCACAGCATGTAGATACTGGAATGGGGTTTGAACGTTTGGCTATGGTTTTACAAGGAGTAAAGTCAAATTATGATACTGATGTTTTCCAGCCGCTAATTCGAGAGATTGAAACTATTACCGGTCATGCTTATGGAAAAACAGAGCAAGAAGATATTGCAATACGTGTAATCGCAGATCATGTGAGAGCAGTATCTTTTTCTATTGCTGATGGTCAATTACCGTCAAACAATGGTGCTGGTTATGTTATAAGAATGATCTTAAGAAGAGCTATAAGATATGGCTTTACATACTTGGATAGAAAGGAACCTTTTATTTATCAATTAGTAACGACCTTATCCAAACAATTAGGTGAGGCGTTTCCTGAGTTGAAATCTCAAAGGAACTTGATTTTAAATGTAATCAAAGAAGAGGAGATTTCTTTCTTACGCACCCTAGAAAATGGTTTAGCCTTGCTTGATAGCATGATTGCTAACTTAAAATCACAAGGCCAGGATACTCTAGAAGGTAAAAAAGCATTTGAACTTAATGATACTTATGGTTTTCCAAAAGAGCTTACTCGACTTATTCTAAGCGAGCAACAACTCAAAATGGATGAAGAAGGATTTACTGCTGCTTTAAAAAAACAACAAGAAAGTTCTAGAAAGGCAAGTGAAACAGAAACGTCTGACTGGGTAATACTAGGTGATGATGATACACAGGAATTTATTGGTTATGATAAACTAGATGCCAAAGTACGTATATCAAAATATAGGAAAGTAACCACTAAAAAAGATGGTGATCGCTATCAACTTGTATTTAACATGACACCTTTTTATGGAGAAAGTGGTGGACAAACAGGAGACAAGGGATATATTGAAGGTGTAAATGGCGATACGGTATACATCATTGATACTAAGAAAGAAAACGGGCAAACAGTGCATATAACTAAAAACCTGCCTAAAGAGTTAGGAGGAACGTTCATCGTTCAAGTTGACCAAAAGCAGCGTTTTAGAACCAGTGCTAACCATACAGCTACACACCTTTTACATCAAGGGTTGCGTAAAATTTTAGGAACTCACGTAGAACAAAAAGGAAGTATGGTACGCAGTGCTAGTTTGCGTTTTGACTTTTCACATTTTTCTAAAGTAACCATTGAAGAACTTAAACAAGTTGAGGATTTTGTAAATGCTCGTATTGCTGAACAATTACAACTGGAAGAAAATAGAAACAATACTTATGAAGATGCCATCAAAGATGGTGCGATAGGTTTATTTGGCGAGAAATATGGAGACGTAGTACGTACCATAAAATTTGGAAGCAGTTATGAATTATGCGGTGGTACACATGTTAAAAACACCAGTGATGTGTGGCATTTCAAAATCACAAATGAATCTGCAGTAGCTGCAGGAATACGCCGTATCGAAGCTATTACTGGCGATGCAGTTAAGGATTTCTTTTATGATCAATCAAAACATTTTGAGCAGATTAAAGCTCTATTAAAAAATGCAAAAGAACCTGTAACAGCTATTCAATCCCTACAAGAAGAAAATTCGAATCTTAAAAAAGAGATTGAGGAATTGAAAAAAGCTAAGGCAGGCAATCTAAAACAAGAGTTGATTGATAGCGCAGAAGATATAAATGGTGTTCAATTTATTGCTTCAAAGACTGATCTAGATGCAAAGTCTGTTAAAGACCTGGCATTTTCAATCGATCAAGAGATTACTAACTTGTTTCTAATAATCGGATCAAACACAGGTGATAAAGCAACACTTACTGTAATTATCTCAAAGGATCTTGTAGATCAAAAGAAATTGAACGCTGGACAAATTGTAAGAGAACTAGGTAAGTTTATACAAGGTGGTGGTGGAGGACAACCCCATTTTGCAACAGCAGGAGGAAAAAATCCAGCAGGAATAGATCAAGCGCTACAAGCGGCTAGAGAATTATTAAACTAGTTTATGAATAATGAAATAGTCATCCATCGTTATTCTAGTGATGATGCTACTTCATGGAATAAATTTATAGATTCATCTCTTAACGGTACCTTTATATTAAAACGATCTTTCATGGAGTACCATGAGGATCGTTTTAATGATTATAGCCTAATGGTTTATAGGTCACAAACTCTTATTGCTGTATTACCTGGTAATAGAGTAGGAGACAAGTGGTACAGTCATCAAGGTCTTACTTATGGCGGTATAATTCTAGATCAGGATTTGTCAAAGGATGTTCTTAAACAGGTTATGAATCAAGTGGTGTCTTATCTAATTTCAAATGAAATTAAGGATATATCTATCAAACAACCGTTTAACTCATATTCTCAAATCAACCGTTTTATAAATGAGGTAATTGAAAGTATAGACTTTCAGCCATTTAAAAGGGTTAATAATGCCTACCTTGAATTAAATGTTGATTTGTCTATTTCATCTAAACGGACCGCTGGTTATCGCAATGGTAATTGGAATGATTTAATCTTTAAAGAAAATGATAACTGGGGTGAATTTTGGAATCAAGTATTAGTGCCCTTGTTGCAACATAAATATGCTGCTAGTCCTGTTCATAGTCTTCAGGAAATTGAAAAGTTGAAGAGTAAATTTCCCGAAGAAATCCGACTTTATACTGTTTCTAATCAAGAGGGAATAATTGCCGGTGTCGTAATTTTCATCAAAGGAAATATTGCAAGAGCTCAATATATGGCAAGTACAATCGAGGCAAGATCATTAAGGGCTATGGATTTTTTATATTTAGAAACTATAGAAGTTTTAAGACAGTGTAATATCACTAAATATGATCTAGGTGCCGTAGATGATCCTAATGGAGGAATAAATAAAGGCCTCGCTAAAAATAAGAAGGAGATGGGAGCGAGTTTTGAAACACAAACGGTTTGGCATTTTAAACCAAATAAATAATAAAAAAACCAGCGCTAATCAGGCGCTGGTTTTAGGCTATTTTATCAAATGAATCTTTTAACAATCAAAGTCGATTAAGGAATATTTTTCTTTTTCATAGCAAGAAAAACTTTAGTTTACGTTTTTCTTTATATCGAATATTACAATAATTATTTCGTTTGTTATGTAATTCATTACAAATGTACGGTGGTGTTCCATTTCAAGGTGTTACATTTGGGTTAAGCATAGTTAATGAGTGTTATTTTAATGTAAATCATTGGAAAAGAAAGCCTTTCATTTTGCCGTTATACAAGTTGTAGTATTTGGAATTTTCATAATACTAAGTTTTATTCCTCGCACAGTCTCTAATGATATCAATTCATGGATATCGTATCTCATGACCTTTTTTGCAGTGATTGTGATAGCTGGATCTATAGCAAGTTTGTTAAGTTTAAAAAGACCTTTTACTGTAAAGAAATTCATTGTTACAATAATCAACTTTGGATTTTTAATTTACCTAGCTTATAGATGGTTTTTAAGCGAGATTCCTGTATAGGAAACTCTTTATATATTCGTAATAAATAATTTTTGTGCACATTCCATTTCTCGATTTAAAAAAAATACAAAACCGATTTCTACCTCAGGATATGGAATCTATAAAAGAGTTGCATGAATCTGGTAGGTATATTGGTGGTCAATTTGTAGATACATTTGAAAAGAAATTTGCAAGCTATTGTAATGTTCAATGCTGCGTGAGTACTGGTAATGGATTGGATGCCTTGAGTATTATTCTAAGAGCAGAAACCGCTTTGAATCAACTTCCTAAAAATGCTAAAATTGCGGTGCCCGCAAATACCTATATAGCAACTATTTTAAGCGTTGTACACAGCCATCACACACCTGTATTATTTGAAACAGAGCAGTGTGTCGTACAGGTTGATGATCTTAAAAAAATTAAAGAAGACTATGATGCTATTATAGTGGTGGATCTATATGGAATCATGGTAGATGATGATGTGTACGCTTTCGCGAAAGCGAACCACAAAAAAATATATACCGATACAGCACAATCTCACGGTGGTCGCACAAGTAGCGGTAAAACTAGTGGAAGTCTTGCAGCGGCAAGTGCCTTTTCTTTTTATCCTACTAAAAATTTAGGAGCACTAGGTGATGCAGGCGCTATCACCACAAACGACCAAGAGCTAGCGGCAATGTGTCGCAAAATCGCCAATTACGGACGTGATAGCCAATTTTTAAATAGTGAGATAGGAGTAAATTCACGCATGGATCCTTTACAGGCGCTTTTTTTGAGTACGCGATTACAGGTTTTAGAAAGCGACAACAACTCTCGTAGATCCATCGCATACAAATACAGGCAAGGTATTGATAACAAAAAGGTGCAGCTACTAAGCACGCAATTAGCAAATCGTTCAGTGTTTCATATTTACCCAATTTTTGTAGAAGATAGGTTAGCCTTTATAGACTTCATGAAACATCATGGAATACAAACTGGATGTCATTATGAGGTACCACCTCATCAACAAAAAGCATTTTCTAAGTGGAATGACTTACAATTTCCCGCCACAGAAAGTAGACATCAACAACAGGTAAGTCTTCCATGCCATCCTTTGTTAGATACTCAAGAGGTTCATCATATTATACAAACCATAAATTCTTATTGATGCGCAGGCTGTTTTTATTGTTTAATAGAAATATGCTGCTTAAAATGGCAAGTTGGAATAGTATTTTTATTCTTGTCAGGATTACGCTAGGTGCTGTTATGTCTAATCTTTTGGCTCGATTTGTGGGTGATGCAGGATTGGGTTATTTAGGAAACTTACGAAATTTTTCTCAAGGACTTCAAAGCCTGTCCGTTCTGGGATTGGAAAACGGTCTTACTAAAAACGCTGCTGCCTTAAAGAATGAGCCTAAACTATTAAGCAAAACTTTTACAACAGCATGGATAGCAACTTTTATAGTAAGTGTATTAACCGCTATAGGTATCAACTTTACAGCTAGCTGGCTGTCTTTGTATTTATTTGATAGTGATAGTTATTCATTTGTCTTACGGATCTTTGGCTGTTCATTACCATTTTACTTTGTTTTTGTGGCAGTAAGTTCCTTGTTGCAAGGATTTGAGTGGTTTAAGACCTATGTGGTTCTTAATATTATCGTTGCCTTGTCGGTATTTGTTCTGGGCGCTTATTTAATTGTAAATGAGAATTTATACGGTGCGCTGCTTAGTATAGCTGTGACGCCTTATGTTCAATTTATTTTGGCTCTTTTGGTGTACTTCTTTTATTTAAAAGGTAAAAAAGGAGTGCTCACCTTTTCAATTGAATGGAGCAATGAGCAAGCACTACAGCTCTTTAAATACAGTGTTATGGCTTTAGTGAGCGCTATACTTATACCGCTTGTAAACATTGAAGTGCGCAACGAGGTTATTGATCAAGTAAGCGACCATGCAGCAGGATGGTGGGAATCTGTTCAACGTATTTCAGGATATTACATGGTATTTGTTACCACGTTAATCAGTTTATACGTATTACCTAATTTGAGCAAGGATTCTAGTTTTAAACAATATAGAAGTACCATATGGAATTTTTATAAAACCATACTTCCTTTAGTTGTAGCTGGACTTATATCTGTTTATTTCTGTAGAGATTTAATTCTTGAATATTTATTTACTACGGAGTTTTTACCTGCTTCTAGCATGTTTAAATGGCAATTATTAGGTGACTTCATCAAGGTCATCACCACCGTAATGGCTTTTAGGTTTATCGCATTAAATGATCTTAAACGCTATCTAGTGGCTGAACTTATAAGCATTTTTTGTTTCTATCTTTTTACCATGGTTTTATTACCGTACTATGGTAAAAATGCCGTAGTAATGGCTTACTTTTTAAATTACATATTTTACTTTTTAATTTTGATCTTGCTTTTGAGAAAAGAATTGTTTGGTTCGTTGGAGCAATAAACAAAATTATTTCACACTCATACTTACCATATCATTTAAGCATTTAATCTGCAAGACACCATGCTCTTCCGATTTTGGATAGAATAGAATTGATTTTTCAGTATTAGGCTCCAAGTCAAAGAAATTATCAGAAAAATGACCATCTATACTAGAAAAGACGAATAGATCCTTTACAAATACATTTGAAACGATCGTAATTTCATAAAAGTCATTACGCTTTGGACTTTTTATTTTGATTTCTGCTTTAGGTAATTTTAGATCTTTTGGCCTTGTTAAAGTTTTAATGCTTTTGTGATTACCAAATTGGTAAGACACATAAATTTTGTTTAGATCAAGGTTTAAATGATTTAAGGAAAGCTCATGAATGAGCTCACTAGAACCAGCATTAACTGAGCAAATAGAACTATCGATGGTATCAACAAAAAGCGATTTGCCTGAAAAGTCTTTGATTTCGATTTTGAAATCGCCTACTTCTGACTCGAGATTATCATTTACCACATACGTTTTCAATGTATCATTTTCAATCATGTTGCTTATAAGTACATTCTCAAAATCACGTTTTACCTGATAGTGTAAGGCTTTCCAGTTGCCAAAATAATCGATACTCGACCAGCTTACTGCTGGCCAGCAGTCGTTGAGCTGCCAGTATAGCGTTCCCATATTGTAAGGTCGCACACGACGATGCGCTTGAATTCCTTTAGACATTCCATAAGCTTGTACGAGCTGACTTACGTACACGTAATCTTCATCATTTTCTGATACGGGAAAATCGCGCTCCATGTAAGTTTGTATAAGCTCGTCACCTCGAGCGTGTTTTTGGTGTGTAGCATATTCCTTTGACTTAATATCTACTTCACCAGATGAATTAATGTAGCGAATGGTTTCAAAAGATGGATGCGCCTGAAAACCAAATTCACTCATAAACCTTGGTACATGCTCTTCAAAATGCTCAAACGGGTAAGCATCGTGCCACACGCGCCAGTCATGTGCATCGCCATGAAACTCATATTTAGGATTGCCACGACCGTATTGTGGTGAGCTTTCCCAGTAGGGTTCCTTGGTCATTTCGGCTACGTATTTCGGCATGTCTATTTGAAAAATGTTTCGGTAATCTTCCCACATACTGTCACGTTCTTGCTGACTGCGACCTTCCTGCCAGCCCCAGCGATGCCAGCCTTCACGACTTTCATTGTTACCGCACCACAGTACTATACTCGAATGATCTCGTAATCTAGTAAGTTGTTGAGTGACCTCTTTTTTTACGCTTTCGCGAAAGCTATCTCCACTGGGATACATCGCACAAGCAAACATAAAATCTTGCCATACCATTATTCCTTTTTCATCACATTTTTCATAGAAAACATTACTCTCATAAATGCCGCCACCCCAAACACGTAGCATGTTCATATTTGCATCTACAGCGTCATTTAAAAGCTTTTCATAATGATCATCCGTGACCAAATCTTGCATGCTGTTTTGTGGAATGTAGTTTGCGCCTTTTGCATATACCGGAACGTCGTTCACCTTGAAATAAAAGCTGGTTCCATATTTGTCTTGTTCGTTGACCAATTCTACTGTGCGCAGTCCTTTATTAATTGTTTTTTGATCAATAAGGTCTTCATCTTTAAAAATGCTAATCTCTACCTCATATAAGTAGGGTTCGCCTAGATTATGCGGCCACCATTTTTTAGGATTTTGTATTTCAAAATGCAGTTCTTGAGTATCTGTTTTTGTGGCTACTGTCAAGGAGTCTGTAATTTTATATGGATATATACTGTCGTTGATTTTAAGAGAATAGGTAAGCGGTGAGGAAACAGGTTTTGATAATGTCACTTGCGCCGAAAGATTTGCAATAGAATCATTAAGACTATTTTGCTTCAAGTAAATATCCTTAATTTTAAAATCGTTGTAAGCCTCAAGATAAACTGGTTTCCAAACTCCCATAGTGTTTAGGTTTGGACCCCAATCCCAACCGTATTGAAATTGCGCTTTGCGTGTATAAACTCGATTTCCTTCTGGTAATTGATACGGATTTGCTGCTGCTTTTTGAAGTTCTATTTCTAAAGGAGACTTTATGGTAACGTAAAGCTCATTTTCTTTTTCTATAAATGGCTTTACATCTATCTGCCAGTTGAGAAAAGCATTGTCGGTGTCAAGAATCTTATGGCCATTGAGCTCAATGCTGGCATACGTATCAATGCCTTCAAAGTTTAAAGTAATGTGTTCTTTGGCAAGAATTTCTTTGTTTACCTTAAAAATGGTTTTGTAAATCCAGTTTTCCTCAGTAATCCACTGTAAACTATCTTCATTATTCCCTTGAAAAGGATGCTCGATAAGTGGTAATAACTCTTTGTGAACCGTTGATGGAATACTTACAGAATCTGATACTAAACTATTGTCAGCTTCTTTTAATAAGGACCAGTTATGGTTGAGATATTGACGCTTTACATGGGGTTGTTTATCATTACATGAGACTAGTGAAATCACTATGATTAGGAGCCAACTATATTTCATGCGTGATTCTATTAAGGATTGCTTTAATGCTTTCAATGTTTGATGTGATTTCTATGTTTTCTTGAAGAAATTTAGGTGTATTCATAGGCACTTTCTCTTCACTGGTTTGCTCACAGATTGCTGTAGCGCTTGCGTGGATTTCTTTGAAGTTCGCTTTCGCGAAAGCATCACTATTACTAGCATTAATGCCACCACCAGGCACGATGATGAGTTCATCGCCTGCTTGTTGCTGTAACTCCATTAATAAACTAATACCTTCAAAAGAACTTGCTTGCTGACCAGAGCTGAGTATGCGATGTGCACCTAAATTGATCAAATCAAACAAGGCCTGCGGTGGGTTTTCTACGTGATCAAAAGCTCTGTGAAAGGTAAAAGGTAACGGTCTGGAAAGTTCTATGAGTTCGCTAGTACGTTTAATATCCACTTTAAAATCTGAAGTCAATACTCCAGAAACAATACCAGCGGCACCTAACTCTTTGCAAAGTTGAATATCCTGTTTCATGATTTCAAACTCGGCTTTGCTGTACACAAAATCACCAGATCGTGGTCGTATCAATACCATTACAGGAATTTTGAGGTCTGCAATTACCTTTTTGAGCAATCCAAAACTTGGTGTAATTCCACCAACCGCTAGCTCGCTACACAACTCTATACGATGAGCGCCAGCATTTTGAGCATTGATGGCACTTTGATAATTTGCAGCGCAGATTTCTAAAATCATGTTGTTTCAATTTTAGCGATGGATTTATCTTGAAAATTACTCAAAAAAGCAACAGCGATACAAGCACCAATTAATGCAAGTAGCATATCAGTTTGCGTATCCCAAACATAACCTTGCATACCTAGAAAACTGTCTGCACCATCACTTACGATCATGGACACGACAGCTTCTATTAATTCATAAGCTGCACTTATAGCAAGACATGTGGAGATCACAATAAATACAAGCCATTTTTTACCGTGAACTACGTTTTTACGTAGTAATACTTCACGCACAATTAATGCTGGTGTAAAGCCTTGAATGAAATGCCCTAACTTATCATAATTGTTCCTGGAGTGATCAAAGTATTCTTGTATCCAGTCAAAAAGTGGTACATCTGCATAGGTATATTTTCCACCTATAATTAGAATAATACAATGAACAAATATCCAGAAGTAGGTAAGGTTTGAAAACTTAAAGTTCCTGTAGGTAAAAATCAATATCATCATCCCTATCACGGCAGGAAGAACTTCTAGAAACCAAGTAAATCGTTCTTTAGGTTCAATTCCCGACCAGATTAATAATCCGGTCAAAAAGACTAGGTAAAAAAGTAGGTGTTTAGGTAGGTTGTTCATGCTTATTTGATGATGATTTCGTCAATAAATGTCCAGGCTTTATTTCCAGCGCCTTGTGCGCCATCTGGAATGATACCGTAGTTAGGGATTTCTAGCTGTATTTTTTTAAATCTAGCAGAACGGTCTTCAGGTGGAATAAGTTCCAGTATGCACTTTGAAATATTATTATTTATGGTATAAAAATCATCTGTAGCGAAAAAATCACCGTTCGTATAATAAACAGAACCATTTACATTTTTTGGCGAATAAATCCACTGACCAGGTGCGTGGTAAAATCGCAACTGAATTTCGTTTACTTCAGTAGGTTCATCAAACTCGATTTCAATTTCCAGATCATCACCCCAAAAACCCAACCATTCTTTATCACCGTAACGTGTATCACTACCTACTATACCATTGATAAGTCCATTTGCACCACTACCACTATAGGATTTATGTGGTGGATGATTAATGGTAATAGTGGCGCCAACACCTTTATGATAAAAGAATTCTTGAGAGAATAAACGTCCAAGCGGCTGAGCATTGTCAAATACTTGAGCTTTTACAATCATGTTTTCCTTAAATGGAATAGGCGATTCATAAATAGTTGAATTGGCATTTGGCTCAGTTCCGTCAGTAGTGTATCTGATTTCTTTGCCTAAGGTTTTAGTGCTTAATTCATATTCTTGATCTTCATTCAAATTTCCTTCAATTTCATATAAATGATTGGCGTATTTAATATCCATAGCGTCTAGCCGTGGTAGCATGACTTCTAGGTTATTGACAAACAAGTTATAATCTCGTTTTTCTACTGGAGACCAAGCGACCTCACTTAGTGCTAGCATACGTGGGAAAGCCATGTATTCTACTTGATCTGTAGTAGGCATGTACTCAGTCCATACATTTCCTTGTACGCCTAAAACGTGTTTTATTTCTTCACCACTAAGTTCATCTGGAATTGGATTGAAACCATATACTTTTTCTAATGGTAAAAAGCCGCCTATAGCTAGTGGTTCATTTTCATTATCGCTTTGGTAATAATCAAAATAACAATGAGAAGTAGGCGTCATAATAACATCGTTACCTTTCTTTGCAGCGTCTATGGCACCTTGCATGCCGCGCCAACTCATAACCGTGGCATCCTTAGCTAGTCCGCCTTCTAGGATTTCATCCCACCCGATGATTTTCTTGCCTTTTGAAGCTAGGTATTTTTCAAAATGTTTAATGAAGTAGGATTGTAATTCGTATTCATCTTTTAATCCATTTTCTTTGATAAATCGTTGTGCGGTTACACTTTGTTTCCACTGTGTTTTTGGTGCCTCATCGCCGCCTATGTGAATGTATGGTGATGGAAATAAGGCTGCTACCTCGTCTAGTACGTTTTCTAGAAACTCAAAAGTCTCTGGGTTAGGGCAATAAATGTTGTCAAAAACGCCCCATTCTGTAGCTACGTTCACAGCTTCGTTGGTACATCCTAGTTCTGGATAGGCAGCAATTGCCGCTTGAGCATGACCAGGTAGTTCGATTTCTGGAATGATGTTGATGTGTCTCGCTTTCGCGAAAGCGATAATCTCACGCACTTCATCTTGTGTGTAGTATCCACCATATCTAGTCTTGTCATACTTGCGCGGTGTATCGTTGTAATGTCCTAGTAAAGTACTGTCACGGTAGGCAGCCACTTCTTGAAGTTTAGGATATTGTTTGATCTCGATGCGCCAGCCTTGATCATCAGTTAGATGCCAGTGAAAATTATTCATCTTTAACATCGCCATAGCATCGATGTATTTCTTGATAAACGCTACTGGAAACATATGTCTAGAAACGTCTAGGTGCATACCACGATATTTAAAACGTGGTTCATCCTCAATGGTTAGTGCTGGTAAGTGAATTTCATCCTTGTCATTAAGTATGGGGAACAACTGGATGAGCGATTGTACCGCATAGAAAGCGCCTGCATCCGTACTGGCATGAATAAGTATTCGTTTAGGATCGATTTTCATTCGGTACCCTTCGGTACTATTGATCTCTTCATTGAATTTCAAATAGATGTAGTTGTCTTCCTTATCATCATAATCGTTTAACTCGTCAAAACCCATTTTATCAAAATGATCAAGTAAGAACTTGCCAGCCATAGGAAACTCAGGATCAAACCTAAACGAAGTGTTTTCATGAAACGTAAAATATCCATCATTTACCTGCAAGGATTGCGGTGCAGGAATGATACTGGGACTTTTAAGGTCTACATGTCTAGTAGTTTTGGTACAGGATAATACTGTTAATATCAATATGGTGATTAGTAGAATTCTTTGAAGCATTATTGTAATTTAGAGTCGACAAAATACTTGCAGAAGATAGTACAATTTAATGAGTCCTGAAGAACAAATACTAGCATTAAGAAATGAATTGCGAGAACATAATTACAACTATTATGTAAACGACAATCCTACCATTTCAGATTTTGAATTTGATAAGAAATTAGAGCAACTCAAACAACTCGAGGCAGCAAATCCTGAGTTTTTTGACCCTAATAGTCCCAGTGTTAGGGTAGGTGGTGAAATCACTAAGAATTTTGAAACCGTGAAGCATGAATACCGCATGTATTCACTAGATAATAGTTATAGTAAAGAAGATTTACTGGATTGGGAACAGCGATTAAGAAAAATTGTTGATGGTCCTATTGAATATGTATGCGAGCTTAAATACGATGGTGCTAGTATAAGTTTGAGGTATGAAAAAGGAGTTTTTGTAAAGGCAGTTACTCGTGGAGATGGTACTCAAGGTGATAATGTTACTGCCAATGTGCGTACCATTAAGTCAGTCCCATTAAAACTACGAGCTAGTGAAGTGCCTGATAAATTTGAAATTCGTGGTGAGATTGTGTTACCGTGGCAAGGATTTCATAAAATGAATCAAGAACGTGAAGCGCAAGGATTAGAACTATATCGCAATCCACGTAATACCGCTAGTGGTAGTTTAAAATTACAAGATAGTAGTATAGTTGCACAGCGACCACTGGAATGTTTGTTATATCAACTTGCAGGAGATAACTTACCGGTGCAATCACAATACGACAGTTTGAACCTAGCGCGTGATTGGGGTTTCAAAGCGCCTGCAGAATCTCAATTAGTGCAGAGTATTGATGAGGTGTTGCAGTATATAGAACATTGGGATGTTGCAAGAAAGGATTTACCTTATGAAACAGATGGAGTTGTTATAAAGGTAAATAGCCTGCAACAACAAGAAGAGCTGGGCTTTACAGCCAAGGCGCCACGATGGGCAATGGCTTATAAATTTGCTGCAGAACAGGTGAGTACTAGACTTAATGAAATCACCTATCAAGTAGGTCGTACTGGAGCCATAACACCAGTAGCGAATCTAGAACCAGTTGAAATTTCAGGTACTACGGTAAAAAGAGCGAGTTTACATAATGCCGATCAAATTGAAAAACTAGATATTAGAGTAGGAGATGAGGTCTATGTAGAAAAGGGTGGAGAAATTATTCCTAAAATTGTTGCTGTAGAGCTTACTAAACGGCCAGATAATTCTAGCCCTACTGAATATGCTACACGATGTCCAGAGTGTAATACAGAACTAGTCCGTAAGGAAGGCGAAGCCCAACATTTTTGTCCCAATGAATTAGGATGCCCACCACAAATTAAAGGTAGGATTGAGCATTTTATATCAAGAAAGGCAATGGATATTGATGGAATAGGAGCAGAGACTGTTGGTCAACTCGTTGATGCAGGACTAATTTCGAACTATGCCGATTTATATGACCTTACCGTCGAACAAGTTCTGCCTTTAGAACGTATGGCTCAAAAGAGTGCAGAGAATATGATTAACGGGATACAAGCAAGTAAGCAAATTCCTTTTGAGCGTGTTCTTTTTGCTTTGGGAATACGGTACGTAGGTGAAACAGTGGCAAAAAAACTAGCCAAACATTATAAAAGCATGGATGCTCTCATAGCTTTACCAGAAGCACCTGATAAGGAAAATCTAGATTTATTTGCCGATGTTTCCAGTCCTACAGAAAAGAAGTTAGAAGAACTAACCGCTATCCCAGAAATAGGCGACCGCATAGCACAAACTGTTGTAGAATTCATAGTTGACGAAAGGCAGCAAGCCATTCTAGAACGGTTAAAAAATGCTGGATTACAATTCTCATTAAGCGAAGAGCAGTTAGAAGGTCAAACTGATAAACTAGTTGGTAAAAGCTTTGTAGTTTCTGGTGTTTTTGAAATGTCGCGTAATGATTTAAAAAAACTTATTGAGGATAATGGTGGTAAGGTAAGCAGCTCGCTTTCTAGTAAAACAGACTTTCTCATTCGAGGTGATAAAATGGGACCTTCAAAACTTGCCAAAGCTGAAAAACTGGGTATTACCATGATTAGTGAACAAGAGTTTTTAGAAATGCTATAATTATGAGATTACTGATAGTTTTTCTTCTCGCTTTAAATAGTTTTTGGTTGCAATCCCAAACCTATTCCTATAGAACTATCACAAATAATCAAATGATGGTAAAAGGTAATGTAGGTGAATATCCTATAACCTTGTACATGGAATATCAAGGTTTTTGTGAATATGAAAGAGAATATACAGGTTGGTATAAATACGATTCAAGTACTCAATCAATACCCATACAGGTTTATTTTTCAACTTATCCAGAAAATGAGGAATTCATCATTTATGCAAAATACGATGGCGATTTTCAACTAGAAATTGATGAAGATTATAGTTGTCATCCAGTAAATTATGACGAGATGTTTTATGGAGACTCTGATGATGGTATATTCAATAATATGAGCTGGAATAAGAAAGGTTCTTCACAAGTTTGGGAAGTTACTTTTGAAGAAGATGTGGCAAGTAAATTTTGGGATTTAGGGGAATATGATACCTACCTCACGGTTGACGATGATTTGGTATTAGACTTTGGAACGATGGGTTTTGAATATGTATATGAAGTACAAATAGAAGGATTTAAAGAAGTTCATGAGATTACCCACATGCTTATCACCGTTATAGAACCCAGTAAGCCAGGAGGAAATGGTCGTGGTATGTGTGGAGCAGGAGATGAAATTTATTTACTCTATCTACGGCTTGATAAGCAGAATAAGCTACTGTTTTCAGATTCTGAAAAAATTCAAAGTTGTTACGACTATATGGAAGAATCTCCAGTTATGTATGATACTAAATTCCCTGAAAGAGGATTTAAAAGGGTAAAATAATATTTCTATAGATTATAAACCGTTCCAGCTTGATTGTTAATATCTGTCTCGTTTAAGTAAAGATCTATTCTACCTAGATACATTCCATAGCAGCCTACTTGATTAACAACCACGTTTTTTCCTTCTTTATTAAGAATCAATTCTGGTTTTTCTAGAAATGTATGGGTGTGACCACCAATTATTACATCAATATTTGACGTCGCTGCTGCTAGGCTTACATCACTTACAGTATCTGATTTATAGGAATATCCCAAATGCGACATGCAAATAACTAGATCGCATCCTTTTTCCTCTTTGAGTATACGTGCCTGATCTGTAGCGATATCTATAGGATCTAGGTATTTGGTTTCTTTATAGTTGGTTTTATTTACTAATCCATCTAGTTCGATGCCTAATCCGAACATTCCTATTTTGATGCCGTCTAGTGTCACTATCTTGTTTTCTAATGTATGACCATCCATTATCGTATTCTTGAAATCATAATTGGATATCACAAAGTCAAAATTGGCATGTGGAAGCTGCTTGTACAACCCATCTATTCCATTATCAAAATCATGATTACCAATTGTTGCCGCATCATATCCCATCATACTCATGAGTTTAATTTCTAGCTCTCCACCATAGAAATTGAAGTATGGGGTTCCTTGAAAAATATCACCACAATCTAACAAAAGAGTATTAGGATTCTCCTTTCTAATTTGATTAACTAAAGCTGCTCTACGAGCAACACCACCACGACCATCATTGCGTCCTCCTACAATAGGTTCAATGTGGCTGTGAGTATCATTAGTATGTAAAATGGTGATCTTTTTACTTTTTTCAGTTATACTACTTACTTTATATAAACTGTTTGCAGTAGAAAAATTGGCAAATAAACCCATTCCAGCTACCGCAGCTGTTGAACTTTTAAGAAATGTACTTCTTTTCATGATTAATTTGCTTTAGTAAATCTATTGTCGGATTCAAACTTAAGAGTATCCACCTTTTTGAAATAGTCAATCATGGCATTTCTTATTTTATAATCAGTTTTTGTTACCGTTGTATTGTTAAAAAAGTTCATGCTATCACCTCCGTTATACAAGTAATCACTTGTAGCAACATAATAGATATTTTCAGTTAAAGGTTGATCGTTTATAGATACATTATTCAGGCTACTATCAGCATTTAAAGAAATTTTCATACCAGAGAAAGGATGAGCTCTTTCTCTATCTACTATATATTGGATAAGTTGCTCCATTTGAGCTTTATTAAGCTGTGCAACCACAACCTCATTTTCAAAAGGCATTATTTCATAGGCTCTTTTAGTTGTTACCTCACCAGCTGGTAAGGGAGCTCTTATTCCTCCGTGATTTAGTAAAACAACATCAATGTTAGTATCTAACCTACTTTTAACAACAGGATTAACTTGTTCCATAATGATTTCACATAGCATATTTCCAAGCGCTGTGTTCAGTGGAGTATCATTTTTGTGCATGCTTTTAGGATTATAGCAAAGCACTCTATTCATTTCTTGATTTATTTTTTCGCCATAAGGGGCAATAAATTGTGCGATACTATCTTCTTGAGCTAGTGAGTCGTTTATTTCTATTCGTTTATAGTCAACGGTATCTAGATGAACGTTTGTGTTTGAATTGCAACTAGTTAAGAGTGTGATTAAGAAAAGCGCTTTCGCGAAAGCGAGATAAACACCTAATTTCCTATATGTTTTAAGAGGAAAGTTGTAGCAAAAAGCCATGTGAAATATTCTATTTTTGTTTCCACAGTAAAAGTAAATGTTTTTTAAAGGAATAAAGCGTAGATCGCTGAGGAAAGCGATAAGAAAATTGAAATCGCAAAACAGGAATAGTGTTCCTGTGGTACCTAAATCATTGTTAGTCATTACCTCTAGCGCTAGTCAAATTGCCTATGATGATATTTTAAGGTGGTGTGAACAACTTAAAATTGACGATAAAAACTTGACAGTTTTAAATCAAGTAACTGATAAAAAGAAATTTCATGAAATGGATGGTATTCCGTTTGATGAAAAGTCTATTAAATGGAATGCAACCGTTGTTGATGAGCAACTAGTCGAGGCGATTGAAAAAAAACACGATTTACAAATATTACTCATAAAAGATCCGGATGAACTAGCTACATTTGTGACGATCAAGGCACAGGCAGCTCTTAAAGTAGCTATCAATGATGCACGAGAAGAGCTTTATGATTTGTCAATTAATGTGTCATCAAACGACAAAGACGTATTTGTAAAAGAAATAGCAAAGTATATAAAAATTTTAACCCGATAATATGCAACAACTTAAAGGAACAGGAGTAGCACTTGTAACTCCTTTTAAAGCAAATGGTGATGTGGATCACAGTGCTTTACAGTCCGTAGTGAATTACCAAATTGATAATGGTATAGAATATCTAGTTGTCTTAGGAACGACTGGAGAAAGCGTTACCCTTTCTAAACAGGAAAAACAGGATGTTGTAAAAACCGTGGTTGAAACCAATGCAGGACGATTGCCTCTTGTAATAGGTATAGGTGGTAGTAATACAGCTGTTGTAGTAGATGAATTAAAACAAACTGACCTTTCATCTTTTGATGCAGTACTTAGTGTCTCACCTGCTTACAACAAACCTACCCAAGAAGGTATCTATCAACACTTTGCAGCAGTCGCACAAGCTACTGATAAGCCTATTATTTTATATAATGTTCCAGGAAGAACAGCGAGTAATATGGCTGTTGACACGGTAGTTCGTTTGGCAAATGATTATACAAATATTGTAGCGATAAAGGAAGCAGCAGGAGATCTTGTAGCTGCCATGAAAATGATAAAACATACACCAGATGATTTTCTTGTGATATCTGGAGATGATATGATCGCCAACGCAATGACTCTTGCTGGTGGTGCTGGAGTGATATCTGTAATTGGTCAAGGATTGCCTAGCGATTTTAGCGAAATGATTAGACTAGCTTTAAAAGGTAATTCAATAGATTCATATAAACTGCATCACAAACTTGAAGCTAGTATCGATTTAATTTTTGCCGAAGGAAACCCTGGTGGTATTAAGGCAATGCTAGCCCATCTCGATTTATGTGAAGAACATTTAAGATTACCATTAGTGCCAATTTCACAAAAATTGAGAACTAGTATAATTGATTTCATGAATGCGTACTAAAACGTATTAACTGTCGTTCACAATTAAAATTATAAGGAGTGTTGTGAATACATTACTTTTGCAGCCTATCAATACCGTAGTATGAAACAAATTGTTTTAATATTTTTTATCTTTTTAGTTCTTGTGTCTTGTGGTCCTTATCAAAAGGCATTAAAATCAGATGATCCTAATGTCAAGGTGAGTATGATTGATACATTAATGAAGAAGGAGAAATATAGTAAGAGTATCGATCTTTTTGAACAGATCATTCCCTTATATAGAGGTACTGACAGTGCTGCCCCTATGGCTATTAAGTATGCCAAGGCGCTTTATGGAGATAGAAGGTATTTAAGTAGTGCCTATCAATTTGAGCGATTTGTAACTTCTCACCCTTTAGATAACAACGTGGAGGAAGCGGTTTTTTTAGGAGCCAAAAGTTACTATCACATGTCTCCTGTATATTCTAAAGATCAATCTGAAACTAATACGGCACTTGTTAAACTGCAAGATTATATAAATGCTTACCCAGAAGGGAAGTATAATGAAGAAGCTAATGTTCTTGTAGCTGAATTAAGAGAGAAATTAGATCGTAAGGCCTATGAAATTGCTAAACAATATCATCACAGAGGCGGAATTTATATTAAAGCAGCTATAGCAGGTTTTGAGAATTTTATAATCGATCATCCAGGATCAAATTACCTAGATGATGCACATTATTATCTTTTTGAATCTCAGTATATTTATGCTGTTAATAGTTTTGAAAATTTAATTCCAGAACGATTAGCGCTTGCTAAAAAATATTATAATAACTTTGCACGCAGATTTCCTAATAGTGAATATAAAGATGATGCACAGGAGATCATGGCCGAAATAGAAAAATTTGAATCAGAGAATTTGAGTAATTAATATGGATACTAAAAATTTAGACGCAGCAACTACAACTATTACCTACAATCGTGATGCCCTTACTTCACCTACTGGTAATATGTATGAAGCGATTTCAATTATCGCTAAAAGAGCTGAGCAGATTAAAGGAGATATCAAAGAAGAGCTAATTGAAAAGCTAGAAGAATTTGCTACCTACAATGACTCACTAGAAGAAGTTTTTGAAAATAAGGAGCAAATTGAAGTATCTAAATTTTATGAGCGTTTGCCAAAGCCTACAGCTATCGCTGTAAAAGAATGGTTAGATGGTAAAATCTATCATAGAGATACTAGCAAATCTTAATTAAGATATGTCTATACTAAGTGGTAAAAAAGTATTACTGGGTGTAACTGGTGGTATTGCTGCTTATAAAACAACATTTTTGACGCGCCTGCTTATTAAAGCAGGCGCTGTCGTTAAAGTGGTGATGACTCCTGCTGCGCGAGATTTTGTTACACCGCTTACTTTATCTACACTTTCAAAGAATCCGGTTCATTCTCATTTTACCAATGAAGATGATGAAAATGATACATGGAATAATCATGTGGAATTAGGTCTTTGGGCCGATTTAATCATTATTGCACCAGCTACAGCCAATACTTTGAGTAAAATGGTAAGCGGTACAATTGATAATTTACTGCTTGCGGTATATTGTAGCGCAAAATGCCCTGTTTACTTTGCTCCAGCCATGGACCTTGATATGTATAAGCATCCATCAACACTCCATAATTTTGAAAAGTTGGAATCTTATGGTAACCTTATGATTCCAGCAGGTGATGGAGAACTAGCAAGTGGTTTGTCAGGAAAAGGACGTATGGCCGAACCTGAAGAAATTATCACTTTCGTTGAAAATGATATCTTGTCAAAATTACCTCTGCACGATAAAAAAGTTCTAATAACGGCTGGCCCTACTCACGAGGCTATCGATCCAGTACGCTTTATTGGAAATCACAGTTCAGGAAAAATGGGTGCGGCCCTTGCTGTACAAGCTGCAGAAATGGGTGCACAGGTACATTTGATCATGGGGCCAAGTTCGGTCATCGTAGAGCATTCTTCAATTCAACGCATCGATGTGACTAGTGCTAGTGATATGTACGATGCAGTCCACAAGATAGTATCAGAAATGGATATTGCTATCTTTAGTGCTGCTGTTGCAGATTACAGGCCTAAAGATGTCGCTACAAACAAAATAAAAAAGAAGGAAGACACGTTACATATAGAATTGATTAAAAATCCCGATATTTTAGCAAGTGTAGGAGCGTTAAAAAACAAACCTTTTCTTGTGGGGTTTGCTCTAGAGACTAATGATGAGTTGAATCACGCTTTCGCGAAAGCGGAAAAAAAGAATACTGATTTATTAGTTTTAAACTCTATGAGAGATAAAGGTGCAGGTTTTAAAAAAGACACCAATAAAATTACCTTGATTACTAAGGAAAAGGAAGTCATTCCATTCGAATTAAAAAGTAAGGTTGAGGTTGCAAAAGATATAGTTAATGAGATTATTAAAAGGATTAAGTAGTCTGTTTTTGTTATTAAGCTTTTTATATGGCCACGGCCAAGAGCTTAATGCTACTGTACAAGTTAATGCTCAAGGAGTAGCTCAACCAGATTTATCCATATTTAAAACATTAGAAACTTCTATGCAGGAGTTTTTAAATAATACTAAATGGACGGATAACGAATATGAGGATGAAGAAAAAATCACTATGTCTCTTGTATTTGTTGTCAATGTATACGACAATGATAGGTTTGAGGGCAATTTCCAAGTGTCGGCATCTCGTCCAGTTTTTAATAGTACCTATAGCACACCTATTTTTAATTATAAAGACAATGATGTAAGGTTTGAATATGTAGAATATGCTCCTTTCTTTTACAACAAAAACCAATATGAAAATAACCTATTGTCATTAGTCTCTTTTTATGCTCTTACTGTAATAGGAATAGATGCAGATACATTTGAATTTAAAGGTGGGGAATCTTATCACAGAGAAGCGCAACAAATTGTGAATCTTTCTCAGTCAGATACTTCGGTTCGTGGGTGGAGACCTAATGATGGACTTATTTCAAGGTACCGTCTCAATGATGATTTATTATCTGATACGTATGTAGAATATCGTAAAGTGATGTATGAATATCATTTATTAGGTATGGATAAGTTTGCAGAAGATCCTAAAAGGACAAAGGAGAAACTAAAAACAATTTTAGTGCAATTTGAGGAGTTGAATAAGCGCAGACCAAATAGTTTATTACAACGTACTTTCTTTGATGCAAAAGCCGATGAGATATCTAGAATCTATTCTGACGGTCCTGCAGTAAACATCAGAGATTTAAAAACGTTACTACAGAAACTAGCGCCCAACCAATCGTCTAAATGGCGTACAATTCGTGTGTAAACATTTTTCTATGCCATTACTTTAGATTAATTTAGTTCTTTATGTTATTTGTCTAACTGGAATTATTAAATCGTTTAAAGTAAGTTGCTTACCTCAATACATATACAGAATTTTGCCTTGATTGAACATCTAGATTTGGATGTGTCAACTGGTCTTACAACTATTACTGGAGAGACGGGTGCGGGAAAATCAATAGTTCTAGGAGCACTTGGTCTAATACTAGGTCAACGCGCTGACTTAAGTGTGGTACGTGATTCTGATTCAAAATGTGTCGTTGAAGCTCATTTTGATTTATCATCATTAGATTTAAAAAAGGTTTTTGAAGATCTTGATCTCGATCATGAAAATCATACTATTTTAAGAAGAATAATACTACCGTCAGGGAAGAGTCGTGCTTTTGTTAATGATTTGCCAGTTACCTTATCTGTACTACAGCAACTAGGTGGATACTTGATTGATATACACTCTCAACATGATACTCGTGATTTAATTAGAGATTCCTTTCAAAGAGAGGTGCTAGATGCTCATGTTGCATTTGAAACTAAAAATAAAAAGCGATCATTTTTAAAGGTGCTGAGTGATTATCAAAGATCATTTACAGAATTTAAATCTTTGAAACGGGAATTAAAAACTCTCGAAGAAAAGGAGCACAACTTGATCAAAGAAAATGATTATAATATCTTTTTACTTGGTGAGTTAGAAGACTCTAATTTAGAAAGTATTGACCTAGAGTTACTTGAAGAAGAGCAAGAGCAATTGGGTAATGTTGAGTCAATAAAAGAAGGGTTGGGTATGGCGTTTAAGATCGTTAATGAAGATGATCATGGTGTCGTGGAACAATTACGATCTTCTATTGCAGCCATTTCTGGGATCAAAAGATTCTCGTCTTTATATAGTGAAATTGATCAAAGACTTAGTTCAACGTTAGTGGAGCTTGAGGATATTGTTGAAACCTTAGAAAGAGAATTTGATAATATAGAGGCAGACCCTTCAAGGCTTGCCGAGATTGATGAAACTCTCAACACTATTCAAAATTTATTTAAAAAACACCAAACTGATTCAATTTCTGAGCTTATAGTGATTAGAGATGAGCTCGCTGCTAAAGTGTTAGAAACATCGAGTTTGGATAAGAGAAAAACAGAACTCAATAAACTATTAAGTGAAAAGCACGATCAATGCACAGATCTATCTGATGAATTAATGGGAATGAGAATCATGTATAAAGATTCTTTGGAGAAGAAGTTGGATAGTCAAATTCAATCTTTAGGGATGCCACATGCGCAATTAAACTGTAAAGTTGAATCATCTGATAGCTTCCACAACTTAGGTAAAGATGTAGTAGGCTTATTGTTTACTGCAAATATGGGATCAACTTTGAAGCCTATTGAAAAAGCAGCTAGTGGTGGAGAGTTATCTAGAGTAATGCTCGCTATTAAATCACAACTGGCAGTGAATAAAAAATTACCAACTATAATATTTGATGAGATTGATACTGGAGTGAGTGGTGCAATTGCCGAAAAAATGGCATCTATCATGCAGGTGATGAGTGAGTCTATGCAGGTTATAGCCATAACTCATTTACCACAAATTGCAGCAAGAGGTCACGAACACTTATTGGTTGAGAAAAAAATTGATAACGAAAAAACTATTAGTAATATAAGCAAATTAGATGCTTCTGCTAGAATTGAAGAAATTGCACAAATGTTAAGCGGTGGAAAAATTTCTGATGCAGCACGAGAAAATGCAAGAGTACTTTTGCAATAATCTTATATTTGCCACCTAATCAAAAATTATGTCTTACAACTTACTTAAAGGAAAGCGCGGAATAATCTTCGGTGCGTTAGATGAAAATTCGATAGCTTGGAAAACAGCTCAATTAGCTCATGAAGAAGGAGCAACTTTTGTTTTGACTAATGCTCCTGTCGCGATGCGTATGGGGCAAATAAATAAATTGGCAGAACAAACAGGAAGTCAGATTATCCCAGCTGATGCAACAAATTTAGAAGATTTAGAGAAATTGATAACTGAGTCGGTTGAGATTTTAGGAGGTAAATTAGATTTTGTTCTTCACTCAATAGGTATGAGTGTTAATGTAAGAAAAGGAAATCATTATACAGATCAGAACTACAATTACACGGAAAAGGGATGGGATGTAAGTGCCTTATCATTTCATAAAGTATTACAAACGTTGCATAAAAATGATGCAATGAATGAATGGGGCAGTATTGTTGCACTTACCTATATGGCTGCTCAACGTACATTCCCAGATTACAACGATATGGCAGATAATAAAGCATATCTAGAGTCAATTGCTAGAAGTTTTGGATATTTCTTTGGTAAAGAAAAGAAAGTAAGAGTAAATACGATTTCACAGTCACCGACACCAACTACAGCTGGTAGTGGAGTTAAAGGTTTTGAAGGATTCTTGAGCTATGCTGAAAAAATGAGCCCTTTGGGTAATGCTACTGCTCAAGATTGTGCGGAATATACGGTTACTTTATTTTCTGATTATACTAAAAAAGTAACCATGCAAAATTTATTTCACGATGGTGGCTTCTCAAATACTGGTGTAAGTCAAGAAGTGATTGAGAAATTTTAACAAAACAATACCTAATTATAGGAGCCTCGCAGTAGCGAGGCTTTTTTTTTGAATATTGAGGAGGTTTTTAATAAAAAGTTAAAAAAGATAACATGTTAGATAATTGTTAAGTGAAAGTTAAATAGTATCTTGTGCAGACAAATTAAAATCAAACTTAACATGAAAACAAAATTACTTGTTCTAGTAGCTTTTCTATTTAGTATAGTCAGCTACAGCCAGTGTGATTATGTTCTAGAACTTACCGATAATCTAGGTAATGATTGGGTGTCTGGGGCGAATCTTACGGCTAACACGGGTGTGGATGTCACCGTTGCAGGTGTAACAACCACATACCAAATCCAAACCGGTAATGCTGGGACTCCAGTAACCGAAACGTATAATATTACTGTAAATACAGGAGACGCGGTAAACGTGGACTATCGTCCTACAAGTTTTCCAGGAGACGGAACGTTTAGATTATTAGATTCTGAAGGTATTGTTCTTTATGATGCTGGATTTAACAATTCGGGAGGAACGGCGTTGTATGCGGCACCTGCGAGTTGTCCAACTTGTCCCGTAGTAACCGCACTTGTGGTTAACAATGCAGCTGCCGATTCGATAGAATTAGGCTGGACAAATGGAGGTTCAGAGTCAGAATGGGAAATAGAATTCGGAGTGAGTCCATATACTGTAGGATCTGGAGGTACTGTAGTTTCTGCAACTTCAAATCCTTTCACGGTTCCTGGATTAACTTCAGAAACAACTTATGATTTTTATGTAAGAGCAGTTTGTACACCTGGAACTGATATAAGTAACAGTCAAGGACCTATACAAGGTACTACGACTGAATCTTGTCCTGCTCCTGGAGCTTTTGCACCTATTACAGAAAGTGCGTTTGAAATACAATTTACTTGGGACGCAAGGGGTAATAGTAATCCTACATTTAATGTTAATTATGCTCCAACAGGAACAATTACAACTCCAGGTACTGGACAAGGTCAACAAGAACAGCAATTCACTGCACCACTTGCGATTGTTAGTGGGTTAATGTCAGATACTGAATATGAATTTTGGGTTCAAATTGATTGTGGAAATGGAGATTTAAGTAGTTGGTCTGGACCTTATGTGGCCACAACAGCGATATCTTGTCCTGTAGTAACAGGTCTTACAACTAGTAACATACAAACTTCAAGTGCTGATATTTCATGGACTGCTGGTGGAGTAGAGACGGAATGGGAAGTTGAATGGGCTGTGGCTGGAGTTATAACCAATCCAGGTACAGGGCAAGGAACAACCGTTTCTCCTAATCCTACCACACCATCAACCTCACTGTCAGGATTGACTGATGCAACTGTCTATGAAGTTTATGTACGTGGTATTTGTGACCCTAATTTACCTGATTTCAGTAGTTGGGAATTAGTGTCTTTTACTACATTATGTTTGCCGTTTTCTTCTCCTTTAACTGTTGATTTCGAAACAGGTTTTACGCCTACAACAAGTACATTTCCATCAGCTGGAGATGCATTTACTAATGAAAATTGTTGGGAAGCTAGTTCTTCGGCAAATTTTGTTTGGGTTTTAGCTCCAGGTACTTTAACAGCATCAGGAGGAACAGGTCCAGCCCCATCAGTTACTACAGGTAACTATTTTTATACAGAAGCTTCGAGTGGAACAGCAGGTGATACTACTACATTAGTTTCACCTCAGGTTGACCTTTCTGGACTTACAGTCCCAGCGGTTTCTTTTGACTATCACATGTTCGGTGGTGATATAGGTACACTTGATGTAATCGTAAGAACAGGAGGAACAGATACTAATATTTTCTCAATATCAGGTGAACAACAAACTTCAGATACTGATCCATTTGAATCATTAATATTACCATTAGCGGCTTATGCAGGTCAAACTGTTCAAGTAGTGTTTGAAGCAACATCAGCTGGAACATTTGAAGGTGATATTGCGATTGACAACGTAGGTTTCGTTGAAGCACCTTCTTGTCCGAGACCACTTAGTTTAGTTGTAAATAGCGCAACTTCTGACTCTGTTGAATTAGCATGGACAAATGGTGGAACAGAAACTGAATGGGAAATAGAATATACTGCACCAGGCGCAGGTCAAGGGTCAGGTACTGTAGTAACAGCTACCACAAATCCATTTACTGTATCTGGATTAACAGATAATACAGGTTACGAATTTTATATAAGAGCAGCTTGTTCAACTACTGACTTCAGTACATGGACAGGACCTATAGGTGTGCAAACATTATGTTTGCCATTTACAGCCCCAGCTGTTATTGATTTTGAGACAGGTTTTACGCCTACAACAAATACATTCCCTGGCACAGCTGATGCTTTTACCTCTGAAAACTGTTGGGAGGCAAGCTCATCGGGATCATTTGTTTGGGTTTTAGCACCTGGTACATTAACAGCTTCGAGTGGAACTGGACCAGCTCCTTCAATTACAACTGGTAATTATTTTTATACAGAAGGTTCTAACGGTTCAGCTGGAGATACTACAGAATTAGTTTCTCCTATTTATGATCTATCTGCATTAACAGTTCCTGCTGTTTCATTTGATTACCATATGTTTGGAGGTGATATAGGAACGCTTGAATTATTTATTAGAGCAGGTGGAACAGATACAAGTGTGTTCTCAATTTCTGGAGAACAACAACAGGCTGATACGGATCCTTTCCAAAACTTCCTTGTTTCATTAAATGCGTTTGCTGGTCAAAGTGTTCAACTGGTTTTTGTTGGAACTTCTGCTGGTACTTTTGAAGGAGACATTGCTATAGATAATATAGAACTATTAGAAGCTCCGGCCTGTCCAACTCCTTTTAATTTTGCAACAGTAACCAATTCATCTGATTCGATTGAATTCTCATGGACAGCTGGTGGTTCTGAAACAGAATGGGAAATTGAATACACAGCGCCTGGAGCTGGGCAAGGATCTGGAACAGTTGTTACGGCTACTACAAATCCATTTACAGTTACTGGTCTTACTGACAATACAGAGTATGATTTTTACTTAAGAGCTATTTGTTCAACAACAGATCAAAGTAGTTGGACTGCTAATGCAGTATTAGCAAGAACAGCTTGTAATGCTTTTAGTATTCCATTTACTGAATCATTTAATTCTACAAGCAGTACTCAAGATTGTTGGACTGTATTAGACATAAATGGTGATGGTGATCAATGGCAGTTTGATGATACATTTGCACCTAGTGAAGGAGATGAATCTGCTTCTATGAACACTGATTTTAACGGAGGTGTTGATGATGATTACCTAATTTCTCCAGCAATTACATTGACTGGAAATGAGAGAGTTAGATATGATTATAGAGTTCGTAGTGCCAATGAACCTAATGATATGGAGGTTCTTATCTCTACAACTGGTACAAATGCTGCAGATTTTACAACGCAACTTCTTCCAGTAACTCAATATAGCAACACAACGTACATGACAGAAACTATTGATTTGTCTGCTTATTCAGGTGATGTTTATGTTGCTTTCAGAATACCACCAAATGGTACTGATGGTTGGGTTATGTACATAGATAACGTAAGATTTGAAACGATACCTAGTTGTAACGAGCCTATAGCAATTAATACATCAAACATTACAACTGATGCTGTTGATATAGATTTTACAGAACAAGGCACTGCTACTTCTTGGGAAGTTGAATATGGACCAGCAGGATTTGTATTAGGGACAGGAACATTAATAACGGTTACTACGAATCCTTTTACATTAACTGGATTAATTGATAATACGGAATACGATGTATATATCAGATCAGCTTGTCCATCTGGTGGATTTAGCCCTTGGTCGGTGTCAACATCATTTAGAACCTCGTGTAATGCATTTAGTGTGCCATTTAACGAAACCTTTGATAGCAGTAGTGCTACTCAAGGATGTTGGACCGTTCTAGATGAAAATGGAGATGGAGATCAATGGGATCTAGATTACTCTTTCAACACCTTCCAAGGTGATGAGGTAGCTGCAATGAATACAGACTTTAATGGTGGTGTAGATGATGATTACTTGATATCACCTGCAATTACACTTACTGGTGGCCAGCGTTTGATTTATCAGTATAGAGTGCAAAGTGCTAACGAACCTAATGATATGGAAGTACTTTTATCTACAACTGGTAATGCAGCAGCAGATTTTACTAACACTATTGTACCTGTGAATTTGTATTCTAATACAACTTACCAAGAACAGGTAGTTGATTTATCATCTTTTACTGGTGATGTTTACATAGCATGGAGAGTACCACCTAATGGAACTGATGGTTGGAGAATGTATATCGACGATGTCGTAATCGAAGACATTCCTTCGTGTCCAGAAGTATCTGCAATTACTATTGGGAATATTACAGCTACTGGTGCAGAGGTTAGTTGGACAAATGGTGGTTCTGAAACTGAATGGGATATTGAGGTAGTACCAGCTGGTACAACTCCTACAGGAACACCAACAGATGCTGGTGTTACAACTAATCCTTACACATTATCTACATTAACTTCAGGTACAGATTATGATGTCTATGTACGTGCTGTATGTTCAGTTGGAAACACAAGTCCTTATGAAGGTCCAGTTACCTTTACTACAAGTGCTGTTTGTGGTGACACGGTTTATGATACAGGTGGAGCTACTGGAGATTACTCAAATGGAGAAAACTATACAATTACTTACGTACCAGATGTTGCCACTAATATCGTTGAGTTAGACTTTACATTGGTAGATCTAGAGAATTGTTGTGATACTCTTACTATCTATGATGGATTAGATACAAGTGCTCCTGTGCTAGAAGCTGATTTAGAAAACCCAGCAGTTTTCCAAGGACTTAATACAGATGGTGCGATTACAATAGAGTTCACATCAGACGGTAGTGTAACTGCTGCTGGTTGGGAAGCAAATTATAACTGTATACCTAGACCATCTTGTGTGAACGTATCTAACATCGTATTAGACAGTTCTACAGCCTCAAGTCTTACAGTAAGCTGGACTGATAATAATATACCAGTTTCTACGGCATGGGAAGTAGTTGTGTTGCCTCAAGGTAGCGCTGCACCGGTTGCTGGTACAAGTAATGCGACTTCAATACCTTATACAGAATCAGGATTAAGCGCTGATACAGAATACGACGTTTATGTAAGAGCAGACTGTGATACAAACTTTATTGGTCCTCTAACCTTTAGAACAGACTGTTCTCCGGTAACCAGTTATCCTTATGTAGCAGATATGTCTCAAAATGCTCCTAATAATTGTTGGGATGAAGCAGGTTCAGGTGATATAACTAGTGGTCCATCTAATTTTGGTGCTTCTGATTGGAGAGATGGTAGAGCGTATACCGACATCAACGGAAACGTGATCAACTCTAATGCGATGAATTTATATCAATCTGTGGATCAAGAATGGTTAATTTCTGAAGATTTTGACTTATCAGGTGCTTCCAATGATGAATTAGTGATAGAAGTGGCTGTTACCAACTGGACTTTTTCTGGAACTTCTACAGCTGCTGATACAGATACGATGGGATCCGACGATCAAGTAGATCTTATGGTTTCGACAGATAATGGTGCGACATGGAGTTCAATCTTTACTTGGACATTGGCTAATCAGCCAGCTGTTACAGGTACTAGAGAAACGATAGACATAAGTGCCTACACAGGTATTACAAGGTTTGCAATATATGCAACCGACGGTGCTGTGGATGATACTGAAGATTATGACTTCCATGTAGGTGTTTTTGAAATAGATGCATCTGCAAGTGTTGACAACACTCAGGAATTAGGATTTACTTATTATCCTAACCCAACGGTGGACATAGTTAACATATCAGCAGTAAATACTATTGATAGCATAGTAGTAACAAATCTAAGTGGTCAGCAAGTAGTAAGTTACAAACCAGCATCTCAAAACGCTGTGGTGGATCTTTCTACTTATTCAACAGGAATGTATTTGCTTCAAGTTTCAAGCAATGGAGCTACAAAAACTGTACGTGTGATTAAAGAATAGATTTAATTTAATTCAATTAGAAGGCCGCCTTGTGCGGCCTTTTTTTATGCTTTCGTGAAAGCGTAATTATCAGTAAAAATTAAAAATCGATTAGCTTACTAGACAAAGAACATTTTGTCGGTTGAATATTGATTACATCGAATATGTTAAGATACTGTTATCATGTGTTTGGAGAATTCACTATTTTGAACAGATAATTTAACAAAATTTAACCCATGAGAAAAATTTACTTATTACTAAGTGCTCTCTTGATTACATTCGCCGTCTCGGCTCAATGTAATTATACCTTAGAACTTACCGATAACCTCGGTAACGACTGGGTTTCAGGAGGTAACCTTACGGCAAATACTGGTGTTGATGTCACCGTAGCCGGAACAACCACCACTTATGCTATTCAAACTGGTAGTGCAAATCCACCAGCTGTTGAAACTTACAGCATAACAGTTAATGACGGAGATGCGTTGGTTATTGATTATCGACCAACACAATTTCCTGGAGATGGAACATTTAGATTATTGGATTCTGAAGGAATATTAGTCTATGATGCAGGATTTAACAATTCTGGAGGAATGGCTATTTTTAGTGGAAATGCCACTTGTCCAACTTGTCCAGCTGTAAGTAACATAACGGCAGGAAATGTTGTCGCTGATTCGGCAGAGATAGCTTGGACTGCTGGAGGAAGCGAAACGTCTTGGATAATAGAATATGGTATTAGTCCCTATACTTGTGGTTCAGGTGGAACTCAGGTTACTGTAAATTCTAATCCAGCAACGCTTTCAGGTTTAAGTTCTGTTACGTCATATGATGTTTATGTAATTGCTGATTGTGGTAATGGAGATTTCAGTGCATGTCAAGGTCCTGTAACGTTTACAACAACAGAGTCTTGTCCATCTGCTTCAAACTTTGCTCCTGTAACAAATACTTCTAATAGCATCTCATTTGTATGGGATTCAAATGGTAACCCAAATCCAGTAGTTAATATTGAGTACGCTTTACAAGGAGTGATAACTACACCAGGAACTGGTCAAGGAACTGTTGTTCAGCAATTTACTGCTCCTTTTGCAGATGTTACTGGATTGGCTTCTGACACGTGCTACGACTTCTTTGTGCAAATTGATTGTGGAGCTGGTGATTTAAGTTTATGGTCTGGACCATATCAAGCTTGTACTTTAATAAGTTGTTTTCCAGTTTCTAGTTTAGAATCTGTTTTTGTAGGTCCAGATTCTGCTGATATTTCATGGTCTGCAGGACAAACTGGGTCAACAGAATGGGAAATTAATTATGCTCCTGTAGGAACGATTACCACTCCATTTGATTCACCTGCTCAAGGTACCGTGGTAACATCAAATAGTGCAAATTACTCAATTACTTCTTTAACTCCGGATACTGAGTATGATGTTTATGTAAGAGAGGTTTGTGATCCTAATTTACCAGATTACAGTACAGCAGAACAAATAACAGTTTTTACTCAATGTCTTCCATTGACTGCTACAACTGCCATGCCTTATGTGGAAGATTTTGAATCTTTTACTGGTACAACAAATTTTTCAAGAGAAAACTGCTGGTCAGCAGAATTTGTTTCAACCAATACATTCAGTCAATATGAATGGGCTGTTTCCACTTCAGGTACAACACCTTCAACGGGAACAGGACCTGATGCTGCTAACAGCGGTACTAACTATATGTTTACTGAAACTCTAGGTTCAGATGGAGATACTGCAACATTATTTTCTCCAATTATTAATGTAGATGGTTTAACTGAACCGTCTGTTCAATTTGCTTATTTCTTATATGGAGCAAATATGGGAAGCTTAAGTGTTGATGTTTGGGATGGAAGTGCTTGGCAAACAGGTTTATTTGCGACTTCTGGACAAATTCAAACTTCAGGATCTGATCCATGGGAAAATGCGATCATTAACTTAGCTGGTTATTCAGGAGATATTCAAGTAAGATTTGTATCTACCAGAGCAGGATTTACAACTGGAGATATGGCAATTGATGACTTCAGTATAGAGGAAGCCCCTGCTTGTGCACCAGTTGCTTTATTAGGTACAGGTGTATTAAATGCAAATGATGCTGAAGTTCTTTGGACTAGTCAAGGTTCAGAAACATCATGGATAATTGAATATGGTCCAACTGGTTTTACACCAGGTACAGCTTCAACAGATCCTAATGTATTTGAAGTTACTGCAGGTACAAATCCATTCACTTTAACAGGTCTTATGCCTAATACAGCCTATGATTTCTACGTAGTTGCAGACTGTGGTTCTGGTACATTAAGTACACAAACCGGTCCAGCAACCTTTAGAACGGCGTTTTTACCACCTCAAGGAGTTACATGTCCTAGTGGTGACAATGTATTTGTTTTTCAAGAAGAATTTGAAAGCAATGATAATGGTTGGACGGGCGACATAGGAGTAGGAACTACTACTGCTGGTTTATGGAATTTTAATAGAGCGATTTCACCAACTTCTACAGGCACTGGTCCTGACGCTCCTTTTAGTGGAGGCGGATTTGCGTATTTAGAAACTAGTGGAACATTCACAGTTGCCGAAATAGTTTCACCAGCAATTGATCTAAGTTTTGCAACTGACGGTGCTGAACTATCTTTTTATTATTTTGCTTACGGTGCTGAAGTGGATACGTTTGAAGTAAATGTTTCTAACTCACCTACAGGTCCTTGGACTAATGTATTTACTGCGCAAGGTCAATTACAAACTGCTGGATCTGATCCGTGGGCGCCAGTAGGTGTTAATCTTGATGCATACCTAGGACAAACAATTTATTTACAAATTACAGGTCAAGAAGCTCCTGGTAGCACTGGATTTGCAGCTGATATAGCTATAGATTTAATGAGAATTGAAACTTGTGGAGCCTTTTGTTCTCCACCTAATCAAATAGCATTATCTAATATTACAGATACAACTGTAGATATTGACTTTAATGACACCAATGCAACAGCTGCTTCTAATTTTGAATATATTATAGTACCAGCTGGAAGTACACCACCTGATGCAACTACTAGTGGTACAGCAACTTCAACAACAACAGGAAATACTGCAACGGGTCTTACGGCTTTTACAGATTATGATGTTTACGTAAGAACAGATTGTTCTGGGGCTGCTGGATTCTCCTCTTGGTCAGGTCCAGTAAGTTTTCAAACAGCTTGTGCGGCGTTTGCAGCTCCTTATTTTGAAGGATTTGAAGCTTTTACAGTTTCAACCTCTTTTGTAGAGGAAAATTGCTGGAGCACTCCTCAAACAAGTGGATATACTTGGGATGTGAGTACTGGTGGTACAGGCTCTACTAATACTGGTCCATTAGCAGCTTACAATGGAAATAATTATTTCTTTACTGAAGCTTCTTCTGGAACGACTGGAGCAGTTGCAGAGTTAGATTCTCCTTTGATTGACTTATCTGCACTTACTACGCCTACCTTGACATTTGCTTACCATATGTGGGGACCAGACTTTGATAATCTTGCAATCGATATTAATGATGGTTCTGCTTGGATATTAGATGTGTTCACACTTACTGGACAACAACAGACTAATCAGGCTGATCCATGGCAGATTGCACAAGTAGATTTATCTGCTTACGCGAATATGACTATTCAAATTAGATTTAGAGGAACTAGAGGAACTTCGTTTGGTGGAGATATATCTATCGATGACGTAACTGTTGATGAATTACCTACATGTCCTAACGTATCTGACTTGAACGCTGACTCAATTACTTCTACTGAAGCTAATTTGTTCTGGAATGAAAATGATACGGCTACTTCATGGGAATATGAATATGATGTAACTGGATTTACTCAAGGATCAAGTGCTACAGGAGTACAAACTACAAGTACCAATACAGGTGAATTAATTAGTGGTCTGACTCCAGACACAACCTATGATTATTATGTTAGATCTGCATGTCCTAATGGTGGATTTAGTAATTGGGTAGGTCCATTCTCATTTACCACTAGGTGTGCTCCGTTAACAGCTCCATATGCTAACGATTTTGAGTCTGACCCAATAGATGGTTTAAATAATTGTGAGTCAAATTTAATTGTAGGTAGTGGAACAACAGCTGCACTAGTTGAAGTTGAAGACTTCATTGCAAATTCTGGTTCGCAACATATTTACATGTATAGCGGTAGTCCAGCAGCTACTGAAATCTTCTGGATTTCTCCGGAATTCTCTGACTTAAGCAATGACAAACGAGTTAAATTCCAAGCTTATGATCGTGATACAGGAGGAATCGAAGTTGGGGTTATGACTGACCCTACTGATTCTTCTACCTTTACAAGTGTTCAAACTTTTGCCAATGCTGATTTACCGGATGATCAATATGAATTGATAACCGTAAACTTTACTAGTATTACAACAACTGGTGGATTTGTAGCTATTAAATTCAATCCGTTTGGAGCATTTGACGCGATGTATATTGACGACTTTGTATACGAAGTACAGCCTAGTTGTTTAGAACCAGCTAATTTATCAACGGTTGCTGTTGCAGACACTACTGCAGACCTTGATTGGGATGCAGGAGCAACAGAGACAGAGTGGGATGTAGTTGTAGGTCCAGTAGGTTTTGATCCATTAGACCCAGCCACTTATGCAATTCCATTAGTTAACGTACTGACAAATAGCAATGTTCAGGTTACAGGATTAACACCTGAAACCGATTATGAATTCTACGTGCTAGCTAGATGTGGAGTTGGTGATGAAAGTGTTTTCACAGGTCCTGAACCATTTACAACAACTTGTGCAGCTTTTACAGCTCCTTATTTCAACGGATTTGAAAATATGGCAACAAGCACATCTTTTGTAGAAGATGATTGTTGGACAGCTTCATCTGATAGCGCATACGATTGGAATGTTGATGGTAGTGGTTCTACGCCTTCTACAGGAACAGGACCTCTTAATGCAAATACAGGATCAAATTATTTCTATACCGAAGCATCAAGTGGTGCAGTAGGAGATACTGCAACCTTAGTTACTCCGTTGATTGATTTATCAGGATTAACGACGCCATCGGTAGAGTTCTTTTACCACATGTTTGGTGGTGAAATAGGTACACTAGACCTTGAAATTTATGATGGTACTTCTTGGACAAATATTTTTACTATTGGTCCAGGTCAACAGCAAACAGCTCAGGCTGATCCGTGGTTACCACAATTAGTTGATTTAACCGCTTACGCTGGTCAAACTGTTCAATTTAGATTCATAGCTACTTCAAATGGTACTTTTGAAGGTGATATATCTATTGATGATTTTAAAGTGGATGAATTACCTGCATGTCCAAATCCATCTGTTCTTACTGTAGCAAATGTTACTGACGCAAGTGCAGATTTAAGTTGGACTGAGAACGGTTCATCTACTTCTTGGATTGTTGAGTATGGTCCTTGTGGATTTACACCAGGAACAGCATCTACCGATCCTAACGTATTTGAAGTAACAGCTACAACTAATTCTAATTTTGCAATTACAGGTTTAACAAGTGAAACTTGTTATGAATTCTATGTTACTGCAGATTGTGGTGGAGGAACTTTAAGTAACGCAACTGGTCCTGGAACATTTACCACGGCTTGTTCAGCATTTGTAGCTCCATATTCAGAAGGTTTTGAGTCTTTTACAGTTACCACTTCATTTGTTGAAGAAAATTGTTGGAGTACTCCTCAAACATCAGGATATACTTGGGATGTTAGTACAGGTGGTACTGGATCAACTAATACAGGTCCTACAGCTGCAGCAACAGGATCTAATTATTTCTTTACTGAAGCATCTTCAGGAAGTGCAGGTTCAGAAGCAGAATTAGTGTCCCCATTAATTGACATGACTGCATTAACTAATCCAGCATTAAGTTTTGCATATCACATGTGGGGTCCAGATTTTGATACGTTACATGTTGATGTGAATGATGGTTCAGGTTGGGATCTAGATGTGTTCACTCTTGTTGGACAACAACAGGTAAATCAAACAGACGCTTGGCAAACTGCTATAGTTCCACTAGGAGCATACAACGGTGCTACGATTTCTGTTAGATTTAGAGGTACACGTGGTGCTTCTTTTGGTGGAGATATAGCTATAGATGATGTAGCTGTAGAGGATTTCAACGGTTGTTTGACTCCGTCAAACATTACTGTTGGTAATATTACAGCGACAACTGCAGATGTATCTTGGACAGCAGGTGGATCTGAAACTGTATGGGAATATGTTGTAGTTACAGCTGGTTCTGGTGCTCCTACAGGTGCAGGAACATCTACAACAACAACTACCGTGACTGAAAGCGGTCTTACTGCTTCTACAAGTTATGAAGTTTATGTGCGTGCAGATTGTGGAATGGGTAACTTTAGTACATGGGTAGGCCCAATTACCTTCAGTACTGCATGTTTACCGGTTACATCATATCCTTATGCGGCAGATATGTCTCAAAATGCACCTAATACTTGTTGGGATGAAGCAGGATCTGGTGATATAGCTTCTGGTCCTTCAGGATTAGGAACTTCTGACTGGAGAGATTCTAGAGCCTATACAGATATTAATGGTACAGTGGTTAATTCAAATGCACTTAACTTGTTCCAAAATATAGATCAGGAATGGCTAATCTCAGAGGATTTTGATTTATCAGGAACTTCTAATGATGAACTTACGATTGAAGTGGCCGTTACTAACTGGACAACTTCGGGTATCTCTGATGCTACAGATACTGATACAATGGGATCTGATGATCAGGTTGATTTATTAGTTTCTACTGATAATGGTGTGACTTGGACTTCTCTATTTACGTGGACAGTGGCAAATCAGCCTGCTGTAACAGGTACTAGAGAGATAATTGATATTAGCGCTTATAGTGGAATTACAAGATTTGCAATTTACGCAACTGATGGTGCAGTTGATGATGTTGAAGATTACGATTTCCACGTAGGAGTATTTGAAATTGACGCAGCAGCTAGCGTTGATAATACTCAGGAATTAGGATTTACTTATTATCCTAACCCAACTGTAGATGTGGTAAATATTAACGCTGTTAATACCATAGATTCTGTTACAGTAACGAATCTAAGTGGTCAACGTGTTGTTAGTCTTAAACCAGCGTCTCAAAATGCGGTAATTGATCTTTCGACTTATTCTACAGGAATGTATTTAATTCAGGTTACTAGTAACGGTGCAACTAAAACTGTACGAGTAATTAAAGAATAACTTCATTTCTTTATACTTAAAAGGCCGCCTCGTGCGGCCTTTTTTTATTTGTATTTTTGAAATGTGAAAAGCATTGATTATTCATTTATAATTCCCGTTTACAATCGGCCAGATGAGCTTGAAAAATTGTTGAAGAGTCTGGAAAAATTAAATTTTGAAAGATCTTTTGAGGTTGTGATTATAGAAGATGGGTCTACTTCAAAGTCTGATAAAGTATGTTCTCGCTTTCGCGAAAGCGTAAACATTTCATACTATTTTAAACCGAACTCTGGGCCTGGTGATTCTCGTAATTATGGTATGAGTAGAGCGCAAGGTGATTATTTTATAATTCTGGATAGTGATTGTTTAATACCAGAAAATTACTTGAATGAAGTTGATGAATTTTTAAAAAACGATTTTGTACATTGTTATGGAGGTCCAGACGCAGCACACGAGAGTTTTACCGATTTACAAAAAGCGATCAACTATTCAATGACATCTTTCCTTACTACAGGAGGAATAAGAGGTGGTGGTGAACAACTAGGTAAATTTCAACCGAGAAGCTTCAATATGGGATTGAGTAAAAAGGCTTTTGAGGATACTGGTGGTTTTGGTACGATTCATCCTGGTGAAGATCCTGATCTAAGTATACGGTTATGGCAATCTGGATATGAAACTAAGCTTATTAAAAAGGCATATGTTTATCATGAAAGAAGAATATCTTGGACTTTATTTAAAAAGCAAGTTGAAAAATTTGGAAAGGTTAGGGTAATTTTAAATAAATGGCATCCGCAAACATCAAAACTTACCTTTTGGTTTCCCTCTCTTTTTATATTGGGAGCTATGTTTAGTATTGTTTTTTCACTACTAGGTTATGTTGAATTGTTATTAGTCTATACCGCTTACTTTTTTCTTATTTTTATTGATGCTACGATTAAGAATAATATAAGTGTAGGATTCAAAGCTGTGTATGCTACAATGGTACAGTTCTATGGATACGGTATCGGTTTCCTTACTTCTTTCATAGCTATTAAAATTCTTAACAAAAATGAGAAAGAGGCCTTTCCAAAACTATTCTTTAAATGATTAAGGCAAGTAAAAATAATTATGGGGTCCTTCTCATATTCATATTAGGAAGTGCGATAGTTTGGTTCATTTTAAAATATGGAAGTACTTATCAAGATACTGTAGATATTGAAATCAATTGGGATAATTTACCAATCGAATATGAATTTATAAATCAAAATAATACTATTACTGTTCCTGCTGTAGTACGAGGTTCGGGTTATAGTATTATTTATAGAAAGCTGTTTAATTATCAAGTAAATTTAGATTTTAAAGAATGGGTGAGGACTGATTCTAATCCACATTTTATTCCTAACGATGCATTTATTGCAATTAATCAAATGACTGATGGTTTAAGTTTGGTTTCTTTGAGTAACAAACCAGTTACTGTTGATGTTTATAGAAAACTTAGTAAAAAGGTACCTATCGATAAAAACTTAATCATTGATTTTAAAGATGCCTATAGACTAGTTGAAGAGCCTATATTTTCTATTGATAGTGTTCTTATTTCTGGTGCAGAAGGTGAATTAGCAGGTTTTAAGGACTTGGTGTTGGATAAAGAATCTATCACGTTAGATCGTGATACAACAACAGTTCAAGTGGATTTAAATAAATATTTCAAAGCAGCTAAAGTTGCTCCTAATGAATTAACCATTACCTTTATAGCTCAACCCTATACTGAATTTACTACCACCAAAAGCTTAAAGGATATTTCGATTCCAAATAATTATTACCTTACTGTTGATAGTTTACAAGTAAAAGGAAACAAACCATTGAATACTGTGGTTAGTAGTAAGGATTTATCAATAACCTTGGAGCTACCAAAAATATTATCAGATTCATTGATGCTTCTACCTTCAGTTTCTTCTAACATTAAAGAACTACAAGGGGTTAGAACTATTCCAAACACTGTAATGATAGTATCAAAAAAATGAGAGTAATAGGTATTACAGGAGGAATAGGAAGTGGAAAAACCACGGTGGTTAACATGTTTAAATCATACGGTGTGCCATTATTTATCGCAGATGATGAAGCAAAACTAATTTTGGCAAAAGATCAAGCTGTAATTAATAAAGTAAAATTGTTACTAGGAGACGACGCTTACGTCAAGATTGATGGTGTTGAACAACCTAATAGAAAGTTTATTGCTTCAAAAGTTTTCAATGATAAAGAGTTATTGAAAGAGCTTAACAAAATCATACATCCTGCAGTTAGATTAAAATTTAATGATTGGGTAGCCGCTCAAGATGCTGTTTATGGAATGTATGAAGCCGCTATTTTATACGAAAGTGGTGGAGATTCCATTTGTGATTCTGTAGTTTTAATTACTGCACCAAGGTCGGTAAGAGTGCAAAGGGTCATGGCGAGAGATAAGGTTACTGAAGAGGAAGTGATCGCTAGAATGGAGAATCAGTGGACTGAATTAAAAAAATTAAATAAAGCAGAATTCGTACTTCCAAATAAAGATATTGAACAAACGAAACGTTTTGTATGTTATTTAAATGATTTTTTGTTAAATAATTGAATTATACTCAGTAAAAATTAAAGTTAATACTAGGTTAAAAGCTTTTTAACAGAATTAATACTCATTAATTTTGTTTCGTGAATAATATTAAGGGAGTTTTCTTTAATCTGATAGTAATGGGTATCGCCTTAGGTGGTATCCTAGTTATACAGATATATTGGATTGTGAATGGGCTGTATGAGAAAGAGCAACAGTTTTCATTTGCAATTAAGCAAACATTGGCAGAAGCGGCATCTCAATTAGAAGAAAAGGAAGTTGAACGCTATTACGATTTATTTCAAAGTTTAAAGGATAGTCTAGGTGGTAATCCAGACTCTAGAACAGTGCGTGAATTAATTTTAATTCAACGTAATGAAGAATTAGAGGAAATAACAACCTACTCCAATAGTTTACTCACAGAAAATTACAAACTCAATCCAAAGCTATTAGACATAGATCTAGATAGTGTAACCTTTACCAAATTATTTAATAAACAATCTAAAGTTTCTCAACAAGCTAAAACCATTGATGGTTTAAAAGCTAGCCAGCGCAATTCTTATGAACAGCTTTCAAAAATGGAGGAATATGAAAAGCGTTTAATTGGTAATATGGTGTCTGAGTTTAATAGTTACTTACCACTTACTCAAAGAACTTCTGTTGATGAAGTAAGAGAGTTGTTAAAGAAGGAACTTAAAAAAAGACAGATAGACACAGATTTTGAATTTGCTATATACCAAGATGGTCTAGCGACTCGTATAAGTTCAGAAAATTTTGATTTTTTAACGGATGCAACCTGGAGTTATCCCGTATTTACTACTAATTCAAAGGATGTAGAACCTTATGAGTTATCCATTAATTTGCCAGGTAGACAAAAGTATCTTTTGTCTTCCATTATTTGGATGGCCTTACTAGTATTTCTTTTTACGTCTATTATAGGTATGGCTTATGCTCATGTTTATACTCAGTCCAAAAAACAAAAAGAAATTTCTCAAATTAAAACCGATTTCATTAATAACATGACTCATGAGTTTAAAACTCCCATTGCTACCATAAATCTAGCCTTGGATAGTCTTAAACACCCAAAAATAGCGAGTGATCCAGAAAAAATTAAGAATTATCTGGGTATGATTAGGGAAGAGAATAAACGCATGCACAGTCAGGTTGAGAATGTTCTTCAAATTTCAAAATTGGAGAAAAGTGATCTTAATTTGGAAAAGCATAGAGAAGATGTCAATGAACTTGTTGAAGAGGCAATATCTCATATTCAATTGATTTTAGAAGAAAAAAATGGAGTTGTAAATACTTATTTTGGAGCGTTAAAGACTGAGGTTTTAGTCAATCAAAGTCATACTCTCAATGTATTTGTCAACATTTTAGAAAATGCTATTAAATATTCTGAAGGAGCACCAATTATTGATGTGTTTACAGAAAACATTAAAAATAAAGTCGTTATCAAAGTTAGAGATAACGGTATAGGAATGTCCAAGGCTGCTCAAAGAAAAATTTTCCAAAAATTTTACCGTGAACATACCGGAGATATTCATAACGTAAAAGGACATGGTTTAGGTCTAGCCTATGCAAAACGCATACTAGATGATTGTCATGGAGAAATTTACGTAGAAAGCACTAAAGGTGTAGGAAGTACATTTAGTATTCACTTGCCTTTACTAACCTAAATATTAACTAAATAATTACTACTTATGGAAACTGAAAACAAAAAAATACTATTAGTTGAGGATGATCCAAATTTTGGAACTGTTCTTAGAGATTATCTAGCTATGAACGACTTTGATGTGGTTCATGCGAAAAACGGAATGGAAGGTTTCGAAAAATTTAAAAAGGATAATTACGATTTATGTATTCTTGACGTGATGATGCCTTATAAAGATGGGTATACTCTAGCTAAAGAAATACGTGAAAAAAATGAAGATGTACCTATCATTTTCTTAACAGCAAAAGCGATGAAAGAAGATGTATTGAGAGGTTATAAAGTAGGTGCTGATGACTACCTGAACAAACCTTTCGATAGCGAAGTCTTACTTATGAAAATTAAAGCCATACTACAGCGTAAAGGACAAGATAGTATTGCTGATAGTAAAGAATTCGAATTTCAAATAGGTAACTTCCATTTAAATTCTAAACTTAGATTCCTTACTTATAATGATGATGAACCTATAAAGTTATCACCAAAAGAAAACGATCTTCTAAGATTACTAGCGTTGCATATCAATGATCTTATGCCTCGTGAATTAGCTCTAACAAAAATCTGGAGAGATGATAATTACTTCACCTCAAGATCTATGGATGTTTATATTGCAAAACTGCGTAAGTATCTTAAGAAGGACGATAATGTTGAGATTGTAAATATACACGGAGAAGGATTCCGTTTACTTATAAAAGATCAAGTAGATTATTAATCAAATCGATCTGTAAGTAGTTTATGTACTCGCTGTACAATTTCAGTATGGCGAGTACTATAATTAAACCAGTGAACTTGGTTATCCTTGCGGTACCATGTCATTTGGCGTTTAGCAAATCTTCTAGAGTTACGTTTAATTAAACGTATAGCCTCGTCAAGATCTATTTTATTTTCAAAATAAGGAAACAGTTCTTGGTATCCTACAGTTTGTAAAGCTGTAAGTTCTTTAAAAGGCAAAAGGTTTTTAGCTTCTTCAATCAATCCATTATCGATCATTAAATCTACTCTTTGATTAATGCGGTCATATAACGTTTCTCGAGGAGCTTCTAGTCCGATTTTAATAGTTTGAAAATTGCGTTCTTGTTCATTACCAGATCTCAATTCCTGCATCAATTTACCACTTGCTCTATACAAAGAAAGAGCTCTAAGTAATCTCCTAGAATTATGCATATCTACTTGATTAGCGTATTCTGGATCGACTTTTATTAACTCTTGTTGTAGACTGGATATACCTTTTTCTTTTAATTGATTCTCTAGCTCATCAAGTATTGAATCTGGAACATCAGGAAAGTCATCTAGACCATGTGTAACTGCCTTTTCAAATAAAGCGCTTCCACCTACCATTATGACAACATCGTTTTCCTCAAAAAGGTGATTTAAAATTGTTAATGCTTCTTTCTCAAAATCTCCTGCACTCATGGGATTATGAATACTACGATCTTGAATAAAATAATGAGTCGCAGCTTCTTGTTCTTCTAGAGTAGGAGCAGCGGTCCCTATATTCATTTCTTTGTAACACTGCCTGCTATCGCAGGAAATGATAGCTGTTTGATACGCTTTCGCGAAAGCGATACTTAAATCAGTCTTTCCAATTGCTGTAGGTCCAACTATGGTAAGAAGTGTTTTTTTAGTCATGGAGCTCATAACCGCATTTGTGACAAAATTGAGCACCATCCTGATGTTTTTTCGCTAAACAATTTTGACAGACTTGAGTATTTACATGTCGATAATTAGGATTGTCTTTTTTTACTTCTTTCGAATATTCTGCACTTACGATACCTGTAGGCACAGCAATTATTCCATATCCCATTATCATAATTACTGTAGCGATAAATTGCCCTAACGGCGTTACTGGAGCAATATCTCCAAATCCAACTGTGGTAAGTGTGACAATGCACCAATAGATACTTTTTGGGATGCTATCAAAACCACTGTCTGCACCTTCTACAAGATACATAAGGGTTCCCATTATTATAGAAACAACTAACACAGCAAATAGAAATACGGCAATTTTTGGTCCGCTTGCGCGTATGGATTTGGATAATTTATCCGCTTCACCAATGTATCTTGTTACTTTTAAAATTCTAAATACACGTAGTAATCTTAAAGCTCGCACCGCAATAAGAGCATTGAGGCCTGTGATAAATAGGGTAAGATATAAGGGTAATGTAGAGAGTAAATCTATAACTCCATAAAAGCTAAAGATATACTTAGAAGGTTTATTGATGGATATGATCCGTAGTATGTATTCAATAGTAAAGAAAATGGTTATAATCCATTCTGCAATGATAAATTGATTAGCGTATTCTTCACCTATTCCAGGAACACTTTCTAGCGCTACCAGAATTACGCTCATTAGGATGAGAATAAGTAATACTACATCAAAAATCTTCCCTGCTGGTGTATCTGCCTCATAAATGATTTCATGGACTTTTTGACGCCACAGGGAAGATGTTGTGTTGTTGCTCATATATTATCTAGGATATCTTGCTGGCATAGCCTCGTGCATGATTTCATACACTTTATCAAAGATATCATCTTTACTAGGTTTTGAGAAATAATCACCATCTGTAGAGTAGGCTGGTCTGTGAGCTCTTGCGCTCAAACACTGTGGCTTGCTATCTAGATATCTCCAAGCGTTTTGTTCATCAACAATTTTTTGAAGGATAAAAGCGCTAGCTCCACCAGGTACATCTTCATCAATAACTAATAATCTATTGGTGTTTTGTACACTTTTTACTATATCGTGATTAAGGTCAAAAGGTAACAAGGACTGAATATCTATAATTTCAATATCTATTCCTACTCGTTCAAGTTCTACAGCTGCTTCTTCAATAATACGCAAGGTTGAACCATAAGAAACAACGGTTATATCACTACCTGTTTTTATGGTTTCAACAACTCCTACAGGAGTTCTAAACTCTCCTAAGTTTACAGGTAATTTTTCTTTAAGACGATATCCGTTTAGGCATTCAACGATAAGAGCAGGCTCATCGCTTGCCATAAGAGTGTTATAGAAACCAGCTGCCTTGGTCATGTTTCTAGGAACTAGAACATGAATACCTCTTACTAGATTAATGATTCCACCCATTGGTGAACCACTGTGCCAAATTCCTTCTAGGCGATGACCTCTAGTTCTTATAATTACTGGAGCTTTTTGTTTACCGGCAGTTCTATATTGAACAGTGGCTAGATCATCACTCATGATCTGTAAGCAGTAAAGTAAATAATCTAGGTATTGGATTTCGGCAATAGGTCGTAATCCTCGCATTGCTAGACCGATTCCTTGTCCTAAAATAGTAGCTTCTCTAATACCGGTGTCTGATACTCTTAATTCACCGTATTTTTCTTGCATTCCTTCAAGACCTTGATTAACGTCTCCTATTTCTCCAGCATCTTCACCAAATACCATAACCTCTGGATGCGCAGCAAATAATGCGTCAAAATTATCTCTCATGATAACTCTAGCATCTACCTCATTGCTGTCCTCATTATAGACTGGATCTACAGCTTGTATGTTGACTACAGCCTTATCAGACTTACTAAAAAGGTAATCGCTATATTTAGGTTGTATGGTCGATTCATAATCACTTAAAAATGCTTTAAGTTGATCAATTTCATCATGATTTTCTCCTATTGTATATCGTAAGGTTTGTTTTATAGTTTCAAAAACTTCTTTTCTAATAGGCTCTTTAGTTTCTTTTAATTTAGAAATTAAAGGTTGAATGAAAACTTGATTATCACTTACGTTCGCAACTTTTTCTAGGTGCTGTACCGCTTCATCTCTTTCTTTAAGAATAGGATTGATGAATGCAGTCCATGCTGCTTTTTTACCGTTACGTACCTCTTTTTTAATGTCTTTCTCTAAGGCAGATAGCTCATCATCTGTAGCAAAGTCATTTTCAATCAGCCATTTTCTAAATTGTGCGTTACAATCATATTCTGCTTCCCAAGCTAGTCTTTCTTCATCTTTATAACGTTCATGAGAGCCACTAGTACTGTGACCTTGTGGCTGTGTGAGTTCATCCACATGAATCATAACCGGTACATGCTCTTCTCTAGCAATTTTACTAGCTTTTTCATAAGCCTCAACTAGAGCTACATAATTCCAACCTTTAACTACGATTATTTCATAACCCTTGCCGTCTTCATTTCTTTGAAAACCTGCCTGAATTTTACTTATACTTTCTTTTGTAGTTTGATGACGTGCATGAACCGAGATTCCATAATCGTCATCCCACACGCTGATTACCATAGGTACTTGCAGGACTCCGGCAGCATTAAAGGTTTCCCAAAAATGGCCTTCACTTGTACTTGCATTACCTATTGTTCCCCAGGCAACTTCATTACCTTTATTTGAAAATCCATTATCTGCAGGAATAAGGTCATTGTGACGGTATACTTTACTAGCTTGTGCAAGACCTAATAATCTAGGCATTTGTCCAGCAGTAGGAGAAATATCACTACTACTATTTTTTTGATCGATTAATCTTTTCCAATTTCCTTTCTCATCAAGACTGTGTGTCGCAAAGTGACCACCCATTTGTCTTCCTGCACTCATTGGTTCTTCTTTGATGTCGGTGTTTGCATACAGTCCAGCAAAAAACTGCTCGATAGTAAGTTCACCTATAGCCATCATGAAGGTTTGATCTCGATAATAACCGCTTCTAAAATCACCATTTTCAAAAGCGCGAGCCCAAGCAAGTTGAGGAAGCTCCTTTCCATCACCAAAGATTCCAAATTTAGCTTTTCCTGTAAGTACTTCGCGTCGACCTAGTAGACTACATTCGCGACTAGTTACCGCAATTTTATAATCTTTAAGGACTTCGTTTTTAAAGTCTTCTTTTTTTAGAGAAACAGTAGGGTTTTCAGTTGCTTGCATAGAATTTTATATTACTGCAAAAATACGGAGATTAAAGCCCGTTTGCAATAGCGTAAAATTAGTACCACCTACGAGTAAATAGCCCTATAAAAGTGTTAACATCTAGCGTTACTATGAACCTTATTTTCTCATCATAATTAGGTTGCGCGATCTCCCATCCATTATTGTTGTACACAGGAAAATACAACTCAAAATAATCTTGCAATAGGTTTAATCTAATTCCTGTGTCATACACAAATCTTGCGCTTGTACCCTTGTTTTTAACAGCTCCTACATCACCATAAACAAATATGTATTTCCATATACTGTACGATGAATTTAAGGTGGTAATCCACTGGTTTGCAAATGCTGGATCCAATTGAGCTTTGAAACCACCTTCGGCAAGAATTAATTGTTGCGAGAATAGTCCGTCATCTTCAGATCTACCATAATAGTTATAATCAAAAAGATAATCCGTAGGTCTATCTAAGGCAAAGGAGAAAAAATCATCATTGGATCTTGTATCGTTATATAGAAAAGTTCCCATGAATACTCTAAAATTGAGCTGTCTATTATCCTTATAGAGTCTGCGCCAGTCTAATCTGAAACTTGCTTTTGAAAAACGTTCACTAACCTCAGTGCCAAAACTATAACTAAAAGATCTTCTAAGGTTACGGTCTGATTGATTGAAACTCAATGCAAAAACATTATAATCAGGATCTTCTTCAAGAGATTCATCATTGCGATCTCGTTGAACAAATACGTTTCTAAAATTAAGGCTTTGTCTTTTATTACTACGCAAGTCTTTAGGTCTGTAATTAAAACTTAACCACGCGCTTCCTCGTCTATAAAGTAAATCTGGAGCATAAGAAAATTGATTGGCACTTAGTCCGTATCTCATAGAAAAAAGGCTGTTGTTTCTATCTTGAAATGGATGCTCATAACTTAACCCTATCGATCCCACTAATTTGCCTGAGTTTGTCCCATAGGCAGGCTTAATGCTATATCTAAAAGGTTTTGACAGTAAATTACCATTGTAAAATCTAGAACCTATAGCCAATCCATCGTATATATTAAATGTAATATCTGGCATCAAGAAAACTTGAGATTTTTCAGGGTCTTCAATGTCTTTGAATAGCCTGAATTCCAAGGGTCTGTTAAATGCAGGAAATGGTTTTAGAGTTTTGTAGTTATCTCTTGGGTTAAATTCAGGAATTATTTCCTCATAGTTAACTACAATTCTATTGGCGGCACCTAATTTCTTGTTTTGTATCGCTTTTCGCGAAAGCGTGATAGAAGTATCACCTATAAATCCATTAATCCATTCTTTATAAACAATACTATCATTTTTGAGTGCGTAGATAGGAATAGGGATAGGATAAACGCTCTTGTTCTTAATCGTTACAATTACTGAATCTTTGTATTTCTCTATGTTCCTTAATTTCCAATCTAGCCTTTCGTGACGAGTTATAAAGTAATCAAAAAACCAGTCTATTTCTTTATCTGTTTGTTCGTTCAAATATGTTTGAAAATCCCGACTATTTTGTGAGTTTGACGGTGATTGACTATAGAGCTTTTTAATCGAATTTTCAACGGCATTATTACCTAGATAGTCGTCAAGATATGCTAATCCGATTGCGGCTTTAAAAGGAATGGCGAGTTGTTGATTGTATTTCAATAAACTATCAGCAGGAGTATTGGGTGCTTGATCTAGATTAAGTCTTTTTGTATTCAAGTATAAAAAAGCATACCTATCATTAAACCTTAGTTGTGAAACATTGAATCCTCGTATTCCCCAAAAATCACTTAGTTTACCACCAATTTTTAAGTCTGGGTAATATTCTTCCTGATATTTCATTATGGTATGGATAATTATACCTTGTTTTAACCAGTATTCATCTCTATTGTGAGTACTTATTCCTTGTTCTACCCATTTACGAGTAAGTGCTTTGAGCATTTTTATTTCATAGGTAAAACCTGCTGGAAATGGGTTAATAAAACTAGGTAAAGAGCTTAAGCCATATACAGGATTTTCTTTGTAAAATTTATCTGAAATGAAGAGTTCCCTACTCGGAGATTTACCTACATGATCATTCAAAAAACTAGCTATTCTATCTATAAAAACCACTTTCATTTCAGTGGGAACACTATCATCATCAATATCAGTGGTTAAATCCACTTGATTAGTGCTATAACGTTTAAAACCGTCGGTTGATTTTAGGAAGTATAACCTGGCACTAGAGCTTGTTAAACCTTCAAATAGATAGCTGTTACGATTTTCCTGCTCAACTTGGGTAATCATTTTTAATGAGGATATAGCCTTGAGACGAGAAGGAACGTGAACTGAAATGCTCATCTGGGTAGGTGCGCCGTAAAAATCATTTAAATCTTTATGAGAATAAAACTGCCATTCTCCATTTGCATATGGCGCAGGATGCAGGTACCAATATTTGAGTAGATATTCGTTATCGCTACTCTTTCCATAGCCAGTAAAATCATCAAGAGGGATTTTTACCTTGTAAGTTATGTTTACACTGCGTGATGTTTGTGGTGCGATGGGCTCCAGCAATTCTAAAATAACAACGTCTGGATTAGATTTTGGTCTGCTTACGATATAGTTTTCAGTATTTAGCCTAGAAATATCTGTAAAGCCTTTATCATCATCAGATGAAAATTCAAACCGATTTTTAAAATCCTCAGCTAGTCTTATAGCTAAAGGAGTCTGTAAGTTACTGAAAGCATTAGCCCAATCTAATAAATACACTTTATCCCAGGAGACATCACTTTGATTAACAAAAGTTATTTCTTGTTCAATGGTCAATTCCCTAGCATCATCATCAAGCTTAACCACAAGGTTAGTTTGATGCTGCGACCAGCCATAAATGGACAATAGTAAAGTGAGAAATACAAGAAATCTTGTTTTCAAAGGTGCTTTTTTAGAGTTTACTTTCAAATATGATGTTTAAATATTAAAAAATCATCACAAAAATCACCTATTTCTAAGTTGATTTTTGTGATGATTACAAAAGTGCTTAGTCTAAGATACTAGAAATTAGGACTCAAGCTGTATTTTGCATAGAAGTCATTGATAATACTCACTGCTTCTTCACTAGTATCGACTAAATGAATCAAATTCAAATCTTCTGGAGAAATCGTATGAAATTTCTTGTCAAGGGTTTCTTTTACCCAATCCAATAATCCACTCCAAAATTCGGTACCGACTAAAATGATTGGGAATTTTGCAATCTTATGAGTTTGAATGAGTGTAATAGCTTCAAACAATTCATCAAGGGTACCAAATCCACCTGGCATAACTACAAAACCTTGTGAATATTTGACAAACATTACCTTACGGGCAAAAAAGTAATCAAAATCAAGGCTTTTATCATGATCTATATAAGGATTGTCATGTTGTTCAAATGGCAAGTCGATATTAAGACCAACAGATGTTCCTCCTGATAAATGAGCGCCTTTATTTCCTGCTTCCATTATTCCAGGACCACCACCAGTAATTACACCATAACCATTTTCAACGATACGTTGTGCAATTTCAGTTGCTAGTTTATAGTACTTATTATCAGGTTTTAATCGAGCACTTCCAAAAATAGAAACACATGGCCCTATACGGCTCATACGCTCATAACCCATTACAAATTCAGATAAGATTTTAAAGGTTGCCCAACTATCATTTGTTTTTAAATCATTCCAACCTTTTTCATTTATTTCTCTGCGCATGTTCTAGTATTTATTACAAAACAAACATAATCACAACTATTCACATAATTGTTAATACATGTTTATATAATAGGTTATTTAAAAAAATAAGTCTTTTTATCTTCACGTTTCAAAGTAAATGAAGTGGATCTTTTAGAAAAGTACTTACCTAAATTAACCGTAGCACCTATACATGCCTTATTAAAGGAATTTAAGGTTCAATTAAAAATTGTTCATGAAAGAAAAACTAGGCATGGAGATTATCGTCGTGATCCGAGTGGATTGCATCATATCACTATAAATAGTAATTTAAATAAGTATCGATTTTTAATAACACTTGTACACGAGCTAGCCCATCTAGTTGCTTTTCAAAAATATGGACGACATATCCAACCACATGGAGTAGAGTGGAAGCACACATTTCAAAAAATGATGATACCCTTTTTAAGGCCCGATATTTATCCAAGTGATCTTTTACCAGTGGTAGTCAAGCATTTTAAAAACCCCAGAGCTAGCAGTGATACTGATGCATTGATGAGCATTGCCTTGCGTCGTTATGATCCCGAGACCGATAAAAATTATATATTTGAATTACCGTATGGCAGTAGGTTTGTTGCAAGTAATGGCAAATTATACCAGCTAGGTAAAAGACTGCGCAAAAGATATGAATGTCTTGAGCTCGATTCAGGTAAAATGTATGTTTTTCAACCCAATGCTCAAGTAACCTTAATGAAGACAAATGAGTAAGAACAGGTACGCCGTTATTATGGCTGGTGGAGTAGGATCCCGATTTTGGCCAGTAAGCAAACAAAAATTTCCTAAACAATTCCACGACATGCTGGGAATTGGTAAGTCTTTGTTACAAATGACTTATGAAAGATTAAGTGCTACTATTCCTGTAAACAATATTTTAGTTTTAACCAATGCAGACTATGTAGAATTGGTTAAAAAACAGTTGCCGCTCATGCAGGATACACATATCTTGGCAGAGCCTGCTATGCGTAACACAGCGCCATGTATTTTACTAGCAGCTCTCAAAATTCAAAAAATGAATCCTGATGCTACAATGATAGTGGCTCCTAGTGATCATTATATTGAAGAAGAACATTTATTTAATGAGAATTTAGAAACGGCTTTTGATCACTGCTCACAAAATCGTCATGATCTGATGACATTGGGTATCACTCCTACATCACCCAATACAGGTTATGGTTATATTGAATTTGAACCTTCATCTAATCAGGTAAAAAAAGTAAAGCAATTTAGAGAAAAGCCTAATCTTGAAACGGCTAAAGAATTTTTGGCAAAAGGTACTTTTTTATGGAATGCAGGTATTTTTATCTGGCATGTTGATGGTGTCGTTTCCGCTTTCGCGAAAGCGCAACCTGCATTAACCACATTATTTAAAAACGGTTATGAGGTTTACAACACAACCCATGAAAACGAATGGTTAGAAGAAAACTATCAAAAAGCTGAAAATATATCAGTTGATTATGCGATACTAGAGAAAAGTAATCACGTAAAAGTAATTCCTGCACATTTCAGTTGGAATGATTTAGGTACTTGGGGTTCATTATTTGACAAACTCGAGAAAAACAGCGACAAAAATGCTATCGTTAATTCTAGTGTAACCGCTATAAATTCAAGTAACAACATCATAAAAACTGATACTAATAAAAAGGTAATCATTCAAGGACTGGAAAACTATATAGTTGTTGACGAGGATGATGTACTCATGATAATACCAAAAACAGCTGAGCAGGAGATTAAACAAATACGCCAAAGTGCAATTAATAAATACGGAGACGAAATAGGATAATGGAGCAAAATAATCCAACACAACCTGGTGACAAACTCGAGGAAAATCAACAAAAAATTTCTGGGATTTGGGATAATGTAAAGGCTTTTTTAAATGAATTGCTAGACATACGAGAAGATAGTGATCGTAGTGAGACAGTTGAATCTGTGCGCAAGGATATTTCCTTTCAAGGGCACAACGCATGGATTTTGATCTTCTCCATCATGGTAGCTTCTATCGGATTAAATGTAGGGTCTACCGCAGTTGTGATTGGAGCCATGTTAATCTCACCACTTATGGGACCTATTGTAGGAATGGGATTAGGTACAGCGATTAATGATGAAAAAATGTTACGTCGTTCCTTAATCAACCTCATGGTAATGATGGGATTGTCTCTTCTTACGGCAACCATCTATTTTAAAATTTCGCCTTTTGTTGAGTTTAATGATGAACTTAAGAATAGGACATTCCCTACTTTTCTAGATGTGCTTATAGCCATATTTGGTGGACTGGCGTTAATTGTTGCAAAATCTAAAAAAGGTACTATGTCAAATGCTATCGCAGGTGTTGCTATTGCTACAGCCTTAATGCCACCATTGTGTACGGCAGGATACGGAATTGCGATGTGGGATATAAGTATTTTTGGAGGCGCTATATATTTATTCTCTATCAATGCGGTTTTTATAGCATTATCGACATTTGTTGTATGCAAGTTGCTTAATTTTCCAATGGTTAAATATGCTAACCAAGCAAAAAGAAAGCGTATTTCACGTATTGCTACTGCAGTTGGGATCATAGTTCTGTTACCATCGGTTTTCTTTTTTTATCAATTGTATCAAGACCAGCTTAATAAACAAGCAAGATTAGAATTTGTAGAATCCCTAAACTACAAGGGATCTATTTTTACACCTATTTGGAACGAGGAAAAGAAGGAGCTCATAATGAGTGTAGTTGGTAAAGAAGTTCCAGAAGAGAAAATTAAAGAATGGGAAGATCAATTCTACCAAATGGAGGATCTTGAAGAATGTACCGTGACCTTTGTTCAAGGTAGCCGTACAATAATAGATTCTCAGAATGAAGATCTTGCCAAAATTCAAGAGGAACGTATTGAAGATTTTAAACTTATACGAGATAAGGATTCTCGCATTGAGGCGCTTGAAAATCAATTGAGATTAGTTAGTAATAAATTTAAGGATAAAGATATCTTACTAGATGAATTGGGGTATTTATATCCTCAAATAGGTAGTATGGGACTAGCGATGAATCATACTAGAGATTACGCAACAAAAAAAATGGACAGTACCGAGGTGATTACGATTTCTTTCAAAGATTCACTTCTGGATGAGGAGAATAAAAAAGTAATCAAAGAGAACATCTATAATTGGTTAAAATATCGATTGAAGAGTGAGCGTGTTCAGGTAAATGAAGTGAAATATCAAGCTATGGATTCATTAAGTCAGTAATACGACTTTAGATGATATTTATCTAAACAAAATAAAAAATCCGTTTTGCAACTGTGCAAAACGGATTTTTTTATGGAATTCAATTAATAACTAATCTCTAGTCAACTTCTTGTATTTTATACGTTTAGGTGTTACATCACCTAAACGTTTTTTCTTGTTTTCTTCATATTCGGTAAAACTACCTTCAAAACTGTATACTTGTGAGTCTCCTTCAAATGCGATTATGTGTGTACACACACGATCAAGGAACCATCTATCGTGAGAAATAATTACGGCACAACCCGCAAAGTTTTCCAGACCTTCTTCAAGCGCTCTTAATGTATTTACATCTAGATCATTGGTAGGCTCATCCAGTAAAAGGACGTTACCTTCTTCTTTTAGGGTCATAGCTAGGTGTAAACGGTTGCGCTCACCACCAGACAGCGTTGAAACTTTTTTATTCTGCTCTGATCCTGAGAAATTAAATCTACTTAAATAAGCTCTAGAATTTACCATACGACCACCCATCATTATCTGGTCTTGACCATCGGCAAAGTTTTCCCAAATACTTTTTTCAGGGTCTATATCACTATGACTTTGATCTACGTAGGCAAGTTTTACCGTTTCTCCTACATTAAATGTACCACTATCAGGTTGCTCTTGTCCCATTATCATTTTGAAAATGGTGGTTTTTCCAGCACCATTAGGTCCTATAATTCCCACAATTCCGTTTTGCGGTAAAGTAAAATTAAGGTCTTCATATAATAACTTATCTCCAAAGGCCTTGCTCACATGTGATGCTTCAATCACATTAGTTCCTAGACGTGGTCCATTTGGTATATAAATTTCAAGACGTTCTTCCTTTTGTTTTACATCTTCATTCAACAATTTGTCATAGTTATTTAAACGCGCTTTTTGTTTAGCTTGTCTACCTTTTGCACCTTGACGAACCCAGTCTAGTTCTCGCTGTAGTGTTTTACGACGCTTGGACTCTTGCTTTTCCTCTTTGGCAAGTCGTTCACTTTTTTGATCTAACCAGCTAGAATAGTTTCCTTTCCAAGGAATACCTTCACCACGATCCAATTCAAGAATCCATCCAGCCACGTTATCAAGGAAATATCTATCGTGAGTTACCGCTATAACGGTACCTTTATACTGTGCTAGGTGTTGTTCTAGCCACAAAACAGATTCTGCATCGAGGTGGTTGGTAGGCTCATCCAGTAATAAAATTTCTGGTTCTTGTAATAGCAACCTACATAATGCAACACGACGACGTTCACCACCAGACAGGTTTTTAATTTGAGCGTCACCAGGTGGCGTGCGCAGCGCATCCATTGCGATTTCTAGTTTGGTATCTAGATCCCAAGCATTGAGTGCATCTATTTTATCTTGAAGCACAGCCTGTCGATCCATTAATTTTTGCATTTTATCGGCGTCTTCATAGACTTCTGGTAGTCCAAATTGATCGTTAATGGAATTGTATTCCTCAAGAACGGCAACAGTTTCTGCAGCTCCTTCCTTTACAATGTCCATAACTGTTTTATCATCGTCTAGTTGAGGTTCTTGTTCTAGATACCCTACGTTGTAACCGTCTAGAAAATGAATATTACCTTGGTAATCTTGCTCAACTCCTGCAATAATTTTAAGTAAGGTAGATTTACCAGAACCATTAAGACCTAGGATACCAATTTTGGCACCGTAGAAAAAACTTAAATGAATATTCTTTAGTACTTGTTTACCAGTACTTCTGTAGGTCTTAGAAAGACCTTGCATGGAAAAAATTACTTGTTTATCGTCACTCATGGGATGATGTTTTTGTCTTTAAAATTGTAAATAATTGTTGTAGAGATTGTTCTAGGTATCGCTTTCGCGAAAGCGTAATAACCTCACCACCTTTTAATTTTATAAGCAGCCCTTTTTCTTCTAGAGATACTTTTTGTAACTGGTTAAAGCTAAAACCGTTTGTTTTTCTGCCTAGTAACTGTAAAGTTATTCCTTTACGGTTGTATGAAATGAAATGTGTACTGCGAAAAGAGTTTATGTTAATATAAAAAAACAGTGCTATCCCAATTCCTATACCCAAGTACGCCACGTATTCTTCTAAACTTGTGAACAGTAAAAGCACACCAGCAACTATAAGAATTATTCCTATAGAGGTGAAAGCGACATACTTTCTAGCAGTTTGATCTTGAAATACGATACGATGCTTCAATTTAAACGCGACCTTTTAAAGCATTGAAAACCCATGCAATAGCAAAAAATCCTACTCCTACTGCTGCAAATCCATAACCAGCTACCTCACTGTACTTAAATGCTCCTAGTGCGATGAGCCCTAATCCAATAATGATCATGATTAAAGTTGCCCATCCTAATACTCCGTTTTTGTTTAATGCCATAATCAAATTTAAAGTACAAAGATAAGTTTCATCTAGCGATAATAATAAAGTAAGACGTCTGTAGTAAAATAAAATAATACGTAAAACCACCATTTGCTGTTTGAATTTAATGGTTGTTTTAAAAAATAGTAATGATATATGGAGTTTTAGGGTTGCTTACTTTCACTATATCTTAAATCAATACTTACAATGATCAATACTCCTGTCGTATAACATAAAATATCATACCAGGAAAAGCTAGTGCCTATTATAATTCTAGCTAGGTGATACTTCTCTAAATTTAAAATAGAAATAATGTTTATGTATTGTAGTATTTCTACTAGGTAACAAAATGTCAAACTTATTATAGCTGTTGATCTTGCAGACCATGAAAAGAAAATTTTGAACAAACAATAAATAAAAATGGCCACAATGACATCACCCATATACGGCCGAATAAAAGAATCATTTATAAAACGTTCAATGATTACCATTAAAGCAAATGAAAAAATAGCAAGAATAATGTGAATTTTATTTTGCATAGTTACTGTACATGATAAGGCTTATACTAAGAAGTACCGTATAGGCGACCAATTGGGATAGCAACGCTATGTTATGTGTAAGCGAACTTAGAGTATCGATAATATCGTTGAATAATTCATAAGGTGAAGTAAGTAAATCCCAACTATTAAACCTTAACTCTCTACCTAAATAAATACCCAGCGAGCAAAGTACGATTAAAGTGATACTGATTACAGGAAATAGTAAAGGATGACAATTCCATTCTCTTTTAATCAATGCATTAACCTCAAACAATCCATTACAAAATATGACAAGACCACACCATCCAAACAAACCATAATTCACAATATCATAATGTAACCACATATCCTGTGAGTTAGAAATATGAATCATATCTGTAACCATATAAGGCGCATTGGGTAGAAATAATAACCATACCATCAAAAACATTACAATAATAGCTCGTTTAGCATATGTAGAAATCGTTGAGGATTTTAGAGTAGGGAAGTAGAGTTCGCTTTCGCGAAAGCGTGATTTATCATCATTAATCCTATAAAAAATAGAATTGGTCTGTAACCAAAACACCATTTGGGTAAATGTGCTTTTTTGAAAGGTTGATGTGATCCTTATGATAAGTAAAGGAATAATGGCTAGAAATAAATTCCATACCATAAACAAACCATAGAAACTCGTGGTTACCTTAATACGTACCATGAGCATAAATAAACTTAAAATACTAAGAACTAGAATTAATTTATTAGAATATTTATGCATAGCTGATGATAATTTGGGCATACCAGTAGGCGATAGGTATGTTAATTAATAGGCAATAGATAGCAATTAGTCCTAACTGACAATTTCTTTTATTAATCATAATTGTAATGACAGCAATGAGTAATGCTATCAAAGAAATAATTACGCTAAAAATGACGTACAAGTATCCCAAAATATAGATGTAATAATGCGGAAACATCAATCCACAAAGAAATATTATGGTACCCAAGACAAGACAAGACCATCCTACCCGAATCACCAACCATAATTTGGGAACAGTTTTTAGTTTAGTAAGTGTCATGATTTTCTAATTGAAGGTCCAGATAGGTTTTGCTTTGCCAGTCTTTTTTAGTTGATTTTTCACTTATTTTAGGCGAATACACTTCCATTATTATTTGTTTTTTGATAGATGGATTTTCTTCAAGAATAAGCGCGTTACCAGGATATAGTTCATAGAACAATTCAGTATCAATATGATTGTTATTTATATTGTAAGAAGTCATTATTGCGTCCCAATTTACCCAGCTATACATTACTAAGAGTAGAGTAGCGATATAGGAATTACGTCGCAGTAAATAGGTAAAGGTAAGTTTGTGCTTGATTTTAAGGTATACTGTAATAATCCCAATAACACATAAGAATAAGTAGATCATCACTCCTAATCTTTTAGGAGTGAGTCCAAAATTAATTATGTAGGTATAATTTTTAATACATACGCTACCGATTAGGATAAGATTTAAAACCAACCATGAATAAGCTATTTTGCGCAGTGATTGATTTTTTTTGAAAAAATTAAGCTGTCCCCTGAAAAAATAAACGATAATTATAAGAGCCAAAACAATACTAGCTATACTGGTATAGACTCCTTGATGAACAGCATTAGACAGGGATGTAGCAGGTTGATAAGTTATTTGAGTGATAAACACAAACTCTGTAATTAAAAAGAAAATCAATAGAACGTTAAGCGCTATTAAGGAATAAGTTCCTATTTTATTTTGCTCTTTGCATAGTGAAAGGTCTAAATGCGAAGGAACTAGCAGCTCATTTTTAGAATTCTCATCAAATTTGACTAACTCCTCAACAGGTTGACCCATAGAAATGTTCGCTGTGAGTAAAGAGCCTAAAAATGCTGTAAAAATCCATAAACCATTGAGAAATGAAAAATCGATATTATCCAATATATTTTGCATGACAGGATTTGAGTTGGCATAAAGCAAGAGAAATACTATTAGGAGGAAAGTCGGGATGCCAAAGTACTTCAAGGATTGTAGGAAGCTAGTACTAGATTTCTCCTTAATTTGAGTTGTTTGTGGCTTTTCAAAAAAGCGATGTAATGAACCGAATAGTATATTGAAAATTCCATTTATCCACTTGATGTAAATACTCGATTGGTAATAGACAACAGCTCCTATGGTCTGTATCCCCATAAGGCAGTACATAAAATTATTAAGTTTATTACTGTGCCAACTAACTGCTATGGCAGTTCCTAGCCACAAGCAAGCACTAACTATTACAGGTTTTTTAAGGAGAACAAATTTTTGTTGAAGTGCCAGAATAATTAATATAAATACGGTGTAAAAAACAGTATTTAATCCCATTCCTTGGGAATAAAAAAGGTAAGCGAAGACGATACCACCTAATATTGATAAAATTGATTTCATGATGCTATAATTTATAAGTTGTTTTAACTGGTTTTAATTGTGAAATCGGAATGTGTAATAGATCCCGATAATTTTTGTGATAAACCGGCAATGATTCCCGACCATTTTTCAAAGCAGTCTTGAATAAGGAGTAGGAGTCTGGATAAAATAGAATACCAGCTAATAAAGCAATAGGTATGTAGTAACTGCGCTTGCCGTTACCGAATAACCAAAATTGCATCGCAATTTCATTAGAAGTGTCTATATCATATCCTGTGATTAGATGGAAGATGTCATGATCTTCACATTTAGGCTGTGGTGTAAAATCATGTTTGAGTAAAAAGCATCCCAAATGAAATCCCAGTGTGGTATAATGATATTGCAGCAGTTCTTTTACAGATATATCCCACGGTGATGCAGGCTTTATTGCGATATAAATCTGACTTGATATTCTAAATAGAGACGAAATTAAGAGTTCTCTAATTGTTTTTAAAGTACTTTGAAATTCAAAGTAAATAGGTAAAAAAAATAGTTTATTCATAATTAGCCATTTTTGATTAATTTTTCTAACGCATTAATATGAGAGGTAAAGGCTTCTTTACCGTGCTGAGTTATAATGTATTTGGTATTTGGTTTTCTACCTATAAAAGATTTCTCAACTCTTATATATTTTTCTTTTTCTAAAGCTTTGGTATGACTAGCTAGATTACCATCGGTAACTCCTAACTCTTCTTTAAGTTGTTTAAAATCTGCAGCATCGTTAACTATTAGAATAGACATAATTCCTAATCTTATTCTATGATCAAATGCTTTATTTAACTTATCAATGATACTCACTGGTTATTGCTTGTCGTATTTAATATACATAATACTTCCATATAAGATATGGCAAATTCCAAAACCAGCCACCCAAAAATAGAGGCCATATCCAATGAACAATAAGTTCAATAACCCCAAAATAGCGCAAGTAAGACCTAAATACTTAACTGTCCCTAGTGTGAAATGAGATGCATTCATGCAGGCTAGTCCATAAAAGATAAGCATGCACGGTGCAACTAATCCTATAAATCCATAGTACAGCATGATTAATGTAAACAAGCCACCTATACTTAATGGAGCTAAAAAATTAAGAACCAATCTTATAGATTGTTTCGTCCATATTTTTTGGTTATACTTTTTAGCTTTTGCTTTAGTTAGGAAAAAAGCAGTTATTACAGCAAGGACAAGTACTACGATTGCTACAAGAATGATTTGAACACTCGTATTTTGATTAAAAGGTGTGGATATCATTCTGTCGAATGAATCGGTGTAGCCATTGATTTGAGCTCTTTGTAAAATAAAAAAACCGATTATTCCACCGATAATGGCATAAAACCCTGCTAGTATACCGCTCAATCCTGAAAGCGATATGAATCGTGTGGACCGATTCATGATGTTTTTAATTTCGGCGATGTCTTGTAGATACTTTTCTTTTGTCATTTTAAAAGAACTTTGAAATACAAAGTAAAACTAAATATTTAATTCTACAAAGTTTTAGAATCAAAAAGTCCTGAATTATTTCAGGACTTTTTGACTTCATTTAATCTTGATCATTTTGATAACCATCAGGCCTCTTCCACCTCACAGGATCGGTAGGATCTTTTTTGAATATAAATTCTTCTTTAGGTAATAATTTTAAAGCTTCATTTACTGCTTTTTCCAACTGTGGATCTTTGCCTTTTACAGTTTCTTTAGGTTCTTGTATCACTTCTATATCCGGCGATACACCTACTCCTTCAACAGCCCAATTCCCTTGCAAATCATAAAATCCACCTCTTGGAGCAACCATTCTTCCTCCATCTATAAAGTTAGGAGTGTCCCACGTACCTACTAGTCCACCCCAAGTCCTTGTACCTACCAATGGACCTAATTGAGCTTTCTTAAACATGTATGGTAGTAAATCTCCTCCAGATCCAGCTCTTTCATTTATGATCATCACTTTAGGTCCAAAAATTCCTGCCATAGGCGTGGTCCAAGGTTTTCTATCTCCTGCTTTACTATTAAAATAACCGAATGGTTTTCTTTTCAAAATATCGATTATATAATCTGCAGCGCTACCACCACCGTTATTTCTTTCATCAATAATAACACCTTTTTTATCTTGTTGACTGAAGTAATATCTGTTGAAGGATACAAACCCAGCTTGTGAGGTATTAGGTACGTAAACGTAAGCTAATTGACCATTAGACATTTCATCGACTTTACGTCTATTGTTTTCAATCCAATTTTCTGTACGTAATCCTCTTTCTGATTGAATAGGTTTAACCATAAGTTTTCTTGATGCCTTACCACTCGCTTCATCTGATATTGTAATTTGTATTTCACGGTTAGCCGTTTGTTCAAATAATTTATAAATGTTAGAATCTGGTGATACTTTAACACCGTTTACCTCAATGATGTAATCTCCTTCTTGAATATCCAAACCTGGGATTGATAAAGGAGCAACAAGATTTGGGTTGTAAGCTCCGGTTAAATAAATTTTAGAAATTTGATAACCATTTTTTTTCAACGTAATATCTGCCCCTAAAAGGCCTGTAGGAACTCGATTAACATCAGGCAGGTCACCGCCTGAAACATAGCTGTGACCTATTGCTACTTCACCGCTTATTATATCAATGATATAGTTTAAGTCCGTTCTATGTTGGGCATGTTTTACCCATGGTGAGTACCACTCATAAATTTCATCCCATGGAGCCCCATGAATATTGTCGACATAAAGAAAATCCCTCATATATCTCCATCCTTCTTTAAATATTTGTTGAAACTCTTTTTGAGGTTCTACAAGCATTTTAAGATTCGTTTTTATTTTATCATCATTCTTTACAGTCTTTGAATTTGTTGAAGTGCTTTTCCAGGTATTCTGTGAATAGAGTAAAATTTGATTACCATCGATTGATGTTTTAATTTTTGAAACATCATCAACAAACAGATCAAACTTCTCTTTAGGAATATTGTATTTTAATAATTCACCTTTATTTTTCCCTACTTTACGATCACTTTTTCGTAAAATAAAAAGCTCATTTTCAGGTCCGGCAAACATCTCAACATACTGTTCTGTTGGTAATTTTAAACTCACCATTCTTTCAAATATTCCATTTTGATTTATGACTACATTCTTTGCTTCATTTGCATTATTGGAATCATTATCTTTTTCTTGGGAAGTTGTTTTCTCTATACTTTCATCACTAATTATAGTCACAGGAGCTTTATCTTTTTTATTTAAAACAACAGCATAAAGATTACGTGAAGTTTTTGGGTCATAATTGCTCATGTCTAACCAACCTGATTCAAGTCCATAATCTGTACTTGCAAGTGTATAGACGTATTTACCGTTTTTATCCCATACAGGACTTATACAATCAGCCAATGGATGGGTTATTTGAAAAGTATTTTTATTTTCTATGTTGTGTACTTGAATAGATTTAAAATGACTTTCCTGTTGTTTTGAGTAAGCCACCCATGTACTATCGGGTGACCAGGTAGGATTCATCGTTCGATTGGGGTGAGCATAGGTATCAGTATCTGCAATATAGCTTTTAGAGGTTTCTAAATTGGTTATCCAGAGATTGTAGTGAGTATCTGTAAAAGCGATGTATTTACCATCAGGAGACCAAGCAGGCTTAAAAAAGAAAGTACTTTGTGGGATTGAAATCTCTTGTTCTACTTCTCCAAAAATATCAGTAATGTACAGCTTGTATTCACCTGTGCGATCGCTAAAATATGCTATTTTATCTCCTTTTGGAGACCAAATTGGATTCCTATCTGCAGAAGATGAATTTTTTGAAATATTTCTCCATGAGCCATTTTCTTTAGGGACAGTAAAAATCTCACCTCTATGTTCAAACAACACCCTTTTACCATTAGAGGAAATATCAGCATTTTGTAAATCTTTGTCCTTTATCTCACTCCAGTGCGGTCGGTAATCATTGATGTCGGCCTTTACATTAATAACAATTTGTTTTGTATCACCATTTATGGGATTGAGAAGTTTTAAATAACCAGCGTGTTCATAAATAATTTGATTCTTATCTGCATCAAGACTTTTTACATCAAATTTTTTGTGAAAAGTAATTTGTTTCTCTTCTTTCGTGTGAATATTGAACGACCAAATATTGGAAGTGTAATCCCGTTCCGAAAGGTAATAGACGGTATCTTCTATCCATACTGGATCCAAATGCCTTTCTTGATCTTTTTGTGGCGTTGTTTGTAATTCAAAATTTGAGAGGTTAACAATCCATATGGGCATGGCTTGTCCACCGCGATAGTTGCGCCATTCAGGATCCCAGCTGGTAATTGGAGTATAGGCAACATACTTTCCATTAGGCGAGATTTCTCCATAACTAGCTCGGGTTAAGGGCATTTCTTTTGGAAATGCATCATTGATTCCTATGGTGTAAAACTTATTAAGTCTAGTTGGAGTTCCAGATCTACCACTTCTAAAAATAATCTCTCCATCAGGAGTCCAGCCTTGTACAAAATCTCCTTCAGGATGGTAGGTTAAACGTTTAGGTGAACCTCCATTAGAGGGAATCACATACACATCTATATTTCCGTCATATTGTCCCGTGAATGCTATATGTTTACCATCTGGAGAAAAATGGGGAGCGCTTTCATAGCCTTCATGTGAAGTTAATCTAATAGCTTGACTACCATCGGTACTTGATAACCACAAGTCGTTAGCATAAACAAAAGCAACTTTATTTTCATGAATAGTTGGCTGTCTAAGCAACCTACTACCTTGAGCAAAAATTAAAATGGGGAAGAAAAAGAAGAAAATAGTTTTCATAATTTTATTTTAGTCAGAGCTTAAATTTACGAAATTACGCTTTCGCGAAAGCGTAATAACCACTAATTTAACCACATGAATCCGGCAGAAGATTATATCTACAAGGCTCCAGAACCTTTCAATCATATCATGATGGACTTACACGTATTTATAAGTTCAAATTTCCCAGATGCCGTTCTAAAATATAAATGGAGTTTACCTTTTTATTATCTTAAGGGAAATATCATGTTTTGTTATATAAATTTTAGAAAGAAATATGTGGACCTAGGACTCGCATATGGCAGTGAATTATCTAATAAACACAATAAATTGGTTGCTGGTGAAGGGCGTAAGCGTATGAGGTCGTTGAGGTATTTTTCTATGGACGATATGGACAATAAAGTGTTGTTAGAAACCTTGATAGAATTACAAAATCTTAGACTGAATAGATAACTTATTAAATAGACAGTTATACATGAAGAGGTCTAAAATTTTATTGATCATTGCCGTTATTTCTCTAGTAGTAGCATTTTATTTTTATCGAGATTACAGCAACTTTTCATCAATTAAACCAACTAACGTTCATTTTGAAAATCGTATTGAAAAATATAGTATTCAAGGAATCGATGTGTCACATCATCAAGGAGTAATTGATTGGGATAAGGTAACCTATCCTAATCCAGAAAGAAGCTTACAATTTGTTTTTATAAGGGCAACTGTAGGAGTGGAAAAAGATAAAAGGTTCAAAAGAAATTGGGAAGAATCACAAGTCTTAGACATAAATCGTGGTGCCTATCATTATTATTGGGCCAATGTTAACAGCACTCAACAAGCAAAAAATTTTATTAAAACGGTAGATTTAAAGAAAGGTGATTTACCACCTGTTCTTGATATTGAAGATGTCTCTAGCATACAATCAATAGAAAACCTGAGAAAAGGACTTAAAAATTGGATTTCTATTATTAAAAAACATTATGGAGTAGCTCCTATTCTTTATACAGGAGCTAGTTATTACAAGGATTATTTATCTAGCGATGATTATTTTAAAAATTATCCTAGGCTGTGGATTGCCAACTACAGCTATCGTGGTCAACCAGAAGGTGATTGGGATTTTTGGCAATTTACTGATAAGCTTGCTGTTCCCGGTATAAGGCCTCTTGTTGATGGCAATGTTTATCGCCACGATGAGAACACATATAATAAACTATTAATTAATTAGGTTGAATAAATGGATTACTCCATTTTTCATCAGTATAGACGGAATTGCCTGAAAGGGTTCTTAAAAAGTTGATGAGATCTTCCTTTTGTGTTTCAGTAAGTTGTAAATCTTGACCAACTGGTCCATTGGGCCCTACAGAAGAGAACAATAAAGGGTCTAATAATTGTTGGTTTGCTATATCAATTTGATTGTAATGGTTGACCATCTCTAACAGCGTTGACAAAGAGGCGTCGTGCATTAAAGGACCATTTAAATTTCCCATGGGATCGGTGAGATCACGTAGGCTAGGAGATCTAGTATTATCATGATCATTTAAATTCGGATTGTTAAGCACTCCAATAACACCATTATTATGGATGTCATCTCTTATGGCAAACTCAGGACCTGCATGGCAACTCACACAACCTGCACCACCATTGACAGCTGGCGTATTAAACAGTCTTTTACCACGATTTTCAGATAGGGTAAAATTAGGAAATGGAGTATTGATATTTCCAGTTTGAACAAGACCTTCATCAAATTTTGAATCAAAAGACTGAATGCTTAAAACAAAATTAGCCAAAGACTCTTGAATGCCTTCTATTGTTACTTGTTCATTGCCGTATACTTGTTTAAAGAGTACTGGATAATACTCTAAGGATTGTAGTTTTTGAACCAAAGACTCCAAAGTATTTGAGTCATTGGAACCGCTAAAACCCATCTCTATATGATCTTGAATAGGTTGTAATACTTGATCTTCTAGAGAACTAGCTCTTTCATCCCAAAAATAAGAAGTTCCTGGTCTATAACCGGCATTTACTAGCCGCATACTGTGCCTTGTAGTAACTCCATTAACACCTATACTTGCCATGTTAAGATCGCCAAAAGCATGAGACTGAATATGGCAACTTGCACAAGAAATAGAATTATCAATAGATAAGTTTTTATCGTAAAATAAAACTCTACCTAATTGCGCTTTTTCATTTTCTACATCATTTCCTGTATTTACGAATCTTATATAGTTGGGTACTTGCGTATTTTGATAGGGTAGTGTTGTAGATAAATTGATGTTTGTAAAATGATTATTAAGAATCTCTTGCTCGGTTAAAATTACTTCATCATTAGAGTCTTGACAACCTATAAAGATGGTACTCAAGACTAATAAACAAATCGAAACTATAAAATGACTTTTTCCCATTTTCAACTAACTTTTAAGTTTAGACTTACATATCTAACAAAAGTTTAACAATTTTAAAAAAAATAAAAAAAGCGCCTCAAAAAATGAGACGCTTTACTATTTTTTTTGGTGATAAATTATTAGTCAACAGCAGCAATTAAAACTCCATCTACAGTTTCTTTAGTTGTTTTTGCTTGTTCAGCAGCAACAGAACTATCTCCTGATCTTATGATGTTTAAAGTACCAATCTTAAAATTGTTAAGATCTACTTGAGCTCCGTTTAACGCCTCTACCATTAAAGACTTTTCGTAATTAAATTTTGAGAAAGAAACTTGTGTATTTCCTTTAACAGAAAGTGCTTTTAAAGAGTTAGTGTAGATTCTAATTTTAAGAGGTTTGGCGCTTGAGCCATTTTGTCGAACGATCAGACTATTGTTTTCAGTTGATATCGTAAAGTTTTTAAGATCTTCTTCATTGAGATTAAACATAACCTTATCCGATGTAGAGTTTACGAATTCTACTTCAGCATCAGCGTGAATTTTTACACGTTTAAGGTCATCTGTGTTTTTTACGGTTTGAGCGTTTGCAATTCCGGCTACCAGAATAACAAACAAAAAAAGTAACTTTTTCATAGCATTTTATTTTGTTGTTCTTATTAAAAGACATGCAAAGTTCCTTTTTGTTACAGTTATAAAAAACTGTTTTACAATTTCTTAAACATAACTTGAATATATCGAAATAAAAAAGTCAGGCAATCCAATGATAGCCTGACTTTGAACGTTGTGTTAACGATAGTTAAAACGAACTAATTGTTTTCCTGATAGTTACGAGTCTTGTCAGTAAACCTTCTAAATGTTGTAGGTCGAGCATATTTGCGCCGTCACTTTTTGCATTTGCTGGGTCAAAATGGGTCTCTATAAACAATCCATCTACATGGTTTACGACACCTGCTCTAGCTATTGTTTCAATCATATCTGGTCTTCCACCAGTTACTCCACTAGATTGATTAGGTTGTTGTAAACTATGCGTCACATCTAGTACTGTAGGAGCAAATTGTCTCATGGTAGGAATTCCTCTAAAATCAACAATCATATCCTGATAACCAAACATGGTACCGCGATCAGTAATCCAAGCCTTATCGCTACCAGAGTCCTTTACTTTTTGAACTGCATGTTGCATAGCTTCGGGTGACATGAATTGCCCCTTTTTAAGGTTAACCACCTTACCTGTTTGTGCAGCTGCAACTACTAGATCGGTTTGTCTAACTAAAAAAGCAGGTATTTGCAGAACATCCACATATTGAGCCGCTTTTTGTGCGTCACTTACTTCATGAATATCGGTAACCGTAGGAACATCAAATGTTTTTGAGACTTTTTCTAGAATTTTTAAAGCTTTTTCATCACCTATTCCAGTAAAGCTGTCAATTCTGCTACGGTTTGCTTTTTTAAAGCTTCCTTTGAATATGTAAGGAATTTTTAAATCATCTGTTATACGCACAACTTTCTCAGCTATTCGTAAAGCCATTTCTTCACCTTCGATAGCACAAGGGCCAGCGAGTAAAAAGAAATTATTACTATCGGTATGCTTAAGTTTTGGAACTTGTTTTAAATCCATAATTTTAATTCTGTACAATTACTTTACGACCACTTTTTTCCCATTGTTGAATTCCTCCTGTTAGGTCGTAAATTTTTAGAAATCCATTTTCCTCGAGAATTTTGGCGCAACGAGCACTTTGACCACCTTTATTACAGTAGAGTAATAATGGTTCCTCTTTATCTAGTGAAGATAAAATCTTTTCGAGATCTGTATTTTCTATCTCCATATTAACTGCGCCTTTAAGATGCTTTTTATTAAAATCAAGATCTTTACGCACGTCAATAAGCTTTACCTTGTTAGTTTCAATTAAGGATTCAGCCTCTTCGGGTGAAACTTTTATAATTGTACCTGGTTTATCTTGAAAACAAGAACTTATGGAAATGGAAAATAGAATTACAAGAAATAATCGATATATAGTTTTCATTAAATGTGCGTTGTTTCTCCTTCCCACTCCATAAATCCACCTAATAGATTATAGGTGTTTGGTAATCCCAGTTGATTCATAATTTGACAAGCTTGAGCGCTACGACCACCAGCACGACAATATACATAGTAGTTTTTAGAAGCATCCATGCCGTTTACAGCATTCATGAAAGTTTCTGGTTCATAAATGTCATAGTGCAGGGCACCAGGAATAATTCCTTCTTCAGTTACTTCTTCTTTTGTTCTAACATCTAGAATGATAGCGTTTTCATCGTTAGCGATGAGCTTTCTCCATTCCTCTTGATTAATATCTTTCATAATTTATATACTACAAGAACTAGTAGTGACCAACTCTTGATTTTTTAATTCAGTTTTTTTGATGGCTCCATAACCACCTAATACATTTTTAAACTTAAAGCCTTGTGATTGAGCAATACTGGCAAAAATCACTGACCTATATCCACCAGCGCAATGCACTGTGTACACTTTGGTTTTATCCAAATGTTTCAATTCGGAATGAACGTTATCTAGAGCATGTAAAGGTACTCCATTGACATGACTGCTTTCATATTCACCAGGTTTACGACAATCTAGCGGTTGTTCAATCATTCCAGACTCTAGTCCATCGATAAATTCTTGAGCTGTAATATCTTCAATGCTTGAAATAGAATATCCTGCAGTTTTCCAACTACTAATTCCTCCTTTAAGATAGCCCTGAGAGTTGTCGTAACCTACTCGCGCTAGTCTAGTAACTGCTTCTTCTTCTCGACCTTCAGGTGCGACTAGGATAATTTTTTGATCAATATCTTCTATTAAAGCTCCTACCCATGGGGCAAATTGTCCATCTAGACCTATGAACCAACTTCCAGGTATGTGTTCTTTGGTAAATTCTTGTGGACTGCGTACATCAAGTACTAAATATTCTGCGTCATCTGCGAGCGCTTTAAAAGATTTTGCATTGATAGGTGTATTTCCTCTTTTTAATATCTCGTCAATACTGCTGTTCACACCCTTGTTCATCCACACGTTTTTAGGAAAATAAGAAGGCGGTGCAGCAATTCCTGTAGTTACTTCTTTGATAAAATCCTCTTTAGTTAAATCAGGATTAAGAGCATAATTAGTTTTCTTTTGATTCCCTAGAGTATCGCTAGTTTCTTTACTCATATTCTTACCACAAGCGCTACCAGCACCATGCGCAGGATATACAATGATGTCATCTGGTAAGGGCATGATGTGATTGCGTAGACTATCATACAAATGACCAGCAAGATCTTCTGTGCTTAGATCTGATTTCACTGCAAGATCTGGACGACCTACATCGCCTATAAAAAGTGTGTCTCCTGTAAATATTGCCTCTGCTTTACCTGTTTCATCTTTTAATAAATAACAAGAGGACTCCATGGTGTGTCCAGGAGTATGTAACAAGGTAAGTGAAATGTCACCGATGGAAAAACTTTGTTGGTGTTCCGCTTTCGCGAAAGCATAACTAGTACTGGCATTAGGCCCGATAACAATTGTGGCACCAGTTTTATCTGCTAGATCTACATGACCAGATACAAAGTCTGCATGAAAATGAGTAAGAAATATATATTTAATGGTAGCTCCTTCTTGAGCAGCTCTATCAATGTAAGGTTGTACCTCGCGTAGTGGATCTATTACCGCAGCCTCGCCATTACTAGAAATGTAATAAGTTCCTTGAGCTAGGCATTTTGTATAATATTGTTCCAATATCATAATTCTAATTTTAAGACAAAAATAAGAAATTATGATAGGGATATGTACCCTGAATTAGGTCAAGTCAATAGATTATAACAATATACCTATTTAATACTGCAACCTATGGCTCTCGTATAGGTGTTTTCTATTTTTTTATTGTTTAAAAGCGCTTGCAAAGCATCTTCTAAAAAATGATTTTTAACTTTACTCGCATCTTTATGATTATCGTCTATTGCTCCTATGTAACGAACTACGTTTCTAGGTCCTTCCTTTTTTAGCAAATAAACATGCGGAGTTTTTGTGGCACCATATTGTGGATATATTTTTTGGCCTTCATCAAATAGATAAGGAAATGTAAAACCTTTTTCTCGAGCTCTTACAATCATGTTCTCATAACTGTCTGCAGGATAAGTTTCGGTATCGTTAGGGTTGATTGCAATTACAGGATATCCTAATTCTTTATACTTTTTATAAATAGCAATAATTCTATCCTCATAAGCCACACTATAAGGACAATGATTACATGTGAAAATTACAATATATCCTTTGGCTTGTTTGTAATCTGATAAGGAAACCATTTTACCATCGATATTTTTAAGAGAAAAATCTGTAGCAACATCACCTACTTTATAACCAGACTCTTGTAAAGTGGCAGCAACATCGTATCCCATTACTTTGGTGTCTATTACACCACTGGTAATGACAACAGCCATAAGTATTACTGCACTTAAACTCAAAAATTTCACGATTTTCATAACCTATCTAAATTGTGCAATGGCTTCTTCCAACTGGTCGTAGGTCACTGCTTTGTTTATAAAATATTTTTCTTTTCCTTTTTTTATAAGGGTTACTGGTATGGCACCATCCCAATGATCGTCTACCATGGGTATCCACTCTGCGGCATAGGGATCATCTAGTAGGTAAACGGAACTTTTAATTTCTTCTTCTTTAAGAAATGGATTTACCGTTGAAGTTACCTTTTCTACATCGTCTAATGATATAAGAACTACATCGACATCATCATATTTACTGTTTACTTTTTCAAAATAGGGTAGTTCCTCTACACAAGGCGCGCACCAGGTTGCCCAAAAATTTATAACCTGAATCTTTTCACTAGGCTCGTTGATGATATTAATAAAGCCTTCTCTTTGAATGACTTGGGTTGTGCTTATGGGTTTATCCTCTTTGCAAGAGAGTATTCCTAATAAAATGAATAAGTAAAGTGTCCACTTCATAATGCAATATTAGACAGGTATTTTCACATGTGATGTGTGATTAACGATTGTTTGATATGGAATTAAGGAAATTTTAAAATTATAAGGGCAGTTTACTTTTCATTTTCTCTACCATCTTAAACGCAGCAGGACAAATGGCTGTGTTTTTTACCGTCAAAGTTCCTATTTGATAAATTTTGCGCCTATCGGTGTGCGGATATTCTCTACAAGCTTTGGGTCTTACCTCATAAATAGAACAATAATTATCTGCTCCTAGAAAGTGGCAAGGCACCTGTTTAAGTACATAGTCGTTATCCTCGTCTATACGCAAGTAATCATCAATAAAATCGGATGGCTTCATCCTAAAATGCTTAGCGATGCGCGCTATGTCATTGTCGGTAAATAGAGGACCAGTTGTTTTACAACAATTTGCACAAGTTAGGCAGTCCACTTCATCAAAAACCTCATCGTGAGTTTCTTGAACTACATAATCTAGGTTTTTGGGCTTTTTTTTGCGTAATTTTTTAAAATACTGAGTGTTTTCAGTCTTTTTTTGAGAGGAAAGGTGGGGTAATTTTTTTAAAAAATCGTCCATTAATTGCAATTCCCGGTAGGCATTCCAGAGTTGTATCCCAGTTCCTTTAATTCACTTATGATACTGCAAAATAAATTTCTAGACCAGTACATGCTTGTCCTTTGTTTTGCAGCCGATAGATCACCTTGTATCTCGTTAATTTTTTGCGCAGTACTGCTTTCTAGGTATTTGGCATAGGCTGCCTTCTGTTCCTCAGTCATGGCAGCTGGATTTTCACGCAATTGAATTCCCGCTTCGGATTTATAAAATTTAATCAATTGCTCTAGGTCATATTTTTCTGTGATAATACTACGATACTCTGCCGCTAGTATTCCCTTGAATTGGGCTACGCTTTCCTTCTTGTTGTTTTGATGCTTTTTCCAAAAACTTTCAGGAACCGATTGTGATTGAAAAGCATCCTTAATTTGATTAAGCATCATGTCATAAGCTTGATTATATTCCTTATCGATTCCACCTACTTCAAAATATTCCATTACGAGAGTTTGGTAGGATGGTGATTGCGCTTTCGCGAAAGCGGAACCAAAGACTACTAGAGCGATTACAAAAGCTTTTTTCATGATATCAAAATTATTTATGATACAAGTTTACTAAAATATTTACCGATCAATCCAAATGTAAGTTACAAAAAAAACTGCCCGATAAACGGACAGTTTTTAAGGATTAATTGCTCATTACACGATGACGTTCACGAGCTAATAACGTATTTTTAAGTAGCATTGCAATGGTCATAGGACCTACACCACCTGGAACAGGTGTTATTGCACTTACCTTTTTGGATACATTCTCAAAATCAACATCACCAGTGATGTAATAACCTTTTGCAGCACTTTCATCAGGAACACGAGTAATTCCCACATCGATAATTACTGCATCATCTTTAACCATTTCGGCTTTAAGAAAACCGGGAACTCCAAGCGCTGAAATGATAATATCAGCTTGTGAAGTAATTTGAGTAATATTCTTAGTTTGACTGTGAGTAAGTGTTACGGTTGAGTTTCCTGGGAAACCTTTTCTTCCCATAAGAATGCTCATAGGTCTACCTACAATATGCGATCGACCTATTACTACGGTATGTTTACCTTTAGTTTCAATGTTGTATCGTTCTAGTAATTCAAGAATACCAAAAGGAGTAGCTGGGATAAACGTACTCATATCTAGCGCCATTCTTCCAAAATTGGTTGGATGAAATCCATCGACATCTTTGTCTGGATCTACAGCCATTAGAACTTTTTGGGTGTCAATTTGTTTAGGTAAAGGAAGCTGAACAATGAATCCATCAATTTCAGGATTTTGATTTAATTTTTTAATCTCTTTAAGCAATTCGGTTTCACTGGTAGTATTAGGCATTTTAATCAATGTGCTCTCGAAACCTACACGCTCACACGCTCTTACTTTACTGCCTACGTAAGTAAGACTTGCGCCATCATTACCTACAATTATTGCTGCTAGATGAGGTACTTTTTCACCTTTATCTTTCATTTCTTGAACTGCAGCTGTGATTTCATTCTTGATATCATTACTGGTCTTTTTACCGTCTAGTAGGATCATGATGCTTTTAAATTAATCGACTGTAAAATTGAAGAATTTGATTGATTTTTAAAAGTTTTGAAGTAATAGGTTTTCACTAGTTGTTAACGAAAACGTTTTATTAAAGACGGTGCGATAAATCAACTGTTTTAATACGTATGATAAAATGAATTACCAATCAAACCGCAGGTAAGAATAACTTAATGCTATTGATTATATGTTATACACAGGTGAAACTGGAGTCCAAACCAATTATTGTAATGCAATAACTTTAAAAGTTGGAGCAATAGTGAAGTTCACTCAATATGAGAGAATTCAAAATTATGTATTAAATAAAGACGAAAAGCTCTTTTAAAATAGAGTAGGAGATGTGTTTATCTCATTTTACCCAGTGCATTCATCATTGCTTTTCCTTTACCGCCTTGCATCATTTTCATCATCTTGCTCATTTGGTCAAATTGTTTGAGCAGTTGATTTACATCTTTAACCGTACTACCACTACCTTTTGCAATACGTTTTTTACGACTACCATTGATAATTTGTGGTTTAGTACGTTCTTCAGGTGTCATAGAATGTATGATCGCTTCAATACCTTTAAAAGCATCGTCGTCGATATCTACATTTTTAAGCATTTTTCCAGCACCAGGAATCATTCCCATAAGATCTTTAATGTTACCCATTTTTTTGATCTGCTGGATCTGACTTAGGAAGTCATCAAAACCGAACTGGTTTTTGGCAATTTTTTTATTCAGTTTACGAGCTTGTTCCTCGTCAAATTGTTCTTGCGCTCTTTCTACAAGTGAAACGACGTCTCCCATTCCTAGGATACGATCTGCCATACGTGATGGATAGAAAACATCAATGGCTTCCATTTTTTCACCTGTACCTATGAATTTAATAGGTTTGTCAACAACCGATTTAATAGACAAAGCAGCACCACCACGAGTATCACCATCTAGTTTAGTAAGAACAACTCCATCAAAATTTAAACGATCATTAAATGCTTTAGCTGTATTCACAGCATCCTGACCTGTCATCGAGTCTACAACAAAAAGAGTCTCTTGTGGTTGAACAGCAGCATGTACTTGAGCAATTTCATTCATCATTTGCTCATCTACTGCTAGACGACCAGCGGTATCTATAATAACAACGTTAAAGCCGTTTTGTTTTGCATGAGCTATTGCAGCTTGAGAAATCTTAACTGGATCTTTTTCGTCACGATTAGAATAAACTTCAACACCTATTGATTCACCTACTACATGTAACTGGTCAATAGCTGCAGGTCTATAAATATCACAGGCAACTAATAAAGGTTTTTTGCTTTTTTTTGTTTTTAAGAAGTTAGCCAGTTTACCAGAGAATGTAGTTTTACCACTACCTTGTAGACCAGACATTAAAATAACAGATGGATTACCCGATAGATTAACACCGGTAACTTCACCACCCATTAATTCTGCTAGCTCATCTCGTACAATTTTTGTAAGTAATTGACCAGGCTTTAATGAGGTAAGAACTCCTTGTCCAATCGCTTTATCTTTAGCCTTTTTAGTAAACTCCTTGGCAATTTTAAAGTTTACATCGGCATCAACTAGAGCACGTCTTATTTCTTTAAGCGTGTCAGCTACGTTAACTTCAGTAATACTACCATGCCCTTTAAGGACGTGCATGGCTTTATCTAACTTATCGGATAAATTATCAAACATAGGTATACCTCATTTTTAAGGAATGCAAAGGTAACATTTCTAGTAACGTGTTTCAAGTGAATTAGCTAGGTTCAGTATAAGAAAATGTTTCTTACCTACGTAAAAAGCAAACAGCCTTGTACCAACAGGTTACAAGGCTGTTTTTGTAGAAATGTAGTAAGTATTTACTTAATGGCCACTAATTCAAGGTCAAAAACCAAATCCTTACCAGCTAGTGGATGATTAGCATCTACCACAATGTGATCATCGTGCACTTCACTCACACGTAGTTGACGTTCAGTACCATCTGGATTTTGAGAAACTAGTCCCATACCTACTTGTGGTTCAATTTCTTGAGGTAAGTTTGCTCTATCAACTTTTTGGAAAAGTTGATCGTGTATTTCACCATAAGCATCTTCCTTGTTTATCGTAATAGTTTTTTTCTCGTTCACCTTCATGTCGATAAGACCATGCTCAAAACCAGGAATTAATTGACCTAGTCCTAAGGTTACCTCTAAAGGATCGCGATCTAGGCTACTATCAAATATTTGCCCATCTGTTAATTTTCCTGTGTAATGTACTTGTACAGTATCGTTTTCTTTTACTTGACTCATTGTAATTGTCTTGTTATTAGGCTTCAAAAGTATCAATCTAAATACCGCTAGACGAATTATATCTAAATTTCTCTTTGCTTTAAGAAAGACTTAACGTTCTTAATGTGTTAAACGTTAAATCGTAAAACGGTTTTATGCTTTTTTGATCATTTTATCCATGACGAATACGTGAGGAAACGTTATTCCTCCTAAGAATGCAACTATAATAGTCAGCAAGAATTGAGTTCTTTCTTGAAGAAAAAAATACAAAACACCTAAGAATATTAATGAAGCGATCCAATACAGTGAACTGTATTTAATATAACTCCAAACATGTGACTGATTTGAGTCGCCATATAAAAAAGTGATTTGAGTGTACATAGAAGGTATACTGTGCCATAAAACAAAATAGATGGCAAATCCCCATAATAGACTACTTGTATTAAAAATAATAAAGATGACAGCTAGATATAATAATTCCTTAGCAATCGTCTTAAAAGGAAGACCTCGTAATTGATAGGCTCCAGTAGCAACGAGGATAACGCATGTAGCAAGAAGTGCATAGTACAGTTGCTGCTCAGTTATGTTCATGGATACTATTTCATTGATAACATTTAGACTTTGACTAGAATTAATTTTGAATAGCATCAATAGGATTAATAATCCATAAGCCGCTACAAATAGATTGTTTTTCCAGGAAGCAGGTAATTGGTATTTTTCAAAATGTTCTTGTCCAAAATGATATCCACTTACCAGGATAAAAAGTCCAAGGGTAATTTGTGGTGAAAGAAAAAACCCTATGGTTCCTAGTAACACCACAACTATATACTTCAATATGAATGAAAGTATCCTTTTAGTAGAACGTTCACTTTTGTTAAGGTGAATTCGCACATCATTAGCGCCATGTATGACTCCAATTGATAAAATTAATACCAATCCTAATCCATTTTCCCAATCTTCAGAAATGCGTGTTGACACCCATAAACAAAGGAAACTTAGTATTAAAATGATACGATATAAACCTTGGTAAGACATTTTTTGTTTAAAATTAACATTATAAAGTTAAACAAATATGTTTAAAGTTTTGTAAATTTAGTTCAACAAAAACATTTTATTATGAATACTTTATTATTACTTACCGAAGTTTCAAAAATCGCTCCCAATGATTACGTAGGGTTTTCGTTTTTTGTAGGCTGTATGGCTATGATGGCTGCCAGCGCCTTCTTTTTTCTTTCCATGAATTCTTTTGATAGAAAATGGCGTGTCTCTATTTTAGTTTCAGGATTGATCACTTTCATTGCTGCGGTTCACTATTGGTATATGAGAGATTATTGGTCTTCTTTTGCAGAATCACCAGTATTTTTTAGATATGTGGATTGGGTTCTTACGGTACCTTTAATGTGCGTTGAATTTTATTTAATTCTTAAGGTCGCTGGTGCAAAGAAATCTTTAATGTGGAAACTCATTTTACTTTCAGTTGTAATGCTTGTAACAGGATACTTTGGCGAAGCAGTTGATAGGGACAATGCCTGGTTATGGGGATTAGTTTCAGGATTAGCTTACTTCTGGATTGTTGCAATCATCTGGTTTGGCGAGGCGAAAAAACTCGCACAACAAGCAGGTGGCTACGTTTTGAGCGCTCATAAAACCTTGTGCTGGTTTGTACTAGTGGGATGGGCCATTTACCCGATAGGGTATATGGCAGGAACTCCAGGTTGGTACGAATCGATTTTTGGAGGATTGGACCTTGATGTTGTATACAACATAGGTGACGCTATTAATAAAATTGGGTTTGGGTTAGTTATCTACAATCTAGCTGTACAAGTTCAAAGTAAAAATGCTTAATTACTAGATTTACTTTCGTTTTCCCCTTTTAAAAGACCTGTTGTGCCACAGGTCTTTTTTTATGGATGATGTTTTTGGGATTACGCTTTCGCGAAAGCGAGTACAAATTAACACTGCAATAAAAATAAAAAGCCTAAAAACCAATAAATAAGAGTACTTTTGCAGCCTGAAATTAAGGTACTATAATGAAAGACATCAGAAATATCGCGATTATCGCACACGTTGACCACGGTAAAACTACCCTGGTAGACAAGATTTTACACCATTGTGAGATTTTTCGTGAGAATGAATCTACTGGAGAATTAATCTTAGATAATAATGACCTAGAACGTGAGCGTGGTATTACCATTCTTGCAAAAAACGTTTCGGTTACCTATAAAGGAACTAAAATTAATATTATCGATACTCCTGGTCACGCCGATTTTGGTGGTGAAGTAGAACGTGTTCTTAACATGGCCGATGGGGTTTTGTTACTGGTTGACGCTTTTGAAGGTCCAATGCCTCAAACTCGTTTTGTTCTTCAAAAAGCAATTGACATGGGACTTAAACCATGTGTAGTTGTTAACAAAGTAGATAAAGAAAACTGTACACCAGACGAAGTTCACGAGGCAGTATTTGACTTGATGTTTGAATTAGGTGCCGAAGAATGGCAAATGGACTTCCCAACGGTATACGGTAGTGCCAAAAATAATTGGATGAGTGACGATTGGCAAGATCAAACAGATTCTATCGAGCCGTTACTAGATATGGTAATTGAGCACATACCTGCTCCTAAAGTGAGTGAAGGTACTACTCAAATGCTAATTACTTCATTAGACTACTCTAGTTATACAGGTCGTATTGCGATAGGTAGAGTGTCTAGAGGTACTCTTAAAGAAGGGCAGCAAGTAACCTTGTGTAAACGTGATGGTAGCCAGATGAAGTCTAAAATCAAAGAGCTTAACGTATTTGATGGAATGGGCCGTGCCAAAGTAGCCGAAGTTCAAGCAGGAGATATTTGTGCTGTTGTAGGTTTAGAAGGTTTTGAGATTGGAGATTCTATCGCCGATTATGAAAATCCTGAAGCTATGGAAACTATAGCGATTGATGAGCCTACAATGAGTATGTTATTTACTATTAACGACTCACCATTTTTTGGTAAGGATGGAAAATTTGTTACTTCTAGGCACATTAAAGACCGTTTAACTAAGGAGCTTGAGAAGAATCTTGCTCTGCAAGTGCAAGATACAGATAGCGCTGATAAGTTTATGGTTTTTGGTCGTGGTGTGTTACACTTGTCGGTTCTTATAGAGACTATGAGAAGAGAAGGGTATGAGCTTCAAATCGGGCAGCCACAGGTTATCATCAAAGAGATAGATGGTGTTAAATGTGAGCCAGTAGAAGAACTTACCATTGACTTACCAGAAAACGTTAGTGGTAAAGCTGTTGAAATGGTTACTATGAGAAAAGGTGAAATGACTAGTATGACTCCTAAAGGTGATCGTATGGTTATTGAATTTAAAATTCCATCTAGAGGTATCATAGGATTAAGAAATCAGTTAATTACTGCGACAGCTGGTGAGGCGATTATGAATCACCGTTTTATAGCATTTGAACCATTTAAAGGAGAAATTCCAGGTCGTATTAATGGATCGTTAATCTCGATGGAAAAAGGTACAGCTATCCCTTATTCATTAGATAAACTTCAAGATCGCGGTAAGTTTTTTATAGCGCCAGGTGAAGAGATTTATACAGGTCAAGTGGTAGGTGAAAATTCAAGAGCAGATGATCTTGTCGTAAACCTTACAAAGACTAAAAAATTATCTAACGTGCGTAGTGCAGGTGCAGATGATAAGGTGAAAATCGCTCCGCCGATTAAATTCACTCTAGAAGAAGCACTGGAATACATACAAAAAGATGAGTATGTAGAGGTAACACCTAACTTCATAAGATTACGTAAGATTTTCCTTGATGAGAATGAACGTAAAAGAAGAGCGAAAGAATTAGGTTAAAAACTTCGTTTAAATAATTACAAAAGGTCTGTGAGCAATCACAGACCTTTTTTTTATGATCATTTGTAATTTTTACAAGTTTAACTTCTAACAATTTGTAGAATACATCATATAAAAGTCTATAATTCAACTAATTTGGTTGAAAATCATTTATTATGAATTACTTTAAAATTCTATTGTTGCTATGCTTTACTATGATACTGGTTGCTTCATGTGAAGAAGTACAAGAAGAAAGTGAAATTAAAGATGTTAGACTTTATGGACCAGTGTACCAGTTTAATGAAGAACAAAAGGACCTCATTGTAAAAAATGTTTACGATGTAGGTGATTGCATATCATTTGTAAATGATGATGAATTAGAACTACAAGCTTGTGTGCAAAGAGTAAATAAAGGAATTAGTCAGCGAGGAGGAACTACTGGCTGGTATTCAATACCTAGATATCAAACGGAATATTCAACCATTCATTTCACAATAGACGATCCTAGAACTAGTTTTGAAACTACTCTGGCCTACGTTGCAGATTTCTCAAGATTTGGCAACTTTAATGTGAAATTACTATTCAGCTACTATAATAATAATGCAACGCAATTTACTGATGGAGTAGTGCTTAATGGTTTTTTTGACCAACCCGAACAAGTGATGACCATTGGTGAGAGAACATTTTATCGTGTAGTTGAAATCAATTCAGGTACAACATTAGAATATGTTGATTCACATACCAATATTACGGTTAATGTGAATAAAATATGGTATGATATCGATTATGGTATTATTGGGTTTTCTACAGTTCAAAATGAAGATTGGCTCATTAAATCTTAATAAAAAAAGGCCTGTGAACCATCACAGACCTTTCAATAAAAACGTTATTGTTTTTTAGTTTTCTTGTTCTAGAGCATCCCAATACTCATACGCACGTCTTAAGTGTGGAATGACTATGGTACCGCCTACTAAGGTTGCGATTGACAAAGCCTCAACCACTTCTTCTTTTTTAAGACCAGCTTCTTTACTAGCTTGTAAATGATAGCGCACGCAGTCGTCACATCTTAAAACAGTACTTGCTACTAGACCTAAAAGTTCTTTAGTCTTCTTGTCCAAAGCACCTTCAGTAAAGGCGTTTGTGTCTAGATTAAAAATACGTTTGATAACTTTATTGTTATCTTCAAGAATAGCATCGTTCATTTTGGCACGATAACTATTGAATTCTTCTACAATATTACTCATAAAATTAAATGCCTTATTAGGCTACTTTTTTACGTTGTCTATAAAGTACAAACATAGATATGAAAACACTTAACTCGTATAAAATTAACACAGGTATAGCAACTATTATCTGACTTTGAATATCAGGTGGCGTTATCACAGCAGCAACTATTAGGACAATTACTAGTGCAAACTTGCGGTATTTGCGCATCGCTTGTGGTGTACACAATCCTACTTTGGTTAAAAAGTACACGATTATAGGTAGTTCAAACATGATTCCGCAGGAAAGAACACAGGCTCTTACTAAACCTATATAACTATTTAAATCAGGTTCAAACTTAATAAGTTCTGATAATTCATAGGTAGCTAGAAAATGTACTGATAACGGAGCGATCAAATAATAACCGAATAACGCACCAGTAAAGAACAATAATGAGCTTGCGATGATAAACCCTTTAGAATATTTACGTTCATTTGGTTTAAGCCCTGGAGAGATAAAATTCCAAAATTGCCATAGAATCCATGGAAAAGCGGTTATAAATCCTACCGTAATCGAAGTCCAAATGTGAGCACTGAATAAATCAGGCATTTTTCTAGTTTGAGTAGCAAAATTTAAATTAGGATTACAAAATTCACTTTCAAATCCTAGCCATTTAGCAAACTCACAAAATTTCTGGTAACTGATAAAATCATTTTTACTAGGTCCCAGAAGAACACCGTCGATTACTACATCTTTAAAAATGAAGGCAACAATTGCCATTAAGAGCACGCCACCTATAGATCGTATAATTGCCCATCGCAATTCCTCTACGTGATCAAGAAATGACATGTTGTTAGGGTCTACTTTTTTTCTAGCCATGTTATAAGATACCTTCTCTTATTAAATCATGAATATGAACAACACCTGCGTACTCACCGTTATTGGTAGCCACTAGTTGAGAAATATTGTATTCCTCCATGGTTTCTCTAGCCTCAACTGCCATCGCATTTGTATCGATAGTTTTAGGGTGATCGCTCATTATATCGTGAGCTTGTAAATCGTCTATATTACGACCACTAGTGAGCATTCTTCTTAAATCTCCATCAGTAATAACACCTATAGCCTTAGACTCACTAGTCACAACCGTCATCCCTAGCATGTTTTCTGAAATATTAATGATCACTTCACGTAAACTTGTGGTTGCAGATACTTCAGGCTTTTTATTTTGAGAAACAAGATCATCAACCCTTAAATAAAGTTTTTTACCTAAAGCGCCACCTGGATGATATTTTGCAAAATCCTTGTCACTAAACCCTTTTAATTCTAACAGACTTACCGCAAGAGCATCACCTATAACTAGTTGAGCAGTTGTACTGGTAGTAGGAGCAAGGCCGTTGGGACAAGCCTCTTCCTCAATAGGAGCATGTAGGATAAAGTCTGCTTCCTTACCTAAAAAGGAATCTTTATGACTAGTAATTGCTATCAAAAGGTTGCCAAAATCCTTTATTAGTGGAACAAGTACTTTTATTTCTGGAGTGTTACCACTTTTTGACAGGCACACAACAACATCATTTTTCTGTATAATTCCTAGGTCACCGTGTATTGCATCAGCGGCATGCATGAAAATAGCTGGTGTCCCAGTACTGTTCATGGTAGCTACTATCTTTTGCGCGATTATGGCGCTTTTACCTATTCCAGTAATGATGACCCTACCGTTTGAATTATGTATGGATAATACCGCTTTCGCGAAAGCGGAATCAATACTATTTATTAAATTATTAACAGCTTGTGCCTCAATGCTTACTGTTCTTTTTGCAGCTTCAAGAGCTTTATTTTCTAAATCCAAGAGTGATAAGATTTAATAGTAATTTGAAATATTCTAATTTAGTCGTAAATTTAGCTTACAAAGATAACAAAAACACAAGCGCCGGATGGCAGAAACACAAGTCTCTCTAGAAGAAAGCCTCAAGAAATATTTTGGATTTGATAAATTCCGTGGATTACAAAAAGATGTAATCAAGACCCTACTTAATGGTAATGATGTCTTTGTCATCATGCCTACTGGTGGTGGTAAGTCATTATGTTATCAATTACCTGCACTTATGCAGGATGGTACCGCAATCGTGGTATCACCATTGATAGCTTTAATGAAAAATCAGGTTGATGCAATACGTGGAGTTTCTGATAGTGATGGAGTAGCGCATGTACTCAATAGTTCACTATCAAAAACAGATATTCAACGTGTAATGAATGATATTACTAGTGGTGAATGTAAATTATTGTATGTAGCACCAGAGTCACTGACCAAAGAGGAATATGTAGAATTTCTCAAGGAGCAAAAAATATCTTTTCTTGCGGTAGATGAAGCGCACTGTATAAGTGAATGGGGTCATGATTTTAGACCTGAATACCGCAACCTGCGTAAAATCATTGATAGAATAGGAGCTAATATTCCAATTATTGGTCTTACGGCAACAGCAACTCCAAAGGTGCAAGAGGATATTTTAAAAAATCTCCAAATAACAGATGCTACCACTTTTAAGGCAAGCTTTAATAGACCTAACTTATTCTATGAAGTACGTCCTAAAACAGCTCAAGTAGATGCAGATATTACTAGATTTATTAAACAAAATGAAGGTAAGTCTGGTATCGTTTATTGCTTATCCCGTAAAAGAGTAGAAGAGCTTGCCCAGGTACTGCAAGTTAATGGTATAAAAGCAGTTCCTTATCATGCAGGGCTCGACGCAAAAACAAGAGCAAATCACCAAGACATGTTCCTAATGGAAGACGTTGATGTAGTAGTCGCGACAATTGCATTTGGGATGGGAATCGATAAACCTGATGTACGTTTTGTAATTCATCATGATATACCTAAGAGTATAGAATCTTACTATCAAGAAACTGGTCGTGCAGGAAGAGATGGTGGTGAAGGACACTGCCTTGCCTACTACTCTTATAAAGATATTGAGAAGTTAGAAAAATTTATGTCGGGAAAACCGATTGCTGAACAAGAAATCGGTCATGCATTACTTCAAGAAATGGTAAGCTATGCAGAAACTAGCATGAGCCGCAGACAGTTTATTCTTCATTATTTCGGAGAGCAGTTTGATCCACAAACTGGTGAAGGCGGTGACATGGACGATAACATGAAAAACCCTAAACCCAAAAAAGAAGCCGTTGAGGATGTAAAAAAATTACTCAAAGTAATTTCTGATGCTGGTGAAAGATACAAGGCCAAAGACATCGTCAATATTATCAAGGGTAAAACTAATGCCATGATAAGCAGTCATAAATTGGATCAACATGATTTTTTTGGTAGTGGTAAGGATAAAGATAAAAACTACTGGATGGCGCTGGTACGTCAAATAATGGTTGCAGGATATATACGTAAGGATATTGAATCCTATGGTACCTTAAAAATGAAGAAAGAAGGTAAAGAGTTTTTACTTTCTGGATCAAGTTTCATGATGACCGATGATCATAGTTATAGTGAAAGTGATGATAAGGTTATTGGCTCTGGAAAAGGCGGTGCAGTTGATACTCAACTTGTCAAGTTTCTAAAAGATTTACGTAAAAAGGTAGCGGCACAAAAGAACGTACCACCGTATGTTGTTTTTCAAGATCCTTCCATTGATGACATGGCTACAAAATATCCAGTTTCTCTGGAAGAGCTCGCAAATATTCATGGTGTAGGTGAAGGTAAGGCTCGTAAATACGGTACGCCTTTTATTGATTTGATATCAAAATATGTTGAAGATAACGATATTACAAGACCAGATGACCTTGTAATTAAAAGTACAGGTTCAAAATCTGGAAATAAACTTTACTTCATCACTAGCATTGACCGTAAACTAAGCTTTGATGATATGGCTAGTGCAAAGGGAATGGAGATGAATGAGCTTATAGGTGAACTTGAAAGTATCGTATATAGTGGTACAAAATTAAATATTCAATATTGGATTGATGAAATGCTTGATGAAGATCAACAAGAAGAACTTCACGATTATTTCCTGGAATCAGAAAGTGATAAGATTGATGTGGCTATGGATGAATTTGACGGTGACTATGAAGAGGAAGAATTGAGATTATATCGATTAAAATTTATAAGTGAAGTAGCTAATTAGGGTTATTAAACATAAATTATTGTGTATTAAAGCTTTAAACAATTCTGTTTAAAGCTTTTTTATTTATCTATTAATCAGTTCGTTATAACTTAGTTTGGATGGTTAAAACCTAACTGGCACGGCTTTTGAAATCCAATTAATAGAGGAAGCCGAAAATCATTATAGAGTAGGCATCATTAAAACATAAAAATCATGAAAAAAGTATTACTATTTATGGCACTAGGTTTAATGTCTTTGAACTATGCCTCAGCTTTTGAAATCAATAAGAGTGACAGTCATGATTTTGAAAATAATAACCGTAGGATACGTAATTCACAAGCAGTTATTTTTAATCATCGAGGAGTGGATTATGCAATATCTCCTACAGGTAGATTATCATTTGACGCAGGTATCCGTAGTAGCGATCGCAGAATGAGAGGAAGAAGAGTCGCTACAAGAAATAACTTCATAAGATATAATCGATACGGTGAAGTCACTAAAATTGGAAATACTCGTATTTTCTATGATTCTCGTGGACGTGTAAGAAAAGTAGGAAACATAAGAGTAGATTATACAAGAGGTTGGTTAAGTAGAGTAGGTGGACTTGATGTGCGCTACAACCGTCGTGGAAAGTTAATTGCTGCTAGAGGATATGTTAATCCATATAGAAACAGCGGTACAAATCAAGATTTTGGTCACTTCCCAGATGATGACGATGCATTTGATAATGGAGTTTTCTTTGAAAGAAAGTCTCAATAATAACAAACAGCCGCTCAACGAGCGGCTGTTTTATTTACAATCTAGATTATTGTAAATCCTCTGGTTCTAAATTCCTAAAAGAATATTTATAACCTCCGTAAGCCGCAAAACCATAAAATAATATATCCATAACACTAAAGGTTTCTGCCATTACTGGAAAGAATAATGACCAGTCAAATAGGTTTAATGTTTCCATGTAACCTAAACCTTCACTATCTGCTATCATTCCTATAATACTGAGAAAATTTCCAACGACGCAGCTCAATAATGCAATTGAAGCTCCAATAATTCCAAAATATTGCTCAACGCCTTTTCCAGCAACACGGTTAGCAAACCCTACTGCAAACCCTATTGCCACAGCCATGTAACCTATTTGATAACCAGTTGAATTTGTGATAAGAGCCCATAAAATAGAACCAACTATTCCTGTGATTAAGGCAGCTGTAATTCCAAGAGGTAAATTCTGTTCCGTTTTAAGTTTTTCGAATTGTTGTGAAGTGATTTGTAATCCAGCTTCTACTGGTGTAGTACGATTTATGTAGGTCGGGTCCTTTTCATATTTCTCGCAAACTGGATCAAAATTTGCCCTTTCATTAGTAAAGCTACATAGCATACCTTTTTCAAGATCCATTTTACGATTAACACATTGATTACAGAATGCGAGTTGTTCTGCTCTTGTCATAATTTGGTTGGTTTTAAAGTTTGACATGGAAATTACTTAATATCACTCATCTTTCCAAAGTAGAAATCTCAAAGAAATACTTAATTGAACAACGTATCTTTGCAACTATAAAAATTTAGAAATGCAAGAAGGATTATACGCAAAATTTGATACTACCAAAGGAGAAATTTTGGTGCAATTACATTACGACAAAACTCCTGGAACTGTAGGAAACTTTGTGGCACTAGCCGAAGGTAATTTAGAGAATCAGGCAAAGCCTCAAGGAACACCTTATTACGATGGATTAAAATTTCATCGAGTAATTCCTGATTTTATGATTCAAGGTGGTGATCCACAAGGAACAGGTGCTGGTGGACCAGGATATAAATTTGATGATGAGTTCCATCCAGAATTACGTCACGATGGTCCTGGAGTTCTTAGTATGGCCAATGCTGGTCCAGGAACAAATGGTTCTCAGTTTTTCATTACACATGTAGAAACAGCTTGGTTAGATGACAAGCATACTGTATTTGGAAAGGTGATGGAAGGTCAAGATGTAGTTGATGCGATAGAACAAGGAGATGAAATTAAAAAAGTATCTATCTTAAGACAAGGTGAAAATGCCGAAGCGTTTAACGCAGTAGAATCTTTTAGACAATTTGAAGGAGCAGCTCGAGCAAGAGAAGAGCAAGCCAAAAAACAAGCAGAACAAGAATTAGAAGAGATCGCAGCCGGATTTAATAAAACGGAAAGCGGATTGCGTTATCAAATAATCAACCATGGAGAAGGTAAACAAGCAGAAAAAGGTAAAACTGTAAGTGTACATTACAAAGGAATGCTTGCAAATGGAAAGGTATTTGATTCTTCATACAGCCGTAATCAGCCTATTGAGTTTCCATTAGGGATGGGACAAGTAATTCCTGGTTGGGATGAAGGTATCTCTCTATTAAAAGTAGGAGACAAAGCAAGATTAGTTATCCCTTCTCATTTAGGATATGGAGCTTCAGGAGCTGGTGGAGTAATCCCACCAAATGCTGTTCTTGTTTTTGACGTTGAATTAATGGATGTAAAGTAAAATAGAACTTCCAGATTTTATAAAAAAGCCAGGTTATAAATTACCTGGCTTTTGTGTTTTATTATAGTTTATAATCCTGTTAAAGACTTCAATTCTTATTTTTACAAAAACTAATACTTAATAATGAATCCTAGGAGAATTACTGAATTATTTAATATTAAATATCCCATTATTCAAGGAGGAATGATATGGGCAAGTGGTCACAAATTGGTAAGTGCTGTAAGTAATGCAGGTGGATTAGGTTTACTAGGTGCAGGATCCATGTATCCTCATGTACTTAAGGAACACATTCAAAAAACTAAAAATAGTACTGATAAACCTTATGGAGTTAATATTCCATTATTGTATGCAGATTTGGATCAAATTCTCGAAATAATTATTGAAGAAAAAGTGCCTATCGTTTTTACAAGCGCCGGAAATCCTAAAACGTACACACCTATTCTGAAGGAAGCTGGTATAAAGGTGGTTCATGTAGTGAGCTCTGTAAAATTCGCATTAAAAGCTCAAGAAGCTGGAGTTGATGCAGTAGTTGCAGAAGGTTTTGAAGCTGGTGGACATAATGGAAGAGAAGAAAGTACGACGCTTACTTTAATACCACAAGTTGCCAAAGCTATTGATATCCCGCTTATGGCGGCAGGTGGAATAGCCACAGGTCAAGGAATGCTTGCAGCAATGGCTTTAGGAGCCGATGGGGTACAAGTAGGAAGTAGATTTGTAGCCACCCATGAGGCTAGTAGCCATATGTCTTTTAAACAAGCAGTTGTTGATGCTGGTGAAGGAGCCACTCATCTCACCTTAAAAGAGCTTGCCCCAGTACGTTTATTAAGAAATAAATTTTGGCAAGATGTTCAAGAGTTATATACTTCAAATCCAAGTATTGAAGATCTTAAACAATTATTAGGAAGAGCTAGGGCTAAAAAAGGAATGTTTGAAGGAGATATGAACGAAGGTGAGTTGGAAATCGGACAAATCTCTGGACTTATAGACGATATTATTCCAGCGGCACAAGTTGTTGAAAATATGATAAACGAGTTCAATACCGCAAAACAAGAATTATCTAAAGTCAATTTCTAGTGGGAAGAGCTCAAACCGCCCAAGAGGAAAATTGGAATGTCGCAACACATGGGATAGGAATTCTTTTGTTCCTAGCTTTTTCTATCTATTATCTTTTTTCAGATTATCAAACTGATTATTTCAATTTAAAACTGGGAACAGTAATATATTTTGTATCACAAGTTTTCTTATACAGCGCATCCGCAGCCTATCATTACGTAATTCCTGGTAAGCTGAAATTTAAATTGCGTAAAGCTGATCATATTGCTATATACTTGTCCATAGCAGGAACCTATACGCCTATTTGTTTATCTGTTTTATGGGATAGCAATGGGCCTACTATTCTTATTGCTGTCTGGTCTATCGCTTTGTTCGGCACCATATGGAAGTTGTTTTTTACGGGAAAATTTGAAGCCTTTTCCAGCTTACTTTACTTGGTAATGGGATGGTTAGTCGTACTAGATATTGACACGGTTACTAGAGAGTTTTCTGAGGATCAACTTACGTATCTAATCGCTGGCGGCGTCTTTTTTACAGTAGGAATAGTTTTCTACGCTTGGAACAAACTATATTTTAACCATGTAATTTGGCATTTATTCGTTTTGGCAGGTAGCTTCAGTCACTACTTATTAGTATTTACCTTATAATGTTTTCTTTTTCACCTTTTCTGCAGCTCGATTGGTCTTTAATGAAATACTATCACCTTTTGTGATATTCAAATTATTTTCTGGTTTTGTAACGATGGCTGTATAGCTATGAACGGTGTCTCTACGATTTTTGAGAGGAATTAATTGAATTAGATCTACCTTTTCTTTTGCAGGAATGGTTTTAATTATTGGTCGGTCTGCACTACGCCTAAAACCTTCACTTTTAACCATGAAGAACAAATCTAAATCCTTTTCGGTAATATTTTCTGCGACGTAAGTAATGCTGCGTCGGTCCTTTTTTATTGTGATAAGTATTCCTTCATGAGGATTTTGTTGAGAACCTAAAAAAAAGAGAATAAGAATTGTTAATAATGCTTTCATGAATCTGTTTACTTTTAATAAGCATATACCATGCCTAAAAATTGTTAACCGGTATATTTGTAAAAATAATAATAATCATATTGGAATAGGGTATGGTGTAATTAACAGTTACTTGAAAGTTGATGGTTACGCTTTCGCGAAAGCGTAATAAATAACCTACCTCATTTTAAAACCGTATCATAATTATATGCAATTACAACTGCACAGGCCAATTTGTTTTTTTGATCTTGAAACTACTGGTGTAAATATTTCTAAAGATAGAATTGTAGAGATATCCATACATAAAATATTTCCTGATGGCGAGGAAAAGACCTATACATATAGAGTAAATCCAACTATACCCATTCCACCTGCTACCACGGCTGTTCATGGTATTTCTGACGATATGGTAAAAGATGAACCTACCTTTGAGCAGCTAGCTCACGAGATCAACAATATCATTAAGGACAGTGATCTTGCTGGTTATAACAGTAACCGTTTTGACATACCATTGCTGGCAGAGGAAATGCTGCGTGCAGGCGTAGATTTTGATATGGGAAAAAGACATGCCGTGGACGTCCAAAATATATTTCATAAAATGGAACAACGTACCCTAGTGGCAGCATATAAATTTTATTGTAATAAAGATTTAACTGATGCACACAGCGCAGAAGCTGATACCATAGCCACCTATGAAGTGCTTAAAGGTCAATTGGATAAATATCCTGAGTTAGAAAATAACATTAAGTATTTATCAGAATTTTCAACCCAACGTAAATCTGTCGATTTTGCTGGAATGATAGTTTATAATAAGGAAGGTGAGGAGTGTTTTAATTTTGGTAAACACCGCGGTAAAAAAGTGGTAGATGTCCTTAATCAAGAACCAGGATATTACAGTTGGATACAAAATGCTGACTTCCCACTATACACTAAAAAAGTTCTCACTGCCATCAAACTTCAAGGTTTCAATAAATAAGATGTTGTATGTTGATTCCTCACGAGGATAATCATCAACAGCTTACGAAGAAGAAATTGTATAGTTTTTTTAATTACATTTGGGTAAAGTGCTCCAAATTTGAAAACTATACAGAGGTATTTACTATTTTTTCTAATTATAAGTCACTTCTCAGGGGCTCAAGAACTTCCACCTATACAAAATTTTGATCCTGTAACTTATCAAGCAGGTAATCAAAATTGGATGATAACCCAAGATAAGTCAGGCTATATATATACCGCAAACAATCAAGGGTTACTAGAATATAATGGTTCACACTGGAACCTTTATAAAACACCTAATGAAAGTATTATGAGGTCTGTTCACGTGCGTGATGATCTCATTTTTACAGGTTGTTATAGAGATTTTGGATATTGGAGTAGGAATAACAAAGGCCTGCTAGAATACACTTCTATTGTCAAGAAAAGCAATCTTGAATTAGGAGAAGACGAAGAGTTCTGGAGCATTCAATCTGCAGGTAATCAAATTCTTTTTCAATCTTTATCACATATCTATGTTTACAATATTGAAACTGGTGGAATAAAACCTATTGTAAGTGATGAGGTGATTCATAAGTTTTTTAAAACAGGCAACAACTACTATTTTCAAGTCCTTAATAAAGGATTGTATCAACTGGAGAATGGAGCATCAGTTCTTAAATATCCTTCTACTGCCATAGGTACAATAGGTTTTGTTCAATTGTTTACACAAAACAATACACTACAGGCGATTACCTCACAAGGTGAAATACTTCAATTAGAAGATGGTCAAATAACAAATAAGACTTCGATCGCTATAAATGAAGGACTTGCTGTTTATGATGCAATTCTTCTTAAAAATGGTAGTATAGCTTTGGGTACTATAGCAAATGGATTGATGGTTATTTCACCGCAAGGTGAATTACTTTATCAAATAAATCAAGCACTAGGTTTGCTTAATAATACCTGTCTAAGCATATTTGAAGATAGTAAAGAACATCTATGGATAGGTTTAGACAAGGGCGTTTGCACTATACAACCTAATTCAGGGGTTTCTGTTTTCAACGATTACAAAGGAGTATTAGGTACGGTTCATACTGCTTTTAAGTTAGAGGATAATTTATACGTAGGTACCAATCAAGGTCTATTTATTAAAAAAGGGAATGATAACTTCAAGTTTGTGCAAGGAACACAAGGGCAAGTTTGGAACTTAGACTTTCTTGATGGTGTATTATTCTGTAATCATAATATTGGATTATTTGTTGTTGATGAAGATAAAGTAACTCCAATTTCAATTTCAACCGGTTTTTGGAAGACCTTAAAAATAAAGGATAATACGTATTTATCTGGTAGCTATAAAGGTTTGTATCTATTAGAAAGTAAGGAGTCTGGATTTGAGTCAACTCCAATTAAAGGCTTTTCGATCAGTTCCAAAGCTATTGCCATTGATGCAGACGATACGGTTTTTATTAATCACGAATATAAAGGAGTTTATAAGATTACTTTAAACGACGCATTAACCACAGCATTATCAGTTGAGAAAATTGAAACCCTGCCAAAGGGAATTGGTTCAGATATTATAAGTTTCAAAGGAGATATTATATACTCAAAAAGAGGATCTGTTCATGTAAAAAAGCGAACCGATTCTAATTTCAGGCCTAATGCTAAACTCAGTAAAATAGTTGAAGACATTAATTACACGTCGGCATCGCTAGTGGAAGAAAATGGATTTCTATGGATGTTCAATCAAAATAATATTTTTCAAATAGATACCGAGGATATAAATGGTAGCTTTTCTATAAAGGAAATTCCATTTCAATATAATTTTAGAAGAGAAAAAATAGGATATGAAAATATTCATCATATTGGGAATGATGATTATCTGCTAGGAACAAGCTTCGGTTATTTAAGTTTGAATACAGAAAATACTTCAGATGAATATTATAAACCAGTAATTACTTCGGTGGTTACTAGAGATAACAATTCAGAAAAATACCGATCTTTAATTGATGGAATTGATTTTAATAATAATATAGGAACGATATCCATTAGATATACGGTACCTACGTTTAATATTTTAGATCAAGTAGAATATAGTTATAAATTACAAGATGAATCATGGTCTACCTGGTCAACAAATGCTTCGACACAGCTTAAAAATCTTTCGTTTGGAGATTATACTTTTAAGCTTAAATCTCGTATAAATGGTGCAGTCCTTGAGGATACTGCGTCTTTTAATTTTACTATTCAACGACCAGGTTATTTGTCAAATACTGCTATTGTAATTTATGTACTCTTAACCATCGTATTAGTTGGCTTATTAAATGGATTTTACATTTGGTATTTTAAGCGTAAAAAGAATGCAGCCCTTCAAAAGCAACAGCAAGAGCTCGAGTTGAAAAACCTTGAGAATGAAAAACGAATTGTTGAGTTACGTAATTCAAAACTTAGAGGCGACATTGAACTACGTAATAAAGAATTGGCTGTGGCAACTATGGCAATGATCAAAAAGAATGAAACTCTTAATGAACTTAAGTCGCAGTTGTCTAAATTACCTGAAGCAACCGAAACCAAGTCACTACGTAATTTGGTAGATAAAAACTTGAACAGTAAACAAGATTGGATAACCTTTGAGGAAGCCTTCAATAATGCTGATAAAGATTTCTTTAAAAAGATAAAAGAACGGCATCCTAATTTAACCTCTGGTGATCTACGTTTATGTGTCTATTTGAGGTTGAATTTATCTTCTAAAGAGATTGCTCCTTTACTCAATATTTCTCCTCGTAGTGTTGAGATTAAACGATATCGTTTGCGTAAAAAGTTGGGATTGGACCGCGATATCAGTTTGTCAGGTTATATTGTTGATATTTAAATTATACTATCTGCTGTAATTTTAATACAACATTACCTATACAGAAATCTATAAATACACAAATTTTATCAGTCTGTAATATTTTAAGTATCTGAAAATAAATTAGATAGTATTTTTTACGCTTTCGCGAAAGCGTAACTCTTCAATTGCATGTTTGTTGCATTTTAGTAAAGGTGATTTTCTTTTGTTTTTTAAAACAACTTTTACATTTATCGATGTAAACGTTATCGGTTTGTTAATGACAGCGTTTACGAAAACGTTTTCAATTCATAACCAAATTATTTTTACATGAATAAGAACTTCATATTAACATTCTTTTTACTTGCTGTGGTTTTTCAATTACACGGTCAAAATCAAAAGGTCGAATTAGTTTCAAATGCTAGTGGTCAAACTCTTACCGTAGATGGTCAACCCTTTATGATAAATGGTATGAATTGGGATTATGTTCCGATTGGAGCAAACTATTCTTATGATTTTTGGTCACAACCGGATGACTTTATCAAAGAAGCTCTTGATGCTGAGATGTCGTTGCTGCAAAATATGAACGTTAATACCATAAGAGTATATAGTGGAATTCAACCTAAATGGGTAACATATATATATGAGAATTATGGAATATACACCCTTCTAAATCATTCATTCGGTAGGTATGGTTTAACTATAGATGGTGTTTGGGTGCCCAACACAGAATATAGCGACCCTAAAACAAAGCGGTTCTTACTAAATGAAGTAAAAAAGCTTGCTAATGAATTTAAGGATACGCCAGGATTATTAATGTTCATGTTAGGTAATGAAAATAATTACGGTTTGTCATGGGGTGGCGCCGAAACTGAAGATGTTCCTGTAGGAACTGATGGAACCATTAAAAAGAGAGCTAGGGCTATGTATTCATTAATGAATGAGGCTGTTCTCGAGATAAAATCAATAGTCTCAAACAAACCTGTCGCTATTTGTAATGGTGATTTGTTATTCCTTGAATTAGTCGCAGAACATGCTCCAGATATAGATGTTTACGCAACAAATATGTATCGTGGAGTATCCTTTACCGATGCTTTTGAAAGGGTAAAGAATGAACTTGGCAAACCATTAATGTTCTCAGAATTTGGATCAGATGCTTTTAATGCAATTGCAATGCAGGAAGATCAAAAGATGCAGGCTTATTACATGGTTAATAATTGGAAAGAAATTTATGAAAATGCTGCTGGTTTAGGTAAGGCTCAAAACTCAATAGGTGGATTTACATTCCAGTTCAGTGATGGATGGTGGAAACGAGGACAAACTAAGGATTTAGACATCCATAACACTGAAGCTAGTTGGACTGCTGGTGGTTACACATTAGATACTAAAAATGGATCTAAAAACATGAATGAAGAATGGTTTGGGATTTGTGCAAAAGGTAGACCTAACGCGAGCGGTTTTTACACACTATATCCTAGAGCATCTTACTACGCTCTAAAAGATGTACATGATTTAAATCCTTATGCTCCAGGTATTTCATTAATTACTGTATCTGAATATTTCAAATCAGTAAATCTAATGGAATATGTTTTGAAAGCTAGAGGCGATAAAGCTGCGGCCGGAAATGGAGGCGATGGTCAGGTTTTGAGAATAAGTAACCTAAGTGCTAGGTTCACTACATTTAATACTGGTGGTGATCTAATTACTACACCAGACAATCCAGATCCTGATAGTAATGCTTTACCTAATCAACTAGGCTTTGATCACATGCAGTCCTACTTTGTCGGAGTTGAAGGAAAGCCAGCTGCCAATATGAGAGCAGAAGTTAATGTAAACATCACAGGTAATGTTGCTCAAAATCCAATTAACGAAATATTCTACGAAAACCGGGTAAGACCTGTTGTGGTTGATGATACTAATGACGAAGAAATCAATATAAACGATTTAAACAGAGTCCAAATTTATCAAGCAGAATTTGAATGGAATGCCAAAGATTTTGATTTAAGGGGATTCTATAGAACAGGTCATTATCATTGGGGTTATGAAGGAGATTTCTTTAATTTATATAGAGAAGCAAACTACGGACCTAATCTTGATATTTATGGAGGAGAATTCCTTGGAGCTGAAATAGATGGAAAAGGAATTTTCGAAGGTTTAAAAGCAGCTGTTGGGCCGCAACTTTGGTGGGCAGCAAATCCTACTATGATGTTCAAATACAGGAGACAATTAGGTAAATGGGATGTAGCTGGTGTTTATCAACGTGATTTTGAACGTGATATTGATATTGATCCGAATACTGGAAGAAGAGTCATTGATCCTGTGCAAGCTCGTAGTGGTATTATACCGCCTTGGCCTACTGAGCGTGCTACGATTGCAGTAAATAGACAAGTTGGTAAATTAGGAATTACTGTAGGAGGAATTTGGGGTGGAAGTCCTCTTAATGGTATAAGCTATCAAGATGTAACAGGAACTTCAGGTAATTATACTGTTTTTGAAGACCGCATTCAATCTTCCGATAATTGGGGTGGAAAACTTAAGCTTACTTATGAAAATGGCAATTTTAGATGGTACGGAATGGCCTCTACAATGGGATTAGTGGCCAATGCAGGATCTGATCAAACTCAGACTTTTACAGGATGGAGACTTATCGATAGCGGTAGCGGGAATCAAAATAGTGTATTATCAGGTATTGCTTACAATGTTGGAAACTTTCAAATAGCGCCTAATTTCATGTGGCGTAAACCACTAATAGATGCCATGCCTAATGATGTAGATGGACCTGGAAGATTACGTAATTGGATAGACGATCCTTTTGTTGTTAGAGATGGTAATAGGGAAACAACCGCTGGTGAAATTTTGTTCACTTATGACCCAACTCCAGGAACTTGGATGTATGAATGGGATAATGATAGAGCGGAAGATGCAAAGTTTGCAATGAATTTAGGATTTGTTTATCGTCACTTACCTACTACTATGGATGCTCATATTGGATTTCAAGCAGATCGATCCTTCTTAATATTCCCTAATTCAGCACCAGCTGAAGATTTATGGGAAATTCATTCTAGAATGGTATCCAAGGTGAGCCCTGATTTAGGTTTGATCGCAAACTGGTATTATGGTAATGGTCAAGCAAATGGTGATAGCGACAGGTTGATTACACGATATGGTGGTGATCTGCGAGCTATATATAAAAACTTTATGCTACAAGCTCACGCAAAATTTAACGATTGGGGTCCATACGATTACCATCGAGATTTTAACCTGACATTTCCTTATCAATTTATGGTGGATATTTCAACTAGTATCAGTAAACCAGACTGGTTTATATTACCTAGTACTCGTATAGGTATAAGAGGAACTTGGAGATCATTGAATGAATTCTCACCAAGGTATGCACCAGCGGCTATTCCAGCAGATACTTTCCCTCCAATTAATCCGATAAGCGCAGTAGGTTTTCCAGATGGTTTAGAATGGGAAATCAGAACGTACGTTCACATTAACATAGGTCAATAAAAAATGCAAATGATGAAAAATAGAGTATATAAATTAAAAGCGATCGGTAGTTTTTTAGCTTTAATAATGGTATTAATTAGTTGTGAAAGAGATCTTTCTGATGATGCTGTTGAGGCTGGATTTCCAACTACAGGAGAGATTTTTACTGATAATTTTGTAGCAATGGGAAGCAATTTTTACTTTCCATTTCAAGGTGCAAAACCAGATGTTTTTTCAGTCGATAATCAGGTAGCATATGAAAGTAACTCTTCAATAAGAATAGACGTTCCTAATGCAAATGATCCAGACGGTAGTTTTGCTGGTGCTATATTTAGAAGTGATGCTGGACCTAGAGATTTAAGTGGTTACGATGCTTTGACATTTTGGGCTCGCGCAACACAAGGAGTTGCAATAGGTGAAATGGGATTTGGCGTTGATTTTGAAGGTGATCGATTTAGAGTAGCTAGAACTAATGTGAGCCTGAGCACAGCCTGGCAAAAAATTGTGATCCCTATTCCTGATGCGTCAAAACTTACTCAAGAAAGAGGTATGTTCTGGTTCAGTGCAGGTACACAAGATACTGGAGGAAATGCCTACACCTTTTGGGTAGATGAGGTACAGTTTGAAAAATTAGGTACCATAGCGCAACCACGACCTCGTATTTTAGAAGGACAAGATCAAGTGACATCTTCTTTTACTGGTAGTGATTTACCTATTGGAGGACTTACTCAAACTTTAAATTCAGCAAATGGAGACATCATGGTTACAGCTGCACCTGCATATTTTGATTTTTCATCTTCTGATAACAGTGTTGCTACAATTGATTCCAGTGGAATTGCAATGGTAAGTGGACCTGGAACAACTGTTATTTCTGCAAGCCTTGCAGGAATTGATGCAGCAGGATCGTTGACGATCAATTCATTAGGAAATTTTACTAGTGCACCTGTCCCAACAAGAGATCCTAGTAATGTAATATCAGTTTTTAGTGATGCTTACAACAATGTTCCAGTAGATTACTATAATGGATTTTTTACACCAGATGGACAGACCACTCAAGGTGGTGCTCCACCAGCTAATTTTGGTGGTGATAACGTCATAACATATACAGATTTAAATTTTGTAGGTATAGGAACCTTTCTTAATGTTCCTACTGTAAACGCTTCTTCAATGACTCATATACACGTTGATCTACAAGTAAGAGAAACTATTGATCCAGGAGATTTTATTAGACTTCAATTAATTAATAACGTAGGTGGTAATGAAAGTTCTGGCAGTGTAACATTAAGTAGTAATCAATTACAAGAAAACCAATGGGTAGGTTTTGATGTGCCTTTGGCAAATTTTACGGGACTAGCATCAAGAGATCAGTTAGGTTTAATTTTCTTCGTTTCAGATAGTACAATTTCAAATCTTTTTGTTGATAATATTTATTATTATACGGTACCTACATCACCAGTAGTTGCTGCACCTACTCCAGTAGATCCTAGTAGTAATGTAATATCGCTTTATAGTAATGCCTATACTAATGTACCTGTGGACACATTTAGAACTCCTTGGTCATCTGCTGCAACAACGCTCACTGATGAAGTGATAGCTGGCGATGATGTTAAAAAGTACGCTACGCTAGGCTTTGCTGGAATTGAAACTACGTCAAACACCATTGATGCAACAGGAATGACACATTTTAGAATTGATACTTGGTCGGCAGGTTACACTCAATTTAATATAAAACTCGTTGATTTTGGAGCTAACGGAGTTTTCGGAGGTGGAGATGATACAGAACACGAGGTTAGCATCACTAGTCCAGCGACCGGTCAATGGGTAAGTCATGACATACCGTTATCAGATTTTACTGGATTAGTAAATAGGGACAATATTGCTCAATATATTATCGTGGCACAGCCATTTGAAGGAACTGATGTTTTTGTAGACAATATTTATTTTAGAAATTAAGAAGATCAAATTATGAAAACATATTTGAAGATTTTATTACCAGCTGTTTTTGTAGCAGCCTTTTATTCCTGTGAATCGGATGATCAACAGCAGGTAACTACCATGAATAGATTAGTGCTAGAGGATAATTTTGATAATCCTGGTGCACCAGATTCTAACCTTTGGGATTACAATATTGGTGATGGAACTGCGCAAGGCATCCCTGGATGGGGAAATAATGAATTACAGTATTACACAGATCGAGCAGAAAATGTCATTGTTGAAGACGGAGTTCTTAAAATAACAGCTCTTCAAGAGAATTTTCAAGGTTCTGGATATACAAGTGCACGTATTTTGACAAAGGGTAAGTTTCAAAAAACCTTTGGGAGATTTGAGGCTCGTATGAAGTTACCATGGGGACAAGGAATTTGGCCAGCTTTCTGGTTATTAGGAGATGATAATAATGGAACTCAAGTTTGGCCACAAATAGGTGAAATTGATATCATGGAGTATCGAGGTCAAGATCCTACCATAGTTTTAGGGACTGTACATGGCCCTGGTTATAGTGGTGCAAATTCGATTTCAAAATCATACGATTTAATGACCGAAAGATTCGATACAGATTTTCATGTTTTTGGAATTGAATGGGGTCCAGATTACATCAATTATTATGTAGATGATGTTTTATATAATCAAATTACTCCCGATGATGTTCCTGGCGAGTGGGTTTTTAATGATAATGAATTTTATATCATTATAAATATGGCCGTTGGTGGATCTTTCGTTGGATCGCCTAGTTCTAGTACCGTTTTTCCACAGGTTTTAGAAGTCGATTATGTACGTGTTTATGAATAGCAGGTAGGAAATATAAATTTTTAATTCAAGCAGGATAGTTTTTGTTTTTACGCTTTCGCGAAAGCGTAACAATATGAAGCTACTAGGACGATTACATGCCGATTGTTCCAAAATGTTTTTTGTAAAATATTGATTATTATTTAGTTAATGAAGTTAGGAAGTCAAAATATTTCTTTTAAAGAAAAGGAAGTTAAGGGAAGTCTTGTTGATATAAATGGTGAGAGTTACTACAAAATTAGTAATGTAGATGCGATGCGTCCATTCTTTATGAGTATCGTGAGCGCTTACAATCACTGGATGTTTATATCTAGTAACGGAGGTTTAACAGCTGGTCGTAAGAATAGCGATCACGCCTTGTTTCCATACTATACAGATGATAAAATAACCAGAAACGCTGATTCTACAGGCAGTAAAACGATCATAAAAGCCACAATTGAGAATGAAACCTACCTGTGGGAACCATTTTCTGATAGGTATGAAGGTATCTACAAGATTACCAGAAACCTTTATAAAAATAAATACGGTAATAAAGTACTGTTTGAGGAAATTAATCATGATCTTAACCTTACCATTAAATACAGCTGGAACTCATCAGATCAATTTGGTTTTATAAGAATATCAGAGCTACTCAATCATAATGAAACAGCAATACAATGTGAAATTCTTGATGGATTACAGGATTTATTACCAGCAAATGTAGGAGAGGATTTACAAAAAGCATCTAGTAATCTAGTTGATGCATACAAAAGGTCTGAGCTACATGCAGATTCAGGTATAGGATTACTCACTCTTAGTGCTGTAATCGTAGATAAGGCGGAGCCTAGTGAATCGTTGATGGCAAACATATGTTGGTCGCTAGGATTGGATAATGCAACTTATTTACTTTCTAATAGACAAGTCAACGATTTTAGAAAAGGGAAAAGTCTATTCAATGAGTATGATATTAAGGCAGAAAAAGGTGCCTATTTTAATGGTAGCATCATTGATCTTGAAGCAAATGAATCCAAAGAATGGATGTTTATTGCTGATGTAGATAAAACCATAGGTGATGTTCATGAAATTGCACAACAAATTGAATCTGATAAAAACCTATACCAAAACATACTTGGCTCAATTGAAAAAGGAACTGAACAACTTATAGCGTTAACCGCCGCAAGTGATGGAATACAGTTAACTGAGGATCCTTTAATCAATAATAGACATTTTGCAAATACCATGTTTAACATCATGCGTGGTGGAATCTTTGATGAAGGTTATAACATTGAAAAACTTGATTTTAAAAGTTATCTGGAAGAAGCGAATAAACAGGTTTATGCTTCACTAAAGGAGCAAATAGAAAAATTACCTAGTGTTTTTACCTTATTTGATTTACAACAGTTTGTAGATGAATCCAGCGATATAGATTTAAAACGCCTGTGTTTAGAATATTTACCTTTAAAATTCAGTAGAAGGCATGGAGACCCTAGTCGTCCATGGAATAAATTTTCAATCAATACTCGTGATGAAGTAGATGGGTCAAAGATTCTTGACTATCAAGGCAACTGGCGAGATATTTTCCAGAATTGGGAAGCGCTTGCACACAGTTATCCTGAGTTTATGGAAGGAATGATTCATAAATTTTTAAATGCTACTACGTTTGACGGTTATAATCCTTACCGAGTAACAAAAGGAGGATTTGATTGGGAAACGATTGAAGAAGATGACCCATGGTCTTACATAGGGTATTGGGGCGATCATCAAATCATATACTTACTTAAATTTTTAGAGTTTCAAGAAAATTATCACCCAGGAGAATTAATCAGTTATTTCACTCAGGAATTATTCGTGTACGCAAACGTACCTTATGTTATTAAACCTTATCAAGACATTTGTAAAAACCCTAAGGATACGATTGATTTTGATCATAAGGCACAAGAGTATATAGAGAATCAAAGATTAGAAATAGGAGTAGATGGGGCTTTATTAAAAAGCCAAAATGAAACTATTTATAAGGTTAATTTCTTAGAAAAATTACTTGCAACGGTTCTGGCCAAAATGTCAAACTTCATTCCTGAAGCTGGAATATGGTTAAATACCCAGCGACCAGAATGGAATGATGCAAATAATGCTCTAGTAGGTAATGGTGTAAGTATGGTAACTCTCTATTACTTACGCAGGTTTTTGAACTTTACTCATAAAATACTAGATCAATCAGAAGAAGTTGCCTATTCATTTTCGCAAGAATTTGTTGTTTACTTTGAATCACTGCTTACCACATTAAACAATTACGAGAACGTTCTTAACGGAGCTATTGATAATAAAACAAGGAAATTAATACTTGATGAACTAGGTATTGCGGCAAGTGAGTACCGTCATTTAATTTATAACCAAAGGTTTTCAGGTAATAAAACTGAGGTAAAAACCGATACGGTAAAGAGATTTGTACAAATCTCACTCAAATATTTAGATCATAGTATCGTAGCAAATAAGCGTCAGGATAATTTATACCACGCCTATAACTTGATGACTATAAAGGGTGATGAAATAGAAATTTCTTATTTATCAGAAATGTTAGAAGGTCAGGTGGCAGTGCTCAGCTCTGGATATTTGAATGCCCATGAGTCACTTGATGTACTAAATGCCTTAAAACAAAGCTCTTTATTCCGTGTAGATCAATATAGCTATATACTGTATCCCAACAAAGAGCTTAAAGGTTTTACTGATAAGAACATTATTCCAAAACATCTAGTTGAATCTTCTCAATTGCTTCAAAAACTAGTAGAAAATAATAACAAGCAAATCATTACTCAGGATGTAATTGGAGATTTTCACTTTAGCGGACAATTTAATAATGTCGATAGCCTTAGAAATTCAATTAAAGAGCTAGATGAAAGCTATGCACCGTTGATACATCAAGAGTCTTCTTTACTAGAGGAAATTTTTGAAGAGGTGTTTAATCATAAAGAATTTACTGGTAGATCGGGAACCTTCTTTGGTTATGAAGGTTTAGGGTCGATTTATTGGCATATGGTTTCTAAGCTATTATTAGCTATTCAAGAAACTGTTTTAGCAGCCATAAAAGAAAACATAGATCCTAAAACTATAGGCCTTTTACTAGATCATTACTATGAAGTTCAAGCAGGAATTGGAGTTCATAAAACACCGCAATTATATGGTGCTTTCCCTACAGATCCGTATTCTCACACACCTGCAACAAAAGGAGCACAGCAACCAGGGATGACTGGTCAAGTAAAAGAAGATATACTTTGTAGAATAGGAGAGTTAGGTATCCTCGTGACAGATGGTAAAATTCAATTTGAACCAAAATTGTTAAGAGCTGCCGAATTTCTCACCTCAAGTACAGAATTTAACTATTTAGATGTAAGTCAAGAGGCACAATCTATAGCTATATCTAAAAATTCTCTCGCATTTACCTACTGTCAAGTACCAGTAATTTACCACAGGAGTAAAGAAAATATCATTCGCCTACACCTGTCTGATGGTAATGTTATTGAGCACGGTGAAAGACAACTTACGGCACAGCACAGTAGTGAGATTTTTAAACGATCAGGACTCGTGAAGATGATAGAAGTACATGTTTTTGAAGATTTAAAATAGAATAGTTTTTACGCTTTCGCGAAAGCGTAAACAATAACCTAAAAATGATAAATAAAAAATGAGAATTCCATTGACATTATTTCTTCTATTACTTCTATTAAATAGTTGTAAAAAAGAAGTCGTGGAACCATCTCAAAAAACCTATAAGAATATGACTGCTAAAGAGTTGTTGTCCCAATCAAATTATCAAGCCATGTGCTATGGTGGATACAGGGAAATGACTCGTGATAAGCAACCAACGATCGATCAAATAAAAGAGGATTTAAGAATTTTAAATGCTATGGATGTGAGACTTATTCGCACCTATAACGTACAGCTGCCGCACGCCACCAACGTTTTGAAGGCAATTAGACAACTAAAAGCTGAAAATCCTGATTTTGAAATGTATGTCATGCTAGGAGCATGGATCGATTGTAAAAATGCGTGGACAGGAAAGCCCGTGAATCACGATATTGAAAGTGAACAAAATGAAGACGAGATAACAAGAGCTGTAGCCCTAGCTCAAGAATATCCTGACATTATAAAAATAATCGCAGTAGGAAACGAGGCAATGGTTAAATGGGCGACCAGTTATTATGTCCAGCCAGACATTATCTTAAAATGGGTAAAACATCTCCAGGATCTTAAAAAACAAGGACAGCTACCTACCAATTTATGGATTACAAGTTCAGATAATTTTGCAAGTTGGGGCGGCGGCGATACGCAATATCATGTGCCAGCTTTGAATGAATTGATACGCGAGGTTGATTTTATCTCCATCCATACTTATCCTATGCATGACACGCATTACAACCCTGTTTTTTGGGGTGTCCAAGAAAATGAAGCGCGTCTTTCTAAAGAAAAGCAAATAGAAATAGTTATGCAGAAATCCTTGCAGTATGCTATTAATCAGTATGAAAGCGTGGTTAATTATGTAAAGAGTATAGGTGAAGATAAACCTGTCTATATAGGTGAAACGGGCTGGGCAAGTTTTTCTAATGAGTTATATGGAAAAACAGGTTCAAAAGCAGTTGATGAATACAAAGCAGGTATTTATTACAAGCTTATAAGAGAATGGTCTATAAAGAATCATGTTACTTGTTTCTATTTTGAGGCTTTTGATGAGAAGTGGAAAGACGCTGAAAATCCGCAAGGAAGTGAAAATCACTTCGGATTGTTTTCTGTAAACGGTCAGGCAAAATATGCTTTGTGGGACCTCGTAGATAAAGACCTATTTAAAAATCTCTCTAGAGATGGTAATCCAATCAATAAAACCTTCAACGGAGATGAGATTGCCCTGCTTAAATCAGTGAGTACACCACCAATAAAAAGAGGACAATGATGAAGAAGAGCTTACTTTCCTTACTAGTAATTGGTAGCCTGTTGAGTTGTACAGAGCAAACACCCTTTGATATTACGGTTTATGAAACATCGGCCGCTGGTAATAGTCTTTCTCAGGTTCAAGTTTTTGAACAGTTGGATAGTGTTTCTACCATAAACATTAATCCAGATAAAACATATCAAAAGATTACTGGATTTGGAGGTGCGTTTACTGAGAGTAGTGCTTATCTATTAAACAATTTGAGTAAATCAAAACGGCGAGAGGTTTTAGAAGCATATTTCAGTGCAGATGGTGCAAATTATTCCCTAAATAGAACGCACATGAATAGTTGTGATTTCTCTTTATCCCAATATTCATATGCTCCTGTAGCAGACGATTTGCAACTCCAGCATTTTAGCGTTAAAGAAGATGAGGCCGACATTATACCGATGATTAAAGAGGCTATGGAAATCTCACCCGATGGATTTAAATTGTTTGCATCACCATGGACAGCGCCGCGATGGATGAAGGATAACAAGGAATGGGTAGGAGGAAAGCTACTGCCTGAATATTATGATACGTGGGCATTATTTTTTTCAAAGTACGTGGAAGAATATGAAAAAAAAGGTATTCCTATCTGGGGTTTCACAGTAGAAAATGAGCCACACGGAAATGGTAATAATTGGGAAAGCATGCATTACACACCCGAAGAAATGACCCAGTTTGTTCAACATCATTTAGGTCCACATTTAGAGGAAAAGGGATATGGCGATAAAATCATTCTAGGTTATGACCAAAATCGTGCAGGAATTAGAGAATGGGTAGATGTAATGTACGCCTCGCAAGAAAGTTCTAAATACTATGATGGTACGGCCATTCACTGGTATGAAAGTACCTATAAAGTCTTTCCAGAAGAATTACAGTATGCGCATGAAAAAGCACCTACTAAATACTTGATTGAAACAGAAGGATGTATTGATAGCGAGGTGCCAGCATGGAAGGATGATGCCTGGTACTGGAAAAAAGAAGCTACCGATTGGGGTTGGGATTGGGCACCAGAGGACCAAAAACATCTGCATCCTAAATACGCTCCAGTAAACCGTTATGCTCGAGACATTATTGGATGTTTGAACAATTGGGTTGACGGTTGGGTAGATTGGAATATGGTTCTAGATAAACAAGGTGGTCCTAACTGGTTTAAAAATTGGTGCGCTGCCCCAGTATTAGTAGATACAGAAAGTGATGAGGTGTATTTCACACCGCTTTATTACGTAATGACTCATTTCAGCAGGTTCATAAGACCAGATGCAGTGGTGCTGGATATTAAGTGGACTGATACAGATTTAATCGCTACAGCAGCGCAAAACCCAGATGGATCCATTGTGGTAGTAGTTTTTAATGAAGGAGAGAATAAAAAGAACTTTCAACTGAATTTTGAAGGTGTTCGCTTTCGCGAAAGCGAAACTAAAATTACTGTAGACGCTCAAGCAATTCAAACGATTGTAATCAAACCTAAAAATTAACTCATGGCTTATTCAACTTCGACAAAGGTCCCTATGGCTCAAAAAATTGCATTTGGTATTGGAATGTTTGCCAATCAAATGTTTCCTGCCATTTTGGGAATTTTTATGGTAGTACTTGTTGAAGATTTAAAGTTCACAGGTTTGTTATGGGCGATGATTTATTTGTTCCCAAGATTATTTGATGCTATAACAGATCCTATTATGGGATTCATCTCTGATAATACCAAATCTAAATGGGGTAGAAGAAGGCAGTATGTTCTAGTAGGAGGAATTGTAATGGGTATCGCGTACATTTTTATGTGGCAACTATTTAAAGAAAATTCTATTCAGTATAATTTTTGGTACTTCTTTTCGTGGTCTGCGCTTTTTTATCTGGGACTTACTTTATTTAGCGTTCCTTATGTGGCAATGGGCTATGAAATGAGCGAGGATTTTCATGAACGCACTAATATTATGGCGATTGCTCAATGGATAGGTCAATGGGCATGGGTATTTGCGCCATTATTTTGGATTATCATGTATGATGAATCATGGTTTCCATCTGCCGACGTTGCTGCAAGAGAATTAGCGATCTGGGTAGCGATTCCATGTGCTGTTTGTGCCATTGTGCCTGCTCTTTTTATTAAAAGTAAATCTACTTTAAATGAAGATTATGAGCCACTTACATTAAATAATATAGGTGGAAGTTTTATGAAAATTATTGAGAGTTTTAAAGAGGCTTTCAAAATAAAAGAATTTAAAAAGCTATGTATTTCTACCTTCTTTATTTTCAATGCATTCAATACCGTAGCCTCACTTACTTTTTTTGTAATCGTTTATAAACTTTTTAATGGAAATGCAGGTGACGCTGGTATATGGGTTTCCATGTTTGGGTGTTTGGGAGCACTAGGAACCACCTTTTTAGTAATTCCCGTGGTTGCTCGTATGTCAAAGAAATTTGGTAAGAAAAAAGCCTTTATGATTAGTCAGTTCATTTCCATTATAGGATATGTGATGTTGTACTTTCTTTTTATTCCTGGTAAACCTTGGATGTATATCATTGCTTTACCTTTTTTCTCTTTTGGCATAGGTAGTTTATTTACCATTATGATGTCCATGACTGCCGATGTAATAGACATTGATGAATTAAATTCTGGTAAACGTAGAGAAGGGATATTTGGTGCTATCTATTGGTGGATGGTTAAAGTAGGATTTGCTATAGCTGGCGCACTAAGTGGCGTAATTATTTGGATCGTAGGATTTGAAGCCGAAATACCTACAGTGGAACAACAAGCATCTGTCGATGGATTGCACGCATTCTTTTGTTTTTTCCCATTAATAGGAACTCTTATTGCCATGTATGTAATGAAAGACTACAGCGTTACTGAAGACCGTGCCAATGCAATAAGGAAAGAATTAGATAAGAGAAAATCTGATATTGAAAATACAAGGGACACTTATGGTTCAAATAATTTTTTGGATGTCAATTCAGAAATTCAACTAGCGCCTTATACTAGTCCATTTAATTTTGATAGGATTGAGCTACCACAAATTAAACTGATGTTTAGAGCACTTCTAGCTAAAGGAGTTAAGGGATTATCATTTAGTCCCTATGTTAAGGGACAAAATATAGGAGATTTACTTTCTGAAAATCAGATAAGGAGGCGTATGAAAATTATACAACCTCATACTGAGTGGATAAGGTCTTTTTCATGTACGGAAGGAAATGAATTGATTCCCAATATCGCTCAGCAATATGGTACTAAAGTTCTTGCAGGAGCATGGATCAGTGAAGATCTAGAACGCAATGAGCAAGAAATCGAGGCATTAATAAAATTAATTCAAAACGATAAAGTACAGGTTGCTGCTGTAGGTAATGAAGTTCTTTTGAGAAATGATATTTCTGAAGAACAACTTATCGAGTATATAAATCGTGTAAAAGCAGCTACAAATAATAAAGACGTTTTAATAGGCTATGTTGATACCTATTTTGAATATTATCAAAGACCTTTACTAGTTGAGGCTTGTGATATTTTATTAGTCAATTGTTATCCATTTTGGGAAGGAATCGCAATAGATGAATCTTTAGATTATTTAAGAACTATGTATGGTGTTGCCAGCAGTGTTTCTAAAGGTAAAGAAGTTGTTATTGCCGAAACGGGCTGGCCTAGTCAAGGACAGTCGGTGGCGCGCGCACATCCATCTCATTTTAATGCTATCAGATATTTTATTGAAACACAAACCTGGGCTACAGATAATGATGTTTCTGTGTTCCATTTTTCATCATTTGATGAATCATGGAAGGTTCGATTTGAAGGTGAATTAGGAGGAAGATGGGGACTATGGGATGAAAATGAAAAATTAAAATATTAATATGATAATTTAAAATGATTTTGAGATTTGAATGAAACCCTTATTTGTGATAATTAAACTGAAATTTTTAGGCCTTTGGAAATGACATTTTTAATTAAATACAAAATATTTCAAACGATATAGTTGTGTTTTTAAATGAAATTTTCAACTCAACAAAACCTCAACAAACAGGAACTAATAGTGATGAACTATAATATTTTGTCTATGTTAATGATGTGAAAATCAATTAATTGAAAATTGTTGTAATAATAAGAATGTTAATTTTAAACTGTATAATTTATGTATTGTGGATTTATAAGGTAACACAATATCAACATATTAACTTTAAACAATAACTTAAACTCGAAAAAAATGAATAAAATTACTTTTTTACTTTTTGTTTTTATAGGGACCATTGGTTTTTCCCAATCCATGCCTATAGACTTTGAAGTTGCCGAAGATGATGCTTGGGGCGCTTTTAATGGAACAGTGGCTACTGTGTTGCAAGATCCTACGGATGCAAGTAATACCGTTTTAGAAATGATAGGTGCAGGAGTTGATTTTGATGGAGCAGCTCTTAATTTAGATACTTATGTTGATTTATCTGATGATGCTAATAACACCATTTCTTTAAGAATTTGGGCTCCAGATGCCACTACTAGAACACATTTATTGAAATTAGAAGGAGGAAGTTCAGGAGCAACAGAGCTTACCTTTACTACTACTATGATGGGATGGCAAACTGTGAATGTTGATTTTGGACCTGGATTAGGTACTGAATATCCTATCATAGTAATATTCACCGATAGCACTCCTGGAAATACAGCTACAGGAACTTATTATATAGATGATATCAATGGGCCCAACGGAGCAGTAATCCCTAATACTCCAGTGCCAGCAACGGCAGCTCCTAATCCTACAGCACCAGCAGCTGAAGTACTTAGTATTTATTCTGATACTGGTGGATATACCAATACTTGGAATGCTGACTATTCTTTTGGATCAGTGAATACTACTGATTTAGGAAATGGATCGGTTAACAATACTTTATTGTTCAATCTTGCTGCTGGTGGATGGGGACAAGGAACAAATACAGTAACCGACATAAGTGCCTACAACTATTTACAATTTGATTATTGGGCCGATTCTAATTCTACGGAAATTAGATTTTTCTTAATTGATGACAACGGTGGTGTTGTTGAATATTGGTATGAGATTGGTGGTAGTGCTCCGCAAGAAGCGATTGCAAATGACACATGGACTCATGTAGAGATTCCATTGTCTTTCTTTGAGATGAATGCACCTAATAATCAAGCAGGAACTGGTGGTTTTTCTAAGGCAAACTTTCTTCAATGGAAGATAGATGCCTCAGATAATTTACAATCTGATTTTGTTTACGTAGATAATATTTATTTCTCTCAAAATCCAGTAAGCGCAGCACCTACAGCACCTACAGTAGCGGCACCATCGCCTACTGCTCCAGCATCTGAGGTTATAAGTATGTTTAGTAACGTTTATACTGATGTACCAGTAGATACATGGAATACATCATGGAGTGCAGCTACTTTAATGGATGTTCAAATAGCAGGTGACGATGTTAAATTTTACTCTAACCTTAATTTCAACGGTATTGAAACTGTAACTAACTCTATTGATGCTACAACGCCAGGTATGATGTTTTTTAATATGGATGTTTGGACGCCTGATGCGACTGAGTTTAGAATAAAATTAGTAGACTTTTTAGGTGATGGATTTGGTGGAGCAGGTGATACCGAGGCAGAATTAATTTTTACTCCTGCACAAGGTTCATGGGAAACTATTTCCATTCCTTTAGCTGACTTTGCTGCTGCTGGTATGACTTCTTTTACAGATATTAGTCAATTAATCATCGCAGCTCAACCTGCCGGTACGGCAACCGTATATGTAGACAATGTATACTTTTCCCAAAATGCACCAAACTCTACAAGTGGAAATATGCCAGTAGTTGCTGCTCCAGCTCCTACAGCGCCTCAAGTTGATGTAATTAGTTTATTCAGTAATGTATATAATGATGTTCCTGTTGATACATGGAATACTTCATGGAGTGCAGCTACATTTTCTGATGTTCAGGTAGCCGGAGATGACGTAAAACTGTACGAAAACCTTGATTTTAATGGTATCGAAACAGTAGCAAGTCCAATAAATGCTACAGCAGCAGGAATGATGTACTTCAATATGGACATATGGACACCAGATGCAACATTGTTCAGAATAAAGTTAGTTGACTTTTTAGGTGATGGATTTGGTGGAGCAGGAGATACCGAGGCAGAATTAGCATTCACTCCTGCTACAGGTCAATGGGTGACTTTATCTATACCTTTATCTGACTTTAGTGCTGGTGGAATGACTTCATTCTCAGATATTAATCAACTCATAATTTCTGCACAACCAACTGGTGGTGCTACGGTCTATGTTGATAATGTTTACTTTTCTGTAAATCAAGTGGCTAGCAATCAAGATGTTGTTTTAAATGATTATACCGTTTATCCAAACCCAAGCGTTAATCAGTGGAATATTACCTCAAGCAATCAATTAATTGAGGAAATAGCTGTCTTTGATTTAACTGGAAAGATGGTGATGAGCAACAAGGTAAATAGTGAATCAATAACTATTGACGCAAGTTCATTGAGACCTGGGATTTATATAGCACGCGTTACATCGGCTAGCAGTGTTTCAAGTTTAAAATTAGTAAAGGAGTAATTTAGTTTCAAGTTGTAGATTGAAAAAGCCAGCTTTTATAGCTGGCTTTTTTTATTAGATATTATTTTAAAAGCTATCCTAGATCTAAAAACTCATACTTAAAAAATCTTACCTGGATTCATGATCCCTTTAGGATCTAATTGGTTTTTAAGCGCTTTCATTATTGCAATTTCAGAATCTGATTTAGAATATTTTAGGTAGGCCTTTTTATGATTTCCTATACCATGTTCTGCACTTACAGAACCATTTAAAGTTTCAATTTCTTGATATACCAGATGGTCAATGGCTTCTTTGGTTGCTTTACTGGTGTCATTTTTTCCTATCATTAAGTGTATGTTACCATCGGCTACATGGCCAAATGCATATACTTGTGTAGCTATTCCGCTTTCGCGAAAGCGTGAGTAACATCTTGCTATGTAACCTCCTATTTCGGGTATAGGAATACTTATATCAAAATGCTGGTCATAAGGCATGAAATCAACCAAATTATTTACGTCTTCTCTTATTCTAAAGAACCAGTCTACCTCGCTTTGTGATCTCGCTATAACGGCATCTTCAATGATTTCTTCTTCCAGTGCATTCTCCAATAAATGCTCTAATAATTGAATGTCCTTATCGGGATGAGCTCCTTGGATTTCGATTAAAACATAATACTCATAGTCATAGGGAAGCGGAGGTCTTACTGCATCACTGACACTTGTTAATTGCTCATAGGTGTTTTTCCAGATAAGTTCAAAACCTGTAAGTTTACCTGATGCTCCTGCATCTATATGTTTAAGTAATTGGATAACGCTCTCATATTTTTTTAATCCAGCATAAGCAGCGTACCTACTTTTAGGTTTCTCTACAAGTTTAACAACTGCTTTAGTGGTTATTCCTAGAGTTCCTTCACTTCCTATAAATAGTTGTTTAAGGTCATATCCACTATTATCTTTAATAATTTTACGTAGGTTGGATACTATTGTACCATCAGCTAGTACCACTTCTAAACCTAGGATTAAATGGCGTGTCACGCCATATTTTAAAACACGCAAACCACCGGCATTAGTAGCAATGATCCCACCAATTTGTGCGCTTCCGCGAGCTCCAAAATTTAATGGGAATAGTAATTCCTGCTTATCTGTAGCGCGATGTAATTCTTCTAGAATAACCCCAGCTTGTACGGTTGCAGTTCGGCTTTCAGAATCAATTTCTTCTATTTGATTCATTCTTTCAAGAGAAATTACCACGTCGTTCTCTTTGGTTTCAGTGCTACCTACAAGATTTGTTAATCCGCCATGTGTTACTACGGCTAGTCCATGATCATGACAAATTTTAAGGATGGTGCTTACTTGTTGGGTACATTCTGGTAATAGGACACAAGCTGCTGCCAGTGGCTCATCCATGTGCCATATATGATGATATCGGCTTTTTAAGCCTGCACCGTGAATGATTTGTTTAGTAGATAGGTGATCGGCAAAAAGGGTATGAATCATCCTTTGAAAATTGATTTCAATACATTCATTAAATGCTGTTCCATGATATCATAACTACCATCGGCAGTAAAAAAGTCTTTAACATCATGTAGGATTTTTTCTACTTGAGGTTTTGAGAGGTTGTTATGTTTAACGTATTCCTCAATGCGAACTATACTTTTATAATCTGCATCACGTCTAAAAATTAATAGCATTTCTTCATATCGCTCTTTATCAAAGTGCGTTTGCATCCACTTTAATTCTTCACAAGATTGAGAAATATCAATTTTTGAACAATACAGAATTAAGTAAACACGAAATTGTTCCATAGTCCAGGATAGGTGGTCGGTAGTCATCATAGCTTGGGATTTATGATTAAATATACAACATAAAGATCTTTTAGTTTAACTTTCTATCCACAATTGACCTCGATGTGGTTTAAGGGCATCTCGCACTGGTGGCATAACATCTTCATTAACTCCTAGAAAAGCGATGTAATGATTTTCATTTAATTTTTCAACACCATTTCCTAGGCTATTAATGCCTTCCATAGTTACATACTCCTTTAAATGAATAAGGTGATGCTGTGCTGTTTTTTGTGCATGAGGACCTTTAAAATCCCAAATTAATTTTAGTTTTCTCATAAGACGTAATCACCTGTTTTTACACTTTTTCCAGTTTCGGCAAATATCTTAAAATCTTGCATATGTTGGAGCGTTTGTGAGGTGAAAACCTTTGGGTTTGCTTTGGCTGCTAGTCGCATCATCCCGGTGAATTTAAAAGTAGAACTAGCTTGCCAAAGGGTCACTCTATGTTGTGAGTTGTTGTTTTTAATTACGCTTTCGCGAAAGCGGTTACATTGTTCATTAACCACTCCACGAGTACGATAAGTCGCTGTCCACAGGTGAGGTAAGTCTATTTGTGTGATTTCCTCAATCATTGAAATAGTAGCAACGCTGGTTTTAATTCTCATACTGCGTTTACTACCTACTTGACCTGTTTGTGAGCTTAAGTTTTTAAAAGAGATAAGCCCTTTTTGCCAGTGCTGAAAATAATCCTGTTCTTTAAATAACTTCATAACCTCATCGATAGGTTTATGAATGGTTATCTCATTTGAAGTTTTGATCATATCATTATGGTCGTAAATTGTTAATAGTACTTAACACTAAGGGGCAGAAAGGACTTTGTATAGGAAATCACATTGGTTATTTTTGCATGCTTATGAATCTGGGCTCTATGAATAAATTATTTGTTTTTTATTTGTAATAGTAAGTAACTTAATACTTGCTCAAAATATTGATGACAAAACATTTTTAGTAATTGATGGTCAAGAATTTGACGCTGGTACTTTCAAGCGCTTGTACTTAAAAAATATTGATATAGTACAGGATGAATCTCAAAAAGACATAGATAATTATTTAGAACTGTACATAGATTATCGTTTAAAACTTATGCAAGCCTATGAACTAGGTCTTGATAAAGAGCCTGAATATTTAAATGAGATAAAAAAACAACGATCAAGTCTAGCGAAGAATTACCTTACTGATAACGAGGTGACTGATGCTTTGGTCCAAGAGGCATACAACCGAAGTATTGAAGAGGTTAACGCCAGTCATATTATTGTTAAACTGGATAAAGGATCTTCACCACAGGATACATTAAAAGCTTACAATAGAATCTACCAACTATATCAAAGAGCACAAAAGGAAGATTTTGCAAAATTAGCACGTGAAACTAGTGAAGGCCCTAGTGCAGGAAATGGTGGTGAGCTAGGATGGTTCGGCGGATTTAGAATGACTTATGATTTTGAAAGTGTAGCTTTTAAAACTCCTGTAGGATCTATAAGTAAACCCTTTAGAACTGAGTTTGGATACCATATTTTAAAGGTGAACGATCGCAGGCCTAATCGTGGTGAAGTTACGGTTGCCCACATAATGACCTTTGATAAACCAAATGCTACAACCCAAGATGCTGCAACAAGAATTCAAGATATTTATAAGCAGTTAGAATCGGGTAAAAATTTTGGAGAATTAGCAAGAGAATTTTCTGATGATTTAAATAGTGCCTCAAAGGGTGGTGAGTTAACTCGATTTGGTACCGGTGGTTTGAATAGTGTCATATTTGTAGATAAAGCCCTTTCTATTGAAAAGGAAGGATCTTATACAAAACCCTTTGAAACCAAATTTGGTTGGCATATTGTAAAATTGTTGGAAAAGCATGACTTGCCAAAATTTGATGAGGTTAAGAAGACTCTAGAAAACAAAATTAAACGTTCTCCTAGGTCAAGAAAGATTACCAAATCATTTGTAAATAAATTGAAATCTAGCTATCAAGTTCCTCAAAAATTGAAGGTGCCAGATTATATTTTAAGGGAATTTAATGATAGCATTCTAACGGGTCAATGGTTGCAAAATGTAGAGGATAGAGAAAGGAAAGTTTTGACTATTAATGATACAGATATCATGTCATTTGACTTTTTCAATTTTGTTGAAAACCAACAAAAGAAGAATCCGCAATTTTACAAAACGGTTAATGAACAAGTTCAGTTTTACTTTGATTTATTTGTTGATGACCAAGTGATGAACTATTATGATAAACACCTAGAGCGTGATAACAAGGATTTTGCATTTGTGTACAACGAGTTTAAGGAAGCAAACCTGCTTTTTAACCTTATGCAGAAAAAAATATGGAACAAGGCAAAGGAAGACAGCATCGGTCAACGAGATTATTACAACAAGCACAAGGAAAAGTATGAGTGGAAAAGAAGGCTGGACATCATTTTGACTCAAAATACTAGTAAAGAGGTTGCTACTGAGGTACAACAAATGCTTAAAGATCAAGTACCAGTTGATGAAATTAAAGAAAGCCTAAATGAAAATGGTAGAGTAAAGGTAATTGTGAGTACTGGAGTAGTAGAAGAGAGCTTTAATAGATTACCAGACAATTTTGAAGTCAAGGAAGGCGTTTCTACTATATATCACAATGAAGGAGATAGTTTTTACAAAGTAGTCTATGTAAAATCCATTAAACCTTCTGCTCCAAAAACCTTTGAAGAAGCTGTAGGTAATGTAATTAATGATTATCAACAGCAATTAGAAAAGGAGTGGTTATCCTCGTTAAGGAAGGATCGTAAAATTAAAGTGAAGAAAAACATCTTCAAGAAAATCAAAAAACAACTAGCAGCTTATAGTGAATAGATATTTATATTTCATATTACTAGTGTTCTCTATCACTTCATGCGATTACTTTGTAAAAGAGGCTGATACTAATGCTGTGGTTACCGTAGGGAAACATATTTTGACGGCATCAGATATCAATGAGCAGCTTCCAAGTGATTATACTGTTGAAGATAGCATTGCAATTATCTCTAGGTACGTTGACAATTGGGCAACCGAAAAACTCATGTATGATCAGGCGTTGTTAAATATAGAAGAAGATAGGCAGGAACAATTAGATCAATTGGTCAATACATATAAAACGGAATTGTTTACACAGGAATATCTTACGAAAGTAATCAAGCAAAATCTTGATACTATCATTAATAAAGAACTGATAGCTGAGTACTATGAAGATAAAAGTGAACAATTTTTACTTAATGAAGACGTCATCCAGTACTTGTACGTTTATGTCGATTACAATTATCCAGACATCAATAAATTGAGAGCGCTTATAGGTAACGCTGGCGAGAAAGAAATCAATCAATTGGATAGTTTGAAGTTAGGATTCAAGAGGTTTTACTTCAATGACACAACATGGGTTAAAAAGAGTGAAGTCTATGACAAAGTAAAGGCTATTAACCCTAATAATGAGAAATGGTACATCAAAGAAGGAAGTTCTTTCAAATTAGAGGACAGTCTTGGTGTATATTTGGTGAAATTCAAAAAAATAAAGAAAAAAGGAGAGGAAGCGCCTTTGGAATACATAGCGCCTGTAATAAAACAGATTTTACTCAATAGAAGTAAAGTGCAGTATGTAAAAAGACTTGAAAAGGATATTTTGAATGATGCAAAACAAAGCAATGAAATTAAAATTTATAAGTAGTGTACTAGCAAGTTTGTGTTTTTGGTTAAATGCAACAGCGCAAACACAAACAGATGTAGCTGCTACGGATCGTGAAAACGTTCAAGAAACGTATTTACAACTACAAGATTCTGTAAAACCTAGTAACACAAACCGTTTTTTGATAGATGGCGTAGCTGGAGTAATCGGTGATTATGTCATATTAGATAGTGATATTAAAAAGCAGCAATCACAAGTTGAGCTACAACAAGGAAATTTAAAACTTTCAAAGTGTGAACTCATTGAAAGTCTTATCCGTGAGAAAATGTATGCCCACCATGCTATTCAAGATAGTATTAATGTTAGTGATGCAGAGGTAAGAAGCCGTACTAATGATATGTTGCGTTTCTTTAGACAAAGATTAGGTAGTGATGAAGAAATAGTAAAATACTACAACAGGGAAAGTATGGATGCCGTTATAGCCGAGCTTAATAAACTTAATCGTGACGGTCTTCTAGCTAACCGCATGCAGCAACGACTTACTGAGCAAGTAGAAATTACACCAGAAGAGGTTAGACAATTTTTCTATAACATTCCAGAGGACGAGAGACCACTCTTTAATACTGAAGTAGAATTTTCTCAAATCATCGTTAAACCACAACCGGCAGAAGAAGATGTTAAGGACGTAATTTCAAAATTAAATAGATACCGTGACGACGTTATAAACAACGGCGGTAATTTTGCTGCAAAGGCTGCATTGTACTCTGATGATACAGGAACCGAAAGACAAGGTGGTATTTTAAGTCTAACAAGAAAGGATCCATTTGTAGCTGAATTTAAAGAAGTAGCTTTTTCAACACCAGAAGGTGAAGTATCAGAACCATTTGAAACTCAGTTTGGGTGGCATATTGTTTATGTAGAAAAAATTCGTGGTGATTATCGTGATGTTCGTCACATTTTATTACGTCCGTTTATCTCTACTACCCAAGTGAATAAGGCTCGTGAAGAACTCGATAAAATGCGTGACAAACTTATCATTGGAGACATCACGTTTGAAGATGCCGCCAAAGAAATAAGCGATGAAGAAGAAACTTCAAAAAATGGTGGAATTTTGACCAATCCATCAACTGGTGATAAAAGATTTGATCTTACAAAAATTGACCCGTCTTTATCAGCTCAGTTGCAATTTCTGGAAGAAGGAGATGTGAGTGGAATTATTGACGAAAAAGACGATTTAGGTAGAGTATATTTCAAGATTTTAAAAGTTAATAAGCGTATTGAGGATCATAAAGCAAACTATACTCTAGATTTTCTTAAAATTAAAGACTTAGCCTTGCAAAAGAAACGTGTAGACAAAATACGTGAATGGCAAGAAGAGAAGTTACAGGATACCTATATTAAGATAGGCGATCAGTTTAAAGAATGTGATTTTGTGGTAGACTGGACAAAATAATTATCAAATAAAGTATGTGATTAGTATGCTTTCGCAGAAGCGAAATAAAAACAATCTAAATTAATAAACCAACAAACTATGTCTGATGTAGCAGCGATTGATAATCTAGTCAAAAAGCACAAAGAATTAAAAAAGGAAATAGGAAAAGTCATCATTGGTCAAGAACGAGTGATCGACGAAATTCTTATCTCCATTTTTTCTGGAGGACATGCTTTACTTGTAGGAGTTCCAGGGCTGGCCAAAACACTTATGGTGAATACAATTTCACAAGCTCTAGGACTACAATTCAAACGCATACAGTTTACGCCAGACCTTATGCCTAGTGATATATTAGGAAGTGAAATACTGGACGAGAATAGGACCTTTAAATTTATAAAAGGACCTGTGTTTTCTAATATTATTCTAGCCGATGAGATTAATAGAACTCCACCTAAAACTCAAGCAGCCTTACTAGAAGCTATGCAGGAGCGCAAGGTTACAGTGTCTGGTCACAATTATGTTTTAGATAAACCTTATTTTGTACTTGCCACACAAAACCCTATAGAACAAGAAGGAACTTACCCTTTACCAGAAGCGCAATTGGATAGGTTTATGTTTTCTATCAAACTCGAATACCCTAGCTTTGAAGAAGAGGTAAATGTTGTAAAATCTACTACAAGCGACCACAAACCAACTGTAAATCCTTTATTCACAGCTCAGGAGATTATTGATTTTCAGCAATTAGTACGCCGTATTCCAGTGGCGGATAATGTCATTGAATACGCAGTAGGACTAGTAGGGAAAACAAGACCTAATGGTGAAAATGTTCCTGAAATTATAAAGGAATATATAGATTGGGGTGCTGGACCACGTGCATCGCAAAATCTTATTCTAGCTGCCAAAACTCACGCAGCTGTTAATGGTAAGTACAGTCCAGATATTGAAGATGTACAAGCCGTAGCAAACGGTATCTTACGTCACCGTATTATTAAAAATTATAAGGCCGAGGCAGAAGGTTATACCGAAGAAAGTATCATTGCCCAGATTCTGTAATAACAATTTCTACTAGAACTAGAAATTAATTAATCGTTTTAAATTTTGGTTAATGCTAATCGACGAAAACGTTGCTTAGCGCTGTCATAGTACTATTCAAGGTGGCTTTAAAATCTTAAGATTTTACGGCTTTATGCTTGTTGAATACTCTCGCTTTCGCGAAAGCAAACCCCATATTATCTCCGTTTTTATTCTATTTAGATTCATTTTATATTGATAATCTATTAATGATAACGAATATTAATTGACTATTTGGTAAATTTTATCTTATCAAATAGTTGATTTAATGGAAATATTTCACTGTTTTTTGATTGTCGTTGATTATTTTCAATTATGAAGTCTGTTTTGTAAATTCGCAACACCTAAAAAACGGATAAAAAACACACATATGGCTTTTGATATTGACATGATAAAAAAGGTGTATGCAAACATGCCAGAACGAGTAGATAAAGCTCGTGAATTGACTGGTAAACCGCTTACACTTGCTGAAAAGATTTTATACTCACACCTGTGGGATGGAAACCCTGAAAAGGTTTTTACACGTGGTAAAGATTATGTAGACTTTGCTCCGGACCGTATTGCTTGTCAAGATGCAACAGCCCAAATGGCTTTACTTCAATTTATGCAAGCTGGTAAGGATAAAGTAGCTGTTCCTACAACAGTGCACTGTGATCACCTTATTCAAGCTAAAGTAGGTGCCGATACGGATCTACAAAATGCACTTAACACAAGTAATGAAGTATTTAACTTCCTTGAAAGTGTATCAAACAAATATGGTATCGGATTCTGGAAACCAGGTGCAGGAATTATTCACCAGGTAGTACTTGAAAATTATGCCTTTCCAGGTGGAATGATGATTGGTACCGATTCACACACTGTAAACGCAGGTGGATTAGGAATGGTAGCAATAGGTGTAGGTGGTGCCGATGCAGTAGACGTAATGGCAGGTATGGCCTGGGAACTTAAATTTCCTAAGTTAATCGGAGTGAGGTTAACTGGTAAATTATCAGGTTGGACTGCACCAAAAGATGTAATCTTAAAAGTAGCTGAAATTCTTACCGTAAAAGGTGGAACAGGAGCTATAGTAGAATATTTTGGACCTGGTGCAAAGAACTTATCTTGTACAGGTAAAGGTACTATTTGTAACATGGGTGCAGAAATAGGTGCAACTACTTCAACCTTTGGATACGATGAATCAATGGAACGCTATTTAAGAGCGACAGATCGTGCAGATATTGCTGATGCTGCAAATGAGGTGAAAGAATATCTTACAGGAGATGATGAAGTATATGCAAATCCAGAACAGTACTTTGACCAAGTAATTGATATCGATTTAGATAAATTAATGCCACATTTGAATGGTCCTTTTACTCCAGATCTTGCTACTGAAGTTGGTACAATGAAACCAAAAGCTGAAGAAAATGGATGGCCTTTAAAGGTGGAATGGGGTCTTATAGGATCTTGTACAAACTCTTCATATGAAGATCTTTCTCGAGCAAGCAGTGTTGCTCAACAAGCACTTGATAAAGGACTTAAAACTAAAGCAGAGTTTGGTATTAATCCAGGATCTGAACAAGTTCGTTTTACTGCAGAGCGTGATGGAATCTTAAAGGTTTTTGAAGATTTAGATGCAAAAATATTTACGAATGCTTGTGGACCATGTATTGGTCAATGGGCTCGTTATGAGGATCCAAAAAATGCACCTAAAAACTCGATCGTTCACTCGTTCAATAGAAACTTTGCCAAGCGTGCTGACGGTAATCCAAACACACACGCTTTTGTAGCTTCACCAGAAATGACTGCTGCAATAGCAATTGCTGGTAGACTAGATTTTAATCCAATTACTGATAAACTTATCAATGAAGATGGAGAAGAGGTGATGCTAGATGAACCTACAGGATGGGAATTACCACCTAAAGGATTTGAAGTAGAAGACGATGGTTACCTAGCACCAGTTGAAGATGGTAGCGGAGTAGAAGTAGTAGTTGCAGACGATTCTGATAGATTACAATTATTGACTCCTTTTGTGCCATTAGGAACTGAAATTACAGGTGCAAAACTGTTAATCAAAGCTTTTGGAAAATGTACTACAGATCACATTTCTATGGCAGGTCCATGGTTACGTTACAGAGGACACTTAGATAACATTGCAAATAATACTTTGATTGGAGCGGTTAATGCTTTTAACAAGCAAACTAACTTAGTGAAAAATCAACTTACTGGAGAATACGATGCTGTACCAAAAGTTCAGAGAGCTTATAAAGCTGACGGTATCAAGTCTGTAGTAATAGGTGATCATAATTATGGAGAAGGTTCATCAAGAGAACATGCAGCTATGCAACCTAGACACTTAGGTGTAGCAGCTGTAATAGTTAAATCTTTTGCTCGTATCCATGAAACAAACCTTAAAAAACAAGGAATGTTAGGTCTAACGTTTGCAAATGAAGCTGACTACGACTTGATCCAAGAAGATGATACTTTTAACTTCTTAGATTTAGATCAATTTGCACCAGATACGCCGCTTACTTTAGAAGTTGTACATGCTGATGGGTCAAAAGATCAAATTAAATTAAATCACACTTATAATAAGGCTCAAATTGAATGGTTCCATAAAGGAAGTGCGTTGAATAAGATTAAAGAAGAAAACGCAGCTTAATTAAGTTGTTATCTTAAATTTAAAATCCTCTTCTTACTGAAGAGGATTTTTTTTATTAGAATTAGGATAAATTTTTGTCTTTAAATAACTGTCTAAGTGTACCTTACATAAAAATATAGTTGTGTTTAAATTCTTGGGTGTTTTTTTAAAAATTATTGCAACAATTGGGGTAGTCGCTATTATTGCTCTAGCTATTGCCATTGAAGTATATGCAATATCTGATATTTATCACGCTCTTATTAATATCGCCAGCGGTTACTCTGAAGAAGATACCATTATACAAGATTGCTTAAAGTCTCTAGACCTTGTATTATTAGGTGTTATCTTTTTTACTGTTGCCATGGGACTATTCGAATTATACGTTGCCAAAATCAAAAACTTACCATCGTGGCTCGTTATTGAAACATTAGATGATCTTAAATCGTTACTCATTAAAATGGTAATTTTTGTAATGGCTATTTCGTTTACGGGTAAAGTTGTTACATACTCCGAAGGTATTGAAATACTTTATCTAGGCGCGGGATTCTCATTAGTTACCTTAGCTCTTACCTATTTTATAAATAATAAATAAACCTGATGTTTTACCTAGACAGGTTTCGTATTTTGCTAGCTTTATCTATTGATTTCAATGTCTAAACAAATTACTACTCTTACTTTTTTTAAATACCCTAAATTAAAGAACAAGATATGGGCATTTTGGATGATGCAATTTGCGCATAGCGCACTGCGCCGACAAAGCGGATTACAGTCATACAAATTATTAGGAAGTGGTAAAGAAGGTTTTAGTCCATGGCCAGATTGGAGTGTTTACGGATTATTACAAGTATGGGATTCGCATAAAGAAGCCCAAGAATTTTTTGATTCTTCTAGTCTTTATAAGAGATATGCTAATCACAGCGAGCAACAATTGACCTTTTACATGAAAAATATTAAAGCCTATGGTCAATGGTCAAAGAAAAACCCTTTTGAGCAGCATTCAGATATTGATACCAATAATCCCTACCTTACAGTAATAACAAGAGCTACTATTAAACCGCACATGCTTAAAAAATTTTGGGATTATGTACCTATTTCTCAAAAAGGTTTAAAAGAAAATCCTAGTTTATTATTTACCGCAGGAGTAGGAGAACGCCCTTTTACTCATATGGCAACATTTAGTCTGTGGGACGATGCAAGGGCTTTAAAAAAGTTTGCTTACAGAGGTAATAACCATAAAAAAGCCATACAGCAAACTCAAGCACTACAGTGGTACAAAGAAGAAATGTTCTCCAGATTTCAACCATATTTGATTACAGGAAGTTGGCAAGGTTTCACGATTCCAGAACTGCTATCGTTTAAAGAGACTTAAAAAAGTTCTTTATAAAGGGCCATGAAGTAAGTGACTTCATAATTCCTAATTCAGCAAGAAGGCTGCTTTCTTCATCTAGAAATGCCATTATATTTTGTACACTGTTGCGCTGGTACATTTTACTAAATATCTCAGGTCCAGAAGCTTCATTCTCGTGTAAAACGCGCAGTAGAGTTTCGTCAAAAACTTCGTACTTTTTATTAGTCATTTTATAGGAAAGAGGTCTGTTTTCTAGATAATTTTTTACCAATTGTCGGGCAAGTCGTTCACTATTTTTAAAACTATAACCAGTACTTGCCTTTATCCAGCCGCCAGCAGTTCCTATTGTAACTACATTCTTATTTTTAAAGGGTTTAAAATCATTACTGGTCATAGGAATAATCCCTTTTTCTACCTTGGTTATCTTATATTCACTGATTTTTAAAAAATCTGTAATATAGGTTTCAAGGTACTGATCATAAACATCGTCTTGCACCAGATTTTTAGCAAAGTAGGTATACTCCACTAGCGCCTTTCTTTTAGAAAACGGAAGTATATAAACAAAGCTAGTTGTTCCTGGATCAACCAGTTGATAATCCATTTTAGTAAATTCCTTTGGGTCAAAATAATCTTCTGGCGTTTCAATGAACCATCCTTTAAAGTGTTGCAACAGCGTAATACCATCTGATGGATTGTTTTTCAATGGCCTGCCATCCAGGACTAAGTCTGCGGTTAATGAACCGTTATTGTATGATACAGTTACTCCTTTGGAATTATGTGTTTGCTCTAAGTCTGTTACTTCACTCCCGATGTAATGGTAGTTGGAATTTTGTTGTAATTGCGCTTTCGCGAAAGCGGAAAACTTCACATTCTCTATTGATTTATATAGGTAAGGATTCATGGTAAGGGATAATTCCTCATCTCCTGTGTGAAATCTACAGTTTTTCCAACTGGCAATTATCAAGTCGTCATACTTACCAGGACCTTTTTCCCAAAAGCTCCATGTTTTTTCTTGAGTTAAAGACCCGTATGGATCAAGTATAGCCACTCTTAAATGTGGCGCATTCTCGAGCAATTGTAGTACTACATGACTACCTGCACAACCCATTCCTATAATGGCTATATCGTAATGATTATCCATAACACAATTGCAAAAATGAGTTGAACGCTATATAAATGCAGAGATATTTTTATATCTCCTTTAAGTTTGAAGAATTGTAATACATATTGCAATGCAGCAGCAATTAAAAACCAGCATATATAATTGAACCAGCCTGCACCATTATTAAAATGCCAAAATCCAGCCACATCACAAATTTGCTCTAGAAAGAAATCCAAAACCACCATGAGAAAAGCACCTGCAAGTGGAATCAAAAAACGTTGAGTTATGTATTTTCTACTTATTTCATAAGTAATAAATGATAATAGTGCCCAATTACTTCCAATAAGGTAGGGTATACCGTCTAATTTCCAACCCATATTGACACCGTAATGGTATTCACCAAACAAATATCCTGTGTGTACACCTATCCATTCAACACTCATACCTGTGATAAAACAGAGGCCAAAAAGCAATGCCTTTTTTACAGAATTCACTGGGAAAAACCAAACGCACAAGATGGCCAGATAAACTAGTGTAAAGGGTGATTTTGGAAAGAAAAAATCCTGATTACCCATCGCTATACCTATAAGCGCACTTATATGTATTACCCATAGCATGATGATAGTAACAGTTTTAGGCATGTGTATTTGGGATTAAATCTGCAGTAATTTTTGCACTTAATAAGCATAAAGGTATTCCTCCACCTGGATGAACCGATCCTCCTACATGGTACAGATTGCCAATTGTTTTATTAAAATTAGGATGTCTAAGGAAAGCAGCAAATTTATTATTGCTAGCTGCTCCATATAAAGCACCTCGATAACTACTCGTATTTTTTTCGATACCTTGTGGTGTAAGAACATATTCGACATCTATCAGCTCTTCAACATCGATGTTAAGACATCTTTTGATTTTTGATAGTATGTTTTTTTTAGCCTTTATTACAAGTTTTTCCCAGTCTTGTCCATAATCACCAGGTGTATTAATCATCACAAACCAATTTTCACATCCTTTAGGGCATCTTGAGGTGATTGTTTGCTTGTTATGTTAATATATACTGTAGGATCCTCGTATAAGGATTTATTATTAAAAATAGCCTCAAATTCTGCTTTGTAATTTTCACTAAATAAAATGTTGTGAAGATCCAATTGAGGAAAGGATTTTTTAATTCCCCAGTAAAATATAAGAGCGCTACTACTGCGTTCTTGCTTTAATGTTTTTTCGGGAGCTTTAATGTCTTGTAATAATTGACGGTAAGTAGGAAATACATCCATGTTACACAATACGATATCGGCATCGTGTGTACCTTTTTCGGTGGTGACTCCAGTGACTTTATTATTGCTGTGATTGATCTTTTTTACGCTTTCGCGAAAGCGAAATTCAACACCTACTTTTTGTGCTAGTTCAAACAGAGACTGCGAGATACGATGCATACCACCTTGAGGATAATAAGTTCCTAATCCTAATTCTAAATAGGGAATCATAGACATGATTCCAGGTGTGAGATAGGGCGATGAACCATTGTAGGTCGCGAATCTATTGAATAGTTGGTTAAGTTTTGGGTTGGAAAACTTCTTGTTTTCCTGATCTAATGTGTTATTAATTCCGAGGATGGGAATTTTCAAAATAGCTTTGAGTGTTTGCTTACTGAAGTAGGTTTTTGATTTGTGTAGTGATTTTTCTAAAAATAAACTTTTTGTGCTTTCATACTTCATCTTACTATTTTGAAGGTATTTAGATAAAGTTTTTTGTTTTTCGTCAAAAATTTCAGCAGCTTTTACAGCAAAGTTTTCAAGATCAGCAGGAGCTTCAAAACTTGTTCCATCTTCCCAAAAGTAATGACACGCAGTTTTCTTTTTGATGTAATTAAAATCTACCTCTTCATTAGGAAACAATTGATGTAATTCGTCTATTAAATGAGGTAAAGTAAAAAGTGATGGTCCTAAGTCAAAACGATATTTACCTAGTTCAATAGCGTGTAATTTCCCGCCAGCATAGTCGTTTTTTTCAAATACACTTACTTGATATCCTTTTTTCTTAAGTCGCAAGGCAGCAGCTAGGCCGGCAATTCCAGACCCTATAATGATAGCCTTTTTCATTATTTGAAATACTTGAATGGCACTACTAGCATTCCAAAATTTTCACCATCTTTTTTCCTAGATGTTTGTGATGAATTTTGTGAGCTCTGCGTAAACCTTTAGCATATTTATTGTTTGCTTTTCTCAGCCATTTGAAGCGTTGATGTATGAATATGTCATGAACAATGAAATAGGCAATACCATAGGCTAGAATACCAGCACTTATAGGTAGTGCCCACCATAAGTCATATTCACTATGTGCTACCTTTAAAGCAATACTAACAGCTGCATAAAAAACAAAGAAGAAATCGTTTTTTTCAAACCAGCTGTTATGTTTTTTATGATGGTGATCCTCATGTAAATACCATAAAAATCCATGCATCACGTACTTGTGCATCCACCAAGCATTGAATTCCATAACACCGAATGTGGCCAAGAAAATGACAATCCAGAGTACTATTTCCATATAATTAAATCAAGTTCAGGCGACAACTTACATAACCTTTGGCTAATAAACCAATTTTTTCATAATTAGGAACGCGTATTCTTGTGTTTCTTATTTCTCTAGATGGAGTACGTTCTAATCTGGTAAGAAGTCTACGATAATAAACATAAGCAGTATAAACTCCCAACTTTGCCTCTACTGGTAGTCGTTGAATTCCTCTTAACCCTGCATCAAAGTCTTCTTTAATCTCGGTTATCAACCTTGCTTTATCCTCTTCTGATAAATCGTGTAGGTTGGTATTTGGAAAATAGCTACGTTCTAGTGTATCTAAATCTGCTTTTAGATCCCTTAAGAAATTTACCTTTTGAAAGGCACTTCCTAGTCTCATAGCATCTTGTTTTAGGTCTTCATATTTGTCTTCATCACCTTTTACAAATACTTTTAAAGACATAAGTCCTACTACATCGGCACTGCCATATATGTAGTTACGATATTCTTCATCAGTTAGATACACTGATTTATCGAGATCAAGGCGCATACTGTTTAAAAAAGCACCATACATATCTGGAGTAATATTGTATTTATTTACGGTCTCTTGAAAAGAATTTAAAATAGGATTTAGGCTTATTTTATCTTCTATAGCTCGTTTAACGTCTTCTTCAAAACGGTCTAATAATGTTCTCTTGTCATAATCATGGAATGTATCCACTATCTCATCGGCAAATCTTACAAATCCATAAATGTTATGAATATCTTGCCTAATAGAAGGACCTAACATTTTACTTGCTAGGGAAAATGACGTACTGTAGCGATGCGTAACGGCCTTACTACATTCTCTTGAAACTTGATCGAATAAACTTTTCATTTTATAGCGAGTATTTTTTAACCAACTGAGCGGTTAATTTTCCTGAAATTAATGATGGTGGTACTCCAGGTCCAGGAACCGTGAGCTGACCTGTAAAAAATAAGTCTTTAACTTTTTTGCTTCTTAAGTTAGGTCTCAAGAAAGCAGTTTGTAATAGTGTATTTGCCATTCCATAGGCATTTCCTTTATAACTATTGTATTGTTCTTTGAAGTCGTTAACACAAAATGACTCCTTAAATATGATGCTGTTTTTGACATTTTGATTTGTTCTCTTTTCAAATCGATCCATGATAATGTCAAAATATTGTTCACGTAAAGCAGGAGTGTCTTCTAGATCCGGAGCTAGTGGAATTAAGAAAAAACCATTTTCGCAACCATCCGGCGCCGTACTTTCATCTGTAACCGAAGTAAAGTTTGCGTAAAATAAAGGTTCTTCTGGCCATTGTGGTTGCTCATATATCTCGTTGGCATGTTTAGTAAAATCTGTATCAAAAAACAGATTGTGATGCTCAATATTTTTTAATTTTTTATCAAATCCAACATAGAATATCAGTGAGCTAGGAGCAAATGTTTTTTTATCCCAGTACGATTCACTGTATTGTCTATATTGAGGCTCTAATAAGGTTTCTGAATGATGATAATCTGCTCCTGATACGATGGTATCAAACAAATGTTTTTGATCATTAACCATGAGACCGTAGGCATGATTACTTTCATTAACAAGGATTTTCTGTACTGGAGCATTGGTTTTTATTACAACACCCAATTCTTCTGCAAGCTTTTTCATGGCTAGTATTACTTCATACATGCCTCCTTTAGGATGCCAAGTACCCAGACCAAAATCGGCATGATTCATAAAGTTATAAAAGCTAGGAGTGTTACTTGGTGTCGCTCCTAAGAATAACACAGGAAACTCCAATATTGAGATTAACTTAGGGTTTTTGAATTTTTTACGTACATCCTTTGAAACATTGCCTACAAAAGCACCAAGCTTCCTTACTGTTTGTGGAGTTACTAATTCTAGTGGTGATTCTCCTGGACGATAAACAAGATTTTTAATGGCAATATCGTAGTTTTCACTAGCCTTATCCATAAATTCTTGAAGAGGTTGTGAACTGCCTGGCTCAATATCTTCAAAAGTGGATTTAATTTCATCTAGATTGTCAGCAATGTTGATTTTGTCATTTTCAAAATAAACAGTGTAGCCTGGATTCAATTTATCCAATTGATAATAATCAGATGGTTTTTTATCAAAGTCTGCAAAGAATCGCTCAAAAATATCTGGCATCCAGTACCAAGATGGACCGATATCAAAAGTAAAACCATCTTTTTCTAATCTTCTTGCTCTACCACCAACTGTTTCATTCTTTTCATATATGGTTACCATATTACCTTCCTTTGCAAGGTAACAGGCGGCTGAAAGTGATGAGAAACCAGAACCTATAATTGCTATCTTTTTATTCATTAGTTATAAGTTCAGGAATTTGTTCTAATAAGTTTGTAATACCAGGAAATACAATTTGATTTTTACTTAAATCACTTGGCTTAATCTTTTGAGCTAGATGACCTAAAATCCATAATTTAACATCGTCACCTTTAGCTACCTTTCGATCAAATTGCCTCAAAAAAGTAGGTAGTTGTTTTTCAGTAGGTTGTACCGTTATGTATGTAATATAAGTAGGTGTTATTCCTCCTTTTTTAAAGAAAGGTAGGGAATCTAGCATCATACTAGCACCTAGATATACTGTGTTGCAGCCTCTGCGTAACAGTTCATAATTTAAAAATAATAGTCCTAAATCATGCATTTCATTTTCTGGTAAGAATAAAACAAAAACATGATCTGTTGCTTCAAAATGTTTGTATTGGTATTTTTCCAGATTTACCAGCACTTTTTGTTTAATTAAATGGCTTATAAAGTGCTCATGAGCAAGATTTATAGTTTTAGATTGCCACAAATAACCTAGTTCTTCAAGAAATGGAACAAATAGATTATAAAATACTCCTGTAAATCCGACTTCATCTAAAACACTCGTGTAAATACGCTGGAACATTTCTTGATCAAAATTCACCATAGCCAATTTAAGCTCCTGAATAGCATGATCATTTCTATTGTTACGTTCTGCGTATTTTCTAACTTGTGCCTCAATTTCTTCGCTGCTCAAGCTGGCAATAGTAGAAATTTTAATACCAGCGTTTCTTAGGTAGCTTACGTTAAGAATTTTTTGCAACATACTTAAATCGTAGGTCCTGATATTCGTATCAGTTCTATCTGGTTCTAATAAGTTATACCTCTTTTCCCAGATTCTTATAGTATGTGATTTAATACCGCTTAAGTTTTCTAAATCTTTAATGCTGAACTTGCTCTTGATCAAAACAAAATTTGTTTAATTATAACAATGGTAAAGTTAAACAAAAATTAAGTACTTCAAACAGTACTTTGTAATTTGTTTAACCTTTTATTCTACAATCAACATCAAAAATTAAAAATGGCTCAAAAAAAAATCCTTATCGTATTTGATAAGGACTTTAAGTACCCGGGATGGGACTTGAACCCACACGCAACTAGTGCACACGGCCCTCAACCGTGCCTGTCTACCAATTTCAGCACCCGGGTAGAAAAAAAGCCCTATGAAAATAGAGCTTTTGTTTTTGAAAAATCTGTGACTTGGCTGGGGTTCGAACCCAGGACCCTCACATTAAAAGTGTGATGCTCTACCAGCTGAGCTACCAAGTCATTGCGCGTTTGCGGGTGCAAATATACTACCTATTATTGATTTACAAACAACTTTTTGAATTAATTTTGAAACAAATTTGAATCCCTTTAATAATCAAGGTTTTGAGAATGAAAAAAATTTTTCTTTTAGGATACATGGGTAGCGGTAAAAGTACGATTGCACAAAAATTAAGTCAATTAACAGAAATGGATCAAATAGATCTAGATGACTATATCGAAAAGATGGAGCAAAAAAGTATCAATTCAATATTCCAAGAAAAAGGAGCTATTCATTTTAGGAAAATCGAACGCACGTATTTAACCGATTTAGCTGGATCTAATACATATCAAATTATTTCTTTAGGTGGTGGTACTCCTTGTTATTACAACAATATGGAATACCTCAATCAATTAGGACATATTACTATCTATTTACAAGCTAGTATTCCTAGTTTGACTAGTCGATTATACGAGGAAATGAATAAACGACCGTTATTGTCCTCTATATCCGATAAAAATGAACTTATGGAGTTTATTGGAAAACATCTATTTGAACGCAGGCAGTATTATTCTAAAGCCCAGCATCAAATTAATACCGATAATAAGACAATCGACGATATTTCTCGAGAGATTGTTGCTCTATTATTTTAGTAAGACTTTACTCTCATTGGAATCAAAGAAAACTTCAACGTGTTCCTTTAAATTTGTAGATAATGAGATTCCTTTAAAATCAGCTTTTACAGGGTATCTTTTATGATTACGATCCACAAGTACAGCAGTTTTCATTTTTTTGATAGGAGTGTCTAAGAAGTGTTTTACACTATATATTAAGGTGGATCCACTATTTAGAACATCATCACATAAGACCACAACTTTATCTTTATATAATTTTGAATCTAAGGAAGTAGAGATAGGAGATAGAGGATTTTTCTTATCAATTTTCACTTCACATATAGTCACTGTTCCTTGTAGTATAGAATCTAATTGAGTCTTCAAAAGTGAGGCAAATTGGAAGCCTTGCCCTTTAATTCCTGCAAGTATTATTTCATGCTCTTCATAAAAAACTTCTGCTACTTGAAAAGCGATTCGGCGAATTTTATGTTGAACTTGATCGTGTGTTAAAATTGTATTCATTTCTTTTTAAATTGTATAAACACTTCTTTGTTTTTTCGGTCTGGAACAGAGTTGTAACAAGGTTCTAATGTCTCTATTTTAAATAGTGGTTCAAATAATTTACGATATTCTTCTATTGTTCCGCCAAAAGGAGGTTCACTTCGATTCTTGTCTATAGTAAATAAAACACCTGCAAGTATTCCTCTGCTGTTGAGCAAATCACTCATTTTAGTAGGGTAGCTTTCGCGAAAGCGTAATTCCAATGCGCATAAAAACGTTTGTTCGATAATTAAATCATAGTTACCTTGGTGATTAAAGAAATCTTCTTTTATGAGTTTAAGGTTATGAGACTTTGGGAGTCTACTTTCTAAATTTAAAAGAGGTTCACTGGCTATATCAATAACGGTAATATCGCTAAATCCTATTTTATGTAGGTACTCGGCCTCGTATGAATTCCCTGCACCAGGTATCAGAATCTTTACATTTTTATTAGTGATTCCAACAACATATTCTTTAATTGGAGTTGAAATTTGACCCAAATCCCATTTTGCGGCGTTATTCAGGTATCTATCATTCCAGTATCGTTGATCTAACTCCATGTTACTCCTCTTCTTGATTAAGTAAATCAGTTAAATCACGTCTGTCTTTTTTTGTAGGTCTTCCTTCTCCTTTACGGCGGTAGTAATCTTGGCTAAGATTAACTAAATCACGAGCTTCAAAATTTTCCTTTGGTGTACGATCTACTCTATAAAGATCAACTAATTTGTTACCTACCCGATTAGCCGGCAGATCTATAACTTCTACTATATATTCAATTTGATCTTTACGCAAGGTGATTAAATCTCCAGGGTAGACATCTCTAGATGGCTTTACAGCTACATCATTCACTTTTATACGACCCTTTTTTGCGGCATCAGTTGCTTTGCTCCGTGTTTTAAAGTATCGTACAGACCACAAAAATTTATCTATTCGCATAAGATGTCTTATTATCACTCGTTAACACAACAAAAATAGCGAGAAATGCTATCTTTGACCACTAATAAAAAAAGTATGATGAAAAAACTTTTAAGACTAGGCTTATTAGCTGGTTTTGTACTTGCGGTTTTTGCATGTAATAATGACGACGATGATGCAGGTATTCAAATACGAGATAGAGACGAAGTAGATCTAGAAGATCAAGCGGCGCTTTTAGATTATCTACAAACTCATTATTATAATGAAGATGATTTTGTAGCTAGCCCTACCAATGACGTTGACATCATTTTGAGAGAAATCGATGATCCTACTACTCAAACACCACTTATTAATCAGGTCGAAACTCGCACTATAGAACGAGAAGGAGTTAATTATACTTATTACTTACTTAAATTAAGAGAAGGTAATCCTAGTGATCCACAAATAACTTATGCAGATAGTGCTTTAGTGAGTTACGAAGGTAGACTATTGGATAATACTTTATTTGATGCAGCACAAAACCCAATTTGGTTTGATTTACCTAGATCTATTGAAGGTTTTGCTAGAGCAGCACAAGAATTTAAGGGTTCTCAATCAGTAACGGCAAATCCCGATGGTACTATTACCTTTGACGGTAGTGGTATAGGTGCGGTTTTTATGCCTAGTGGTATTGCCTATTTTAATAGTTCTCCTACTGGAATTCCTGCATATTCGCCTTTACTTTTTACTTTCAAAGTTCATGCTGTTAAAATCAATGATCATGATAATGATGGTATTTTATCTAGATATGAGGATCCTAATAATGATGAACTGATCACAACTACTAATGATGATACGGACAGCGATCGTATTGCAAACTTTGAGGATCGTGATGACGATGGGGATGGAGTAGGTACCATCTTTGAAAATCCAGACCCTAACGGTGATGGGAATCCTGATGATGCAGAAGATTTAGACGGTGATGGAATACCAGGCTACCTTGATGCAGACGAAGTGAACATTGATTTAGACGGTGATGGAATTCAAAATAGATTTGAAAACCCAGATCCTGATGGTAACTTTTTACCAGGTGATGCAGTAGATACTGATGGTGATGGTGTTCCTGATTATTTAGATCCAGATGATGATGGTGATGGGATCCCAACTAGTCAAGAAAATGCAGATCCTGATGGTAATACAAACCCAGATGATGCACGAGATAGTGACGGCGACGGAATACCAGATTATCTAGATGCAGACTCATAATAGAATAAAAAAATCTACCAATAGGTAGATTTTTTTTTGAATTGAGTTTGTAAAAAACACAAGTTTCAAAATTTTTCTTTTCTATTTAATCGAATTAAATAGGACAAGATGGCTCATAGTTTTACTCACGAATTTTAAACTAGTAGTCATGAAAAATTTAGTCATTATTATAATCTTAATTATCTCTAATCATTCTTTGGTTAAAGCCCAGACTAACCAAAACCTGAATTCCTTGCCAATAGAAACCCCATTTTTGAAGGTTGGAGTAGGAGCGTATATCCCATCGTCAGAATTAGGGCAATTTATTGATGTGTCGCCTTCTTTTGAATTATCTCTTCAGTTTCCAAACTCAAGAAAACATCGTAGCATAGAGGCTTCATTACAATTAGTAGTACCGCAGCAAAACAATTATTTTCTTTTACAAGGTGAACAAAGAAATGAGGAAATAGAAGCCACAACTATATTAAATGCTTCACTAAGATTAAATAAGACGTTATTAAGCTATCCGTCTTCTGCATTGGATTTAGGATTTGGAATGGGGATGGCTTCAATCTTTTTAGATCCTGTTACTAATAGCGCTGCACAAGAGCTTGATTACAGCAGTATAAATTCCTTTTTAGCACTCAGTTCTTTAAGTTATAACTTTGAGTTTAAGGATTCGAGTGTATTGTTTATATCCATAGATTTACAATATACACCCTTTAAAATGGAACGTGGAATAACAAAAAATTTGACATCTTGGACATTAATGCCTAAAGTTGCTTATAGGTTTTAAAAAGAAAAACTGTATCTAAAAGTAAGTACTATTAGATACAGTTTTATAATAGTGTTAATTACAATTACTTGCGCTTAATTACCTGTTGAGCTTTGGCTGCGATATTTGCAGCATTTAAGCCATATTTTTCAAGTAATTGAGCAGGAGTTCCACTTTCTCCAAAGGTGTCTTGAGTAGCAACAAATTCTTGTGGTGTAGGATGGTGCTGTGCAAGTGTGCGTGCAACACTTTCTCCTAGTCCACCTAGATAATTGTGTTCTTCTGCTGTTACGATACAACCTGTTTTCTTTACTGAATCTAAAATAGCTTTTTCATCTAAAGGTTTAATGGTGTGAATATTAATCACCTCGGCAGATATACCTTTTTCATTTAATTCTTTAGCAGCTTCTAGAGCTTCCCAAACTAAATGTCCAGTTGCCACTATAGTGACATCTTTTCCATCTTGTAAATGAACAGCTTTTCCAATTTCAAAGCTTCCATTTTCTGGAGTAAAATTAGCTACTTTAGGTCGTCCAAACCTAAGGTAAACAGGTCCATGATGATCTGCGATAGCAATCGTTGCTGCCTTTGTCTGATTGTAATCACAAGTGTTTATTACAGTCATTCCCGGAAGCATTTTCATAAGACCGATGTCTTCAAGAATTTGGTGTGTAGCACCATCTTCTCCTAGTGTAAGACCAGAGTGTGATGCACAAATTTTTACATTCTTATCAGAATAAGCGATGCTTTGTCTGATTTGGTCATAAACACGACCCGTTGAAAAGTTAGCAAATGTTCCTGTAAAAGGAATTTTACCACCTATTGTTAAACCAGCAGCGATACCCATCATATTGGCTTCTGCAATTCCTACTTGGTAGAAACGGTCTGGGTGCTGATTTGCAAATTCATTCATTTTCAATGATCCTGTAAGATCGGCGCAAAGAGCCACTACATTCTCATTTTTATTTCCTAGTTCAGTAAGACCAGCTCCAAAACCTGATCTCGTGTCCTTATTTCCTGTGTTTTCGTAAACTTTCATAATGGTGAACAGATTTTGATTAGTAATCTCCTAAAGTTTCTGGGTTTTGAGCAAGAGCACTTTCTAATTGCTCATCATTAGGTGCTACACCATGCCATTTGTGTGATCCCATCATAAAATCTACACCATTACCCATTTCAGTGTGAAGCAGGATGCATATAGGTTTACGCTTTCGCGAAAGCGAAATAGCCTCACGTACTCCATTTACCACAGCTTCAATATCATTTCCTTTTTCGATGGTAAGTACTTCCCAACCAAAAGCCTCAAATTTATTTTTCAGATCACCTAGTGATAATACAGCATCTGTAGAGCCATCAATTTGTTGACCATTTACATCGATTGTAGCGATTAAATTGTCTACATGATTTGCACTAGCGTACATGGCAGCTTCCCAAATTTGACCTTCTTGAAGTTCCCCATCACCATGCAAACTGAATACGGTTTTGTCATCGTTATTCAATTTTTTTGCAAGAGCAGCACCTATTGCTACACTCATTCCTTGTCCTAGTGAACCACTAGCAATGCGTATACCTGGTAGACCTTCATGAGTGGTAGGATGTCCTTGTAGGCGAGTGTTTAGTTTTCTAAAAGTATTTAACTCTTCTACAGGGAAATATCCAGCTCTCGCAAGGACACTGTAGTAAACGGGAGATATGTGCCCGTTTGATAAGAAAAATAAATCTTCATTAACTCCATCCATACTAAAATCTGGATTGTGATCCATGATCTCATTATAGAGAGTAACGATAAACTCTGCACAGCCTAGGGATCCACCTGGGTGACCACTATTTACTGCATGAACCTGTCGTACGATGTCGCGGCGCACTTGGGTTACGATGTCTTTTAATTGCTGTATATCAGCCATTTTAATTGTTTAATTTGATGATACTGCAAAAGTACGTTTCTAATCTTCCTTTTTACGAATTTTGCACAGTCAATTATTAACGAGTAGCAAACAATTTAATAGAATCCTGGAAAGTTAAAGACTGGATTATTTTTTTAAACGGTCTTTAACTTAGATGAATTGAATTAACTAGTCGTATAAATCACGTTAAAACCTATCTTTGCCACGCATGAAATTTGACTTATTACATAACGATCCTAACAGCCAGGCTAGGGCTGGTGTAGTTCACACTGACCATGGTGCAATTGAAACGCCCATATTTATGCCTGTAGGAACCCTTGCAACGGTAAAGGGTTTACATCAAAATGAACTTAAAGATGTGGTTAATCCAGATATAATTCTGGCAAATACCTACCACTTGTATTTGCGACCAGGAACTGAAATTCTCGAAAAGGCCGGTGGTGTTCATAAATTTATGAATTGGGATAGACCAGTTCTTACAGATTCTGGTGGTTATCAAGTTTATTCCTTGAGTGCAAATAGAAAAATTAAAGAAGCTGGTGTGAAATTTAAATCACACATCGATGGTTCTTACCACTTCTTTACACCAGAAAGCGCTATGGATATTCAACGTACCATTGGTGCAGACATCATCATGGCATTTGATGAATGTACTCCTTATCCATGCGATTACAATTATGCTCGTCGATCCATGCACATGACCCATCGATGGTTGAAAAGATGTATCGATCATTTTCACAATACTCCTAGTAAATATGGTTATAACCAAACCTTATTTCCTATTGTACAAGGTAGTACGTATAAAGATTTAAGAGCTCAAAGTGCTGAATTTATTGCCAATGCTGATCAACCAGGTAATGCAATAGGTGGTTTGTCAGTAGGTGAACCAGCTGAAGAAATGTATGCTATGACCGAGGTGGTAACAGCTATTCTTCCAAAAGATAAACCGCGTTACCTAATGGGTGTAGGTACTCCTATAAATTTATTGGAAAATGTGGCGCTAGGTGTAGATATGTTTGACTGTGTAATGCCTACTCGTAATGCACGAAATGGTATGATTTTTACAGTCAATGGTACCATGAATGTAAAAAATAAAAAGTGGGCCGATGATTTCTCACCACTAGATGAGCATGGTACTGCTTGGGTAGATCAATATTATAGCAAGGCATACGTAAGACATCTTTTTACCGTTAACGAAATGCTAGGTAAACAAATATGTACCTTGCACAATCTTACTTTTTATCTATGGCTCATGCGTGAGGCGAGAAAACATATACTTGCTGGTGATTTTAGAACCTGGAAGGATAAAATGGTAAAACAAATGGACAATAGATTATAGTATTGAATATTTTAGATAAATACATATTAAAAAGGTATTTAGGTTCATTTATCCTGCTGTTATCATTATTCTTACCGATAATGGTTACAGTGCACCTTGCAGAAAAAGTGGGAAAGATACTTAGTAAAAATGCACCACTTGACGAGACCTTGTGGTACCTTTTGGATTTTACTATTTACTTTTCAAATTTTTTATTTCCTTTATTTCTGTTTATTTCTACGATGTTTTTTACATCAAAATTGGCTAATAACACAGAAGTTATTGCATTTTTAAGTTCTGGAGTTTCATTCAATAGATTCCTTAAGCCATACATAATTGGTGCAACGATAGTTTGTACAGGAGCCTTGTTGTTTAGTTCTTTTTTGGTTCCTAATGCCGCTCAAGGATTTAATGAATATCAATACAAGTACTTTAAACGAACAGATAGTCAAAAAACATCTGATGTTTATCGTCAAATTAATGATAATGAGTACATCTATGTGAGTAATTACCAGCCTTCAAGAAAAAAGGGCTACAATTTCACCCTAGAACATTTTGAAGCTGACTCACTTAAATTTAAAATCTCTGCTAGTAGTATTCAGTTTAACGACACTTCCTATACTCTCACAAGTTTTAAAAAACGTATTATTCTTGAAAACAGTGAAAAAATCGAACAATACGGTAAGTACGACACTCTTTTACCTTTTGAAATCGATGAACTTACACCAGTAGAATACGTAGCCGAAACTAAAAATTTCTGGGAACTGAATGAATTTATAAAACAAGAAGAAAAACGAGGTAACGCTAACATGAACTTATACTACGTAGAAAAGTACAAGCGTACCAGCATTCCTGTAAGCGCCTTTATTTTTACCCTTATAGCAGTTGCAGTAAGTAGTGTAAAAAAACGTGGAGGAATGGGAATGAATCTTGCCATAGGGTTAGTAATCGCCATGACCTACGTATTTCTAGACAAAGTTTTTGGAACCATTGCAGAGAAAAGCACATTTAATCCGTGGTTTGCAGTTTGGTTTCCAAATATATTTTTTGCAATTGTAGCTATATTTTTATTGCGTAATGCCAGACGATAGAGTAGTTAATTATCTCCATTTACACCTCATTGTTTTTATTTGGGGTTTTACCGCTGTTTTAGGAGCTCTTATAAGTATTGATTCCATTCCTTTGGTTTGGTACCGTATGTTGCTAGCGGTGATTTTTATTTTTATCTATATAAAGATCAAAGGGATCTCGTTACTAGGAGATGGAGTTAATACGCTTTCGCGAAAGCGTATTTTATCATTTTGCTTGGCAGGTTGTGTAATAGCTTTACACTGGGTTACTTTTTTTGGAGCCATAAAAGTTTCTAATGTGTCCATCTGTTTGGCAATGATGAGTACAGGAGCCTTTTTCACGGCCTTGTTAGAACCTCTTTTTACACCTAAAAAATTTGTTGGCTACGAATTAATCTTCGGGATTATAATTATTGGAGCACTATATTACATATTCACGGTAGAAAGTAATTATATAGAAGGGATCTTGCTAGGATTGACAAGTGCACTGTTAAGCGCTGTATTCAGTATTATGAATGTAAGTTGGGCCAAAGTTTATAATCCAACCGTTATTTCTTTTTATGAACTGGCCAGTGGTGTCGTTCTACTCTCTTTATTTTTCTTGATATTACCAGTAGACTTTGTAGCCCCAGTAGCATTGTCTATTTACGATTGGTTATGGTTGGGAATTCTAGCTTCCGTGTGTACAGCCTATGCCTTTATTGCCAGCGTTAAAGTAATGAAAGTTTTAAGTGCTTATACGGTGATGCTTACCATTAACCTAGAACCGGTTTACGGAATTTTACTTGCCTATTTTATTTTCAAAGAGCAAGAGCAAATGACTCCAGAATTTTATTTAGGTGCTGTAGTGATTCTACTTGTTATTATAGCAAATGGTATCATTAAGACAAGACTTAAAAAGAAACAAATAAGTAAATAAAACTTCCTGGTGTTGTTTAATATTTGACATCTTTATAAGTGTTTTTAAAAACCGATATAGTCTTGAATTATCTATTAAAGACTTTTTCAGGGTTTTACAACCGTTCCCAAATCCAAAAAACTCATCGTTATTCACTTTAAGTTTTACTACATTTGTTTTTCGAATTATAAAGTCCAAAAGGATAATGGAATATTTAGATTTTGAATTACCGATTAAGGAACTAGAAGACAAGTACAAGCAAACACTTGAGATAGGAGAAGGAAGTGAGGTTGATGTGACTGATACGGTTAAAAAAATAGAAAAAAAGATTAAGGCCACTCGTAAAGAGATTTACAAAAACCTAAGCCCGTGGCAACGTGTTCAAATATCACGTCACCCTAATCGCCCTTATACACTCGATTATATTAAAGCCATTTGCGGTGATACCTGGTTAGAACTTCATGGAGATCGTAATGTAAAGGATGATAAAGCCATGATTGGTGGTCTAGGTAAAATTGGAGACCAGTCCTATATGTTTATAGGTCAACAAAAGGGTTATAATACTAAAACTAGACAGTACCGCAACTTTGGAATGGCAAATCCTGAAGGTTATAGAAAAGCGTTACGTTTAATGAAAAGTGCCGAGAAATTCGGGATTCCTGTAGTGGCATTAATCGATACTCCAGGTGCTTATCCAGGTCTTGAAGCAGAAGAACGTGGTCAAGGTGAGGCAATTGCACGCAATATCCTTGAAATGACGCGACTTAAAGTGCCTATTATTGTAATGATTATAGGAGAAGGAGCAAGTGGTGGAGCACTAGGAATAGGAGTAGGAGATAGAGTTGTGATGCTAGAAAACACCTGGTATTCCGTTATTTCACCAGAAAGTTGTTCATCAATCTTATGGCGCAGTTGGGAGTATAAAGAACAAGCTGCCGAGGCTCTTAAACTTACCAGTACCGACATGAAAAAGATGAAGCTTGTAGATGAGGTACTTAAAGAACCTCTAGGTGGTGCACACCGAGATCGTGATGCTATCTTCAAATCGGTTGCAGACTGTATAACGAGACATTACACAGAATTAAAAGAATTAGAATCCAGTAAACTTGTAGAGCAGCGTATGGATAAATATGCTGATATGGGTGTGTATAAAGGATAATTCTTAACTCATAAATATTAGGCGCTTTTATGAAAATAAAGGCGTCTTTTTTTGCGCTTTTTTTCAATAAAGAAGTTATCAACGACAAATAGTAATATAGAAAAATTACAATTTTTTTGAGCTAGTGTAAACTTCCTATTTAACAAAATTTTTTGTACCTTATTAACAGGTTATTAAATGCTTTTTAAACACGATTGTTAGTTAATGGTGAATAGACTAACTAGTATAAACCTACTTTAAAAACTACCTTTGAAAACTATGGAAAAAATACAAGTACGTTCTAATAAAATCTCTGGAAACAGTCCGGTTATTGCCCTTGAAAAAGGTAAGATACCACCACAAGCTGTTGATTTAGAGCGTGTTGTGCTAGGTGCGTTGATGATTGATGGTAAAGGTGTAGATGAGGTAATTGACCTGCTTTCACCAGAGGTTTTTTACCAAAAAAGCCATCAACACATCTTTGAAGCGATTGATATTCTTTTCAAAGAAGGTAAACCTATTGACTTATTAACCGTAAGCAGTCAATTACGCAAGCAAGAACGTATTGAAGCAGTTGGTGGTGATCATTATTTGGTGCAATTAAGTCAATTAGTGAGCTCAACAGCGCACATTGAGTATCATGCCCGTATTATCCTACAGAAACATATTCAAAGGCAGCTTATTTCGATTTCTTCAGAAATTATTGAAGATGCCTATGAAGAATCTACCGATGTATTTGACTTGCTGGATACCGCCGAATCTAAATTATATGAGGTCACTCAAGGTAATATTAGAAAAAGTACCGAGACCGCAATGGATCTCGTACGACAGGCAAAACAAAAAATAGAAGAAATTGCAAACCGCGATGGATTAAGTGGAATTCCTACAGGATTTACTGATCTGGACAAACTAACCAGTGGTTGGCAACCTAGTGATTTAATTATTATCGCAGCACGTCCAGGTATGGGTAAAACAGCCTTTACTTTAAGTATGGCTCGTAATATTGCGATTGGGTCTAATACACCTGTAGCTTTCTTTTCTTTAGAGATGAGCTCGGTACAGCTGATTACACGTCTTATTTCTGCCGAAACTGGATTAAGTTCAGAAAAACTACGTACTGGTAAGTTAGAAAGCTATGAATGGGAACAACTTAATGTAAAGGTTAAAGATCTAGAACAAGCTCCTATTTATATTGATGACACTCCATCGTTATCCATTTTTGACCTTAGAGCAAAATGTCGCCGTCTAGCATCACAATACGGTATCAAACTTATCATGATTGATTACTTGCAATTAATGACCGCACAAACAAACAGTAAAGGTGGTAATCGTGAGCAAGAGATATCAACGATTTCTCGTAACCTTAAAGCCCTGGCCAAAGAACTTAACGTGCCTGTAATTGCATTGTCACAGTTATCTCGTGCGGTTGAATCTCGTGGTGGTACAAAACGACCGTTACTTTCAGACCTTAGGGAATCTGGAGCCATCGAGCAAGATGCCGATATCGTTTCTTTCATTTATAGACCCGAGTATTACGGTCTAGAAGAATGGGATGATGATGATCGTGGACCTACCAAAGACCAAGGTGAATTTATCGTAGCAAAACACCGTAACGGTGCTACAGATAGCATACGATTGAAATTCTTAGGTAAATTTGGTAAGTTCGATAACTTGGACGATTTCTTCTCATCGCCACAGGAAATTGGTTCCAAAATGAATGCAGCAAATGACGATACATTTAAATCTGATAATGCAGGAATAAGACCTTCAAATCCTGGAGATGCTTTTGGAATTGATAATGACGATCTAGCTTTTTAGAAATTACAATTCATTTCTCGTATCCTATTTGTATTTTAGTACCAGTTGAGAGATTTCGGCATGGATTATGAATCTGTGCTCATGCGGCACGATAGAGTTTAGTTTAATTACGCTTTCGCGAAAGCGTACACTAAAAATTCCATCATGACATGACGAGTTCTCCAATCTTAAACTAGAATAGGTTACCATGATTAAAAATTATATAAGTTGTATTCTTTTATGCCTAATTGGGCTGTTTTCTCATGCGCAATATGTTCTGGTTCCCATGGATGCCGATACTCAAAAAGATCATTTAAAAGCCTATGGAACGGCTTATTGGGTGCTTGAACAAGGTATAAAAGTTAAATGGTTACTCAATTATAGAGGTGGTTCCTTCTTAATGCCAGAAACTGATGCGATAAAAAAAGAACTTACTATACGTGGGGTAAGTTACGAACCGTTAAATGAAGGCGAGACAGCACAAATTCTTGAATTCATTGCTAGCCCGTCGCAAAATATGCAAGAAGTGGTGCTAGAGAAGGCACCTAAAATTGCAGTCTATACTCCGACAGGAAAACAGCCTTGGGATGATGCGGTTACCATGGTACTTACTTATGCCGAAATTCCATATACCAAGGTCTATGATAAAGAAGTTTTAAATGATGAATTGTTATTGTATGACTGGTTGCACTTGCATCATGAGGATTTTACAGGACAGTATGGTAAATTTTATCGCAGTTTTAGAACTGCGCCGTGGTACATTCAAGAAAAGAAGGAAGCAGAAGAACTGGCTGCAGAGTTGGGATATAACAAAGTAAGTGAGGCAAAACTTGCCGTAGCAAAAAAGATAAGAGATTATGTAATAGGTGGTGGTTTTATGTTTGCCATGTGCAGTGCTACAGATAGCTTTGATATAGCGCTAGCAGCAGAAGATGTAGATATTTGCGAACCTATGTTTGATGGTGATGCTAGTGAACCAGATTACCAGTCAAAGATTGATTTCAATAAAACTTTTGCTTTTACTGATTTTTTACTGGAACGTTCTCCCATGGTTTATGAGTTTAGTAGTATAGATATGACTACTAAACGTAAGGTAGCAAAGGAGTTGGACTACTTTACTTTGATGGATTTTAGCGCCAAATGGGATCCTATTCCAACCATGCTCAATCAAAATCATACTTCGCTAGTAAAAGGATTTATGGGGCAAACTACCAGTTATACAAGAGAAGAAGTAAAAAAGAATGTACTAGTTCTCGCTGAAAATAGATCAAACGGCGAGGCTAAATACTTACACGGAATACGTGGTAAAGGCTTTTTCACCTTTTATGGTGGTCACGATCCAGAAGATTACCAGCATAGGGTAGGAGATCCACCTACAGAATTAAAACTTCACCCTACATCACCGGGCTATCGTTTGATTTTAAACAATATTTTATTTCCTGCAGCTAGAAAGCAAAAGCAGAAGACTTAATTTATTAAGTTGTAGTGGAATGGAAATAAAAAAAGCCTGTTTGTAACACTTACAAACAGGCTTTGTGGTGTTAGGTTGTTTTATTTTAACCTATAATACTGTTTAATGTAGCGCTAGGGCGCATTGCTGCTGATTCTTTTGCAGCATCTGGACGATAATATCCTCCAATATCCATAGCAACACCTTGCGCATCAATCAATTCTTTATTGATTACTTCTTCATTATCAGATAATTGCTTCGCAAGTGAACTGAATTGTGCACTTAGTTCTTCATCTTGATTTTGAGAAGCTAATTCTTGGGCCCAATACAGGGCTAGATAAAAATGAGAACCACGGTTATCTAACTCATTAACCTTTCTTGAAGGAGATTTTTTGTTAGTTAAGAACTTCTCTGTTGCGCGATCCAAGGAATCTGCAAGAATCTGAGCTTTCTTATTATCGTATTTCTCAGCTAGATGTTCCAGAGAAACTGCAAGAGCAAGAAACTCGCCTAAAGAGTCCCATCTTAAGTGATTTTCTTTTTCAAACTGCTGCACGTGTTTTGGAGCAGATCCACCAGCGCCAGTTTCGAATAGTCCACCACCGTTCATTAATGGAACAATAGATAGCATTTTGGCACTTGTGCCCAATTCTAGGATAGGGAATAAGTCTGTATTGTAATCTCTAAGTACATTACCGGTAACCGAGATGGTGTTTAAACCATCCTTCATTCTAGCTAGCGTACGTTTTGTAGCTTCAACTGGTGAAGCGATTGAGATGTCCAAGCCTTCCGTGTCATGATCCTTAAGGTACGTATTTACCTTTTTGATAAGTTCAGCATCGTGTGCTCTATTCTCGTCTAACCAGAAAATAGCAGGGTCATTAGTTGCTCTGGCTCTAGAAACTGCCAGTTTAACCCAATCTTGAATAGGAGCATCCTTAGTTTGACAAGCTCTCCATATATCACCTTCTTCTACATCGTGTTCTATAATGACAGTACCATTTTCAGAAACTACTTGCACTTTACCGTTTGCTGGTATTTCAAATGTTTTATCGTGTGAACCATATTCTTCGGCTTTTTGAGCCATTAGACCTACATTAGGAACCGTACCCATGGTAGTCGGATCAAATGCACCGTGTTCTTTACAAAACTGGATAGTCTCCTGATAGATTCCAGCATATGAACTATCTGGAATCACCGCTTTGGTATCTTGAGTTTCTCCTGCCTTGTTCCACATTTGTCCAGATGTACGTATCATTGCTGGCATTGAGGCATCAATAATCACATCACTAGGTACATGTAAATTAGTAATTCCTTTATCGCTATTTACCATTGCAATATCAGGACGTTGCTCGTATACTTTTTCAATTTCCTTTTCAATCGCAGTTTGAACATCGCCTGGTAATTGATCTAATTTTGATAATAAATCACCAAACCCATTATTCACATCTACACCAGCCTGCTCTAATTCGGTACCAAATTTTTCAAATACCGGAGCAAAGAATGTGCGCACCGCATGGCCAAAAATGATAGGATCGGAAACCTTCATCATCGTTGCTTTCATATGCAGTGAAAAAAGTACGCCTTGACTTTTGGCATCTTCAATTTGTTCTTTTAAGAAAGATAAAAGAGCATTCTTACTCATGTAAGTAGCGTCTAGTATTTCTCCCTTTTGAAGATTTAAACCACTTTTAAGAACTTCAGTTTCTCCATCATTTTTTACTAATTGAATGGAAACCGAAGTAGATTCTTCAAAGGTGTGAGATTTCTCGTTGTGCGCAAAATCACCTGCAGACATAGTTGCAACATGTGATTTTGAATCAGAACTCCATGCACCCATAGAGTGTGGATTGTTCTTTGCGTATTGCTTCACCGGTTTAGGAGCGCGACGATCAGAGTTACCTTCACGTAAAACAGGATTTACTGCACTACCTTTAATCTTATTATAACGTTTTTGAATTTCTTTTTCCTCCTCGGTTTGAGGATCTTCAGGGTAATCAGGTAGGTTATAACCTAGTGCTTGTAATTCTGCAATAGCAGCAGTCAATTGTGGTATTGATGCGCTTATATTAGGTAATTTTATAACATTGGCGTCTGGTTGCTTTACAAGTTCACCTAGTTGCGCGAGAGCATCTTCTTGTTTTTGATCTTCAGTTAGGTTTTCTGGGAAAGTAGCAATAATTCTTCCAGCTAGAGAAATATCTGCTGTATCAATATCGATACCTGCTGGAGCAATAAATTTTTTAATGATTGGTAAAAAAGAAGCGGTTGCTAGTGCTGGTGCTTCATCCGTTTTTGTATAGATAATTTTAGGTAAATCTGCCATTGTAATTATTCTGTTTTTTAGAGTAATAAACAAGTATTTAAGCTTGTAAAAAAGAATTGCAAATATAAGTAATAGCAGTGATTTCTTATAGTACAATTAACGCATTACTCGTTAACATATTCCTATATTTGAGTTATGAAAAAATTTTTTTTCAAAGCACTTGCATCAATTAATAAAAAGCTGTTACCCAGTTTTACTAAAAAGAGATTTGATCTAAGCAAGGCAACCAAATGGCAAATGGCGCTTTTAGGTTATAAGTTATGGGTAACAAAAAACGCACTAGATTAATGTTTTATAAAGGTATAGACCAGCTTAACCGAGTAGTTGAAATAGCAAATTTACCTGAACGTATCGTTTCACTGGTTCCATCTCAAACCGAATTACTAGTTGATCTAGGATTAGAAGATAGAATTGTGGGCGTTACCAGGTATTGCGTACACCCAGAAAACTTACGCACTGATAAAGTTGTCGTAGGTGGTACTAAAAAAATAGTACTAGAACGTATTTATGAGTTACAGCCAGATTTAATTATTGCAAATAAAGAGGAAAACACCCTAGATATCGTAGCTGCTTGTGATCAAATAGCTCCTACTTATGTAAGTGATATTTTAACATTGGAAAACGCTTACGAGATGATTCATGATATAGGAATGATGACAGGTAGTTCTTTCAAGGCAAAATCCTTAGTTCGTACTATTAAAATGGAATTCAACAAGCTTAAAGTGGATTCAGCAAAAAATGCAGTTTACTTAATTTGGAAGAATCCTTACATGGCAACGGGTAATGATACATTTATTCATCATGTATTAGGACAAGGTGGATTTGAAAATTTATGTAAGGATCTACAACGATATCCAGAGTTTTCACTTGATGAGTTAATAAAATTACAGCCAGAATTTATCCTACTATCTAGTGAACCCTATCCTTTTAAAGAAGAAGATAAACAAGAACTTATTGAAGCATTTACACTAGCACCAGCACCCAACGCTTTAAAACCGAAGGTTATTCCTAAAATTGTACTAGTTGATGGTGAGATGTTCTCGTGGTATGGATCACGTTTAAAACTTGTACCCGAATATTTAAGCAAACTACAGGATCAGCTCAACAATTAATTTCAAATAAAAAAACCTGCTCATGATATGAACAGGTTTTTTTATTAGGTTCTATAAAAGTATTATTTATTGAACTTGTTTTTATAATCAGTAATTGCTTGTTGTACGATCTCCATAGCTTTTTCACGACCTTGGAATTCTTCTACATCAACAGTTTTGTTCTCTAACTTTTTATAATCTTCAAAGAAATTACGCATTTCTTTTTTCCAGTATTCTGGTAATTCGCTTACATCATTAAAGTGAGCAACCGACATGTCATTTGCTGCAACGGCTATAATTTTATCATCCATTTCACCACCATCCATCATTTGCATTACACCGATAACCTTTGCTTCAACCATACACATAGGTACGATTTCAATTTGTGAAAGAACTAGAATATCTAATGGATCTTGATCGTCACAATAAGTTTGTGGTATAAAACCATAGTTAGTAGGGTAATACATTGAAGAGTAGATCACACGATCTAAAATTAACATTCCCGTTTCCTTATCTAACTCATATTTTGCGCGAGTATTCTTTGGTATCTCAATAATTCCATTTACAATTTCCGGAGCTTTGTCTCCGTACGACACGTCGTGCCAAGGATGTACTTGCATAATCTTTTGTTTGTTTAAGCGGCTGCAAAAATAATGTTATTTCGCTTTCGCGAAAGCGTAAACGCGACAAACCTTGATATAATATTGTCATTCAATGAAATAATTACCATATAATAACCCATTCTTAACCTTTATATGGTGTAAAACCTACGTTAAACCCTAAACAATGTAAGTCCAACTATACAAAACAGACTATTTTTATTGTATGAATTACCAAGAACGATACGGTACCAGATTTGAAATTCACAACCCAAAGGACAAAGACCCCTTTGACAAGCTATTTGATATTTTCAAGGAGTTAATCACTCACACCTCTGGTGATTTTGGTGAAGCTATTGAATGGTTGCGTGAATTAGATAAGGAATATCACCTAACCACTGCAGAATATACGATAGACGATTTTATTGAGGATTTAAAACAGCGTGGTTATATACGAGAAGAAATTGATCCATCAAAGGGACAAGATGGATCAGATAACGGTGATGGATCTGGAAGATTCACCATTACAGCAAAAACAGAACAATTATTACGTAAGCATGCTCTAGAGCAAATTTTTGGTAATATGCGTAAGGGCGCAAGCGGGAATCACAAAACATCAAAATTAGGAACCGGAGATGAGCACAGCGGTGATTTTAGAGCTTATAAATTTGGTGACGACCTAGGTTCCATTTCCATGACTGAGAGTTTACGTAACGCACAAATTAATCACGGTATAGGAAACTTTAACCTTACTGAAGAAGATCTAGTAGTAGAGGATACACAGTTCAAGGCTCAAATGAGTACGGTATTAATGATAGACATCTCTCACTCCATGATTCTTTATGGAGAAGATCGAATAACACCTGCAAAAAAAGTGGCTATGGCACTGGCCGAATTAATAACTACTAGATACCCAAAAGATACTTTGGATATCATAGTATTTGGTAATGATGCGTGGCCTATTAAAATTGCAGATTTACCTTATCTCAAAGTAGGACCCTATCATACTAATACCGTCGCTGGATTACAGCTTGCACTAGATTTACTGCGTCGTAAGCGTAATACAAACAAGCAAATATTTATGATCACCGATGGTAAGCCTAGTTGTTTAAGATTGAGTGACGGTAGGTATTATAAGAATTCTAATGGTCTAGATGAATACATAGTTGACAAGTGTTACAACATGGCGGCACAGGCTAGAAGGTTGCATATACCTATAACAACGTTTATGATAGCAAATGATCCCTACCTACAACAGTTTGTAGACGCGTTTACCGAAGCAAATAAAGGTAAAGCCTTTTATACTGGCTTAAAGGGATTAGGTGAGATGATTTTTTCTGACTATGAGCGCAATCGTAAAAAGCGTATGAAATAAGTAGTTTATAATCTTTAATTGTGGTTTACGGTGTAGTCTACATTCTTTTTATATATTTGACTTACCAAAAACTATACAATGAAAAAACTTTTAGTATCCTTTGCAGTATTCTTCTGCGTGAGTATCATAGCAACAGCCCAAGAATTTTCTTACGGTCTATTAGGTGGAGTTAACATCTCAAAAATTAACAATGTAGGAGGTAGTGAATTGGAAGACAATGCGGTTTCTTTTCACGCTGGTTTAAATGGATTGTTCACCTTTGATGATCGTTGGAGTGCTGAAACCAGTATACTTTACAGCAGAGAAGGAGAAACTTTTGAAATAGGTAATACAGAGTCAGAGATTAATCTTGATTTTATCAACATACCTTTACACGTACGTTATAGAGTTTGGAACAATCTTACCGTTCATGCAGGACCACAAGTTGGATTTCTTCTTAATGCTACTCAAAGTGTTGCTGGTGGAAATGAAGTAGACATAGATGATGAGGTGACTGTAGATTCTAATCTTTCTGTTTCTTTAGGTTTAGGATACGATTTCCCAGAATTAGGTTTATTCCTTAAAGTAAATTTTGCTGAAGGTGTTACAGACCTATTTGATAATGAAGAATTCAAAAATGATGAATACACAAGATTAGTTAGATTCTCAGTAGGTTATAGATTTTAATTAATAACATGCATTATACTATAAACCTCAACATGAAAATGTTGAGGTTTTTTTATTATAGATGTTTCTATAAACTTAATGTGGTTGTATACGTCTAGGTATTTAAGGTGAATTAAATAGTGTTTATCGAGAGAAACCTTAAATTATAGTATCTATTTAAACAAATACTATAGCATAATTAAATAGGTGGAGTATTAATAAAAAAACCTGCTCAATAACGAGCAGGTTTATATATAATCACTTAGTAAAAAATTATTCCTTTTCTTTAAGAGCTGGTCTTGAATCAGCATTTGCTAGTTCCCAAGCTGTAACAAAAATCAACTTAGCACGTTTTTGATAAAGATCATATTCAATTTTATCTGGAGTATCAGTGGCCTTGTGATAATCTTCATGTACGCCATTGAAATAAAATATTACAGGTACATTATTTTTAGCAAAATTGTAGTGGTCACTTCTGTAATAAAAACGATTAGGATCGTTTTTCCCGTTATACTTATAATCTAATCGAATATCCATGTCATATTTTGCTTTGGCAGCTTCACTCATATCATGTAAATCTTGAGAGAGCATATCACTTCCTATTAAATAAACATAATTAGGATCATCCTTTTGTTGAGGATCTATGCGGCCTATCATATCAATATTCAAATTTGCTATGGTATTTTCTAAAGGATAAATAGGATTCTCAGAATAATATCTACTACCATATAAACCTATTTCTTCACCTGTAACATGTAAAAATAATAAGGAACGTTTAGGACCTTTGCCATCATTTTTTGCTTGTTTAAATGCTTCAGCAATTTCAAGTAAAGCAATTGTACCGCTTCCATCATCATCGGCACCATTAAAAACCTCACCATCTTCCATTCCTACATGATCTAAATGAGCACTAATAACAAGTACTTCTTCTGGTTTTTCAGAACCTTCTATATACGCCAGTACATTTTCTGAATCGTTTTTAATTTTTCTAAAGTAGGAGGCAGGTACTGTTTGAAAGTAAGCGCCATCATTTAATCCACCGGGAACACCCATATTTTTATATTGCTCTCTCAAATATTCGACAGCTTTTTTCTGACCAGGCTCACCTGTATAACGACCTTCCATTTCGTCGCTAGCATAGAAGTATAATTGCTCTTTTAGTTCTTCAACGGTGATTGTATTCGCATATTTCATCACTTCTTCTTTGGAAGACATGGATGAATTAATCATACTTGAATTTTCACTAGAATTTGAACCAGACGCGTCAGCATCGGTACCTTTCATAGTATTACACGATGCAGCAAGGGCAAATCCTGCTGTTGCATATAATATGGTTTTTAAACTTAACATAAAGTGGTATTAATCGTTACTTCTTTTTATCTTCTTTTTTCAGGACTTTATATTCCTCATAACATTCACTAATAGCATCTAGGATTTGTAAATCACTAGCTTCTTCAATGAACTTTTTAGAGTATTGGCAATTACGTAGAATTTCATCAATACTAACCTTATCCATTTGAAGAAGGTTCATCAATGTTTCTCTGTCGTACTTACTTTGTAATATGTTTCTTACCTCGTCTGCTTTCTTTATTTCTCTAAGCTTTTTAAGAGATTTACCTTTCTTACTAAAGGTGTTATACAGAAAATCAGCTGGATTAAAAATAGATCCTAATACTTTGGTTACCGCTCCTGGTTCCTCATCACCTGCTTCATATCCTTTTTCTAGACCACTTATGCTATATCTACGCTTGCTATAAATAGGAGCTTTTTTTGCATCGATCTCTAAATAACCGGTTAATTGAATTTCCTCTACAACCACTTCCTCAAGAGCAATCCCTTTTTCGGTCATAGAAATAGTTACATTTCCAAATTTTATCCAGTCGTTGGTAACAGGTACATTAATAGTTTGAAAACCTAAATAGGAAAAGAAAAGTGTGTCCTTTACCTTGGCTGTAATAGAAAACTCTCCTGCTTCATTGGTAACGGTTCCTTTAACTTGATTAAGGTTAACAATATTAACATTTACAAGAGGAGAATTGTCCTTTGCATTAAGAACGACACCAGTAACTTTAGTTTTTTTTGCGATAGTTTTTACTGTATCAACTTTGACCGATGTACTGTCTTGGGCAGTAGTGGTGTTAAAGAAAACTCCAAAACACAACATTAAAAATAGTAGATGCTTCATTCTATAAGCTAAAATAATTCAATTGAGTTCAATACTCTATAAATTCTCAATATATTAACGGCCGTTAACATCCTCTTCCAAATATGAAATGAGCTTTCTGAAGGCTCGAGCACGGTGGCTTATTTCACCTTTTTCGGTTAGTGACATTTCTGCAAAGGTCTTATCTGCTTCATTAGGTTTAAAAATTGGATCGTATCCAAAACCTTTTTCACCTTTTTTCTCGTCGGTGATAACGCCTTCACAAACACCTTCAAATAACAATTGACAGCCTTGTAAAGACAAAGCTATGGCAGTAACAAATCTCGCATTTCTATTGCGAGTATTTTCTAACTTGTCTAAGACCAATTGCATATTAGCCTCACTATCACGTTCAGGACCTGCGTATCTTGCACTATATACTCCTGGTTCACCATTTAGGGCATCAACTAGTAAACCAGTATCATCTGCAAATACAGGCATCTTGACTCTATTTACAAGATATTCTACTTTCTGAATAGCATTACCAGAAATTGTTTCAGAAGTTTCAGGAATGTCTTCCTCAAAATTAATATCCTTTAAACATACCAGCTCGATATTAGCTGGCATTAAAGCTTGAATTTCTTTTAATTTATTTTGATTGTGGGTAGCAAATAATAATTTCATCACGTTAAGCTTTTTGCAATGGTTTGTAACAATTCTACATGAACCACATGCTTTATGTCCGGTCTATGTTTTTCACATTTTGTGCCAAAGAGCGTATCAATACGTTCTTTTTCACGTTCAATAACCTTATCGTTTACATATTCATCTTTAGTTCCAGATATATGTATGATTCTATCACAAAAAGTTTCAAAATGTTGGCCATCATTTTCGTTAAGCTCTTGTGGTAAACTACCACTTTGAATAATTAAGGCCTTTACATTGTAAAAGTATTGTGACATAAATCTAGTAGCAATTGAAACACCTTGTGAATATCCCATCAGAACAATTCTAGGATCGCCTTTAATATTTTCTTGTGTAATTACCTTATCAAGATAATTAAGAACATTATCCATTTCTTGCATGGTATTTTCTCTAGTAAGCCAGCTTGCACCTACATGTTTAAAATCAGAGCCTTGATAATACTTTGAAGGAGCTTGAGGAATTATAAAATAGTGGTCGTCTTTAGGAAAATTGATAAAATATTTTTAAAGTATTTTGATAAGTATCCCAATCCATGAAAACATATCCATATACATTTTGTGGTATCCGTTAATTCGTTTAAAGTATCGTAACTATTGGTATGATTATATAAGACAGTTTTAACCATATATTTATATTGTAGGCTTATTTTTGGGTAAAGATATGGACAAACAAAATATACTAGACCAGTGTAATACCATAAGCCGTAATACACTAATGGAAACACTTGATATTGAGTATGTAGATGTTACAGAAGATACACTTACTGCACGCATGCCGGTTACTCATAAAGTTTATCAACCTGACGGAGTTCTACATGGTGGTGCCAGTGTAGCTTTGGCCGAGTCGGTAGGTAGCGCGGCTAGTTTTCTCTTTCTGGATACCGAAAAATATACTATAAGAGGTCTAGAAATAAGTGCCAATCATACGCGATCCATTAAAGAAGGATATGTTTATGCGACCGCATCTTTTATTCACAAAGGACGAACTACTCAACTATGGCAAATAAGAATAACAGATGATCAAGATCGGTTAATCTCTTTGTGTAAATTAACAACTATTGCTCTTTTAAAACAATAACAGTGAACAGTCCTTTTTTACATCAAGTATCACAACTTTTAGCCCAGGAGTTACCCTTTTTTGTACTTAAAAAAAGTAATGAAAATCGCGTCAATTTATTCTATCAATCTGATCAAGAATGGCATAGAACTGCACCTCTTGAAGAAGATTATATTGTATTTGCTCCTTTTTTAAAAGAACAACATAGTGTTTTCATACCCGTAGAAAATAGTATAAGTTTCCCTTGGACGCAGCAAAAGGTTGAAAGTACTCTTCCAGAATTTGATAAAGAGGTAAATAAAGATGAGTATTTAATGCTTGTTAACAAGGCTATTAATAATTTACAAGAAGGAGATTTAAGGAAAGTAGTGCTTTCGCGAAAGCAAACTATTAAAAGTCATTTGTCACAAGTAAAATTACTTGAACGCCTGCTCAATTTGTATCCAACGGCAAACAGCTACTTTTTTTATCATCCTAAAGTAGGTGCCTGGATGGGAGCAACTCCAGAATTATTATTAAAAATCGAAAACACGACTTTAAAAACCATGTCATTGGCTGGAACAGTAGCTTATGATGGAGTGACCGATATTTATTGGGGAAAAAAAGAGAGAGAAGAACAACAGCTAGTCACTGATTACATAGTTGAACAACTCAAAATGACTAATGCAACAGATATTGAAACATCACAACCTCAAACTGTACAAGCAGGAGCAATTTGCCACCTAAAAACTGATATTAAGGCACAAATTAACCCAAATGATATGTATAAGTATCTTAATGCTTTACATCCTACACCAGCCGTCTGTGGTATGCCTACAAAACAAGCGTTGCAATTTATTAAAGAAAATGAAGGATACGACAGATCCTTTTATACAGGCTATTTAGGAGTGGTGAATAACAACAATAAGAACGCAGAGTTTTTTGTCAATTTAAGATGCATAGAATTGAACGATAAAACGGCTACATTGTACGTAGGTGGCGGCATAACGGCATTAAGTCATGCCCAGGCAGAGTATCTAGAAACAGTGAATAAAATGGGTACTATGCTTCGTGTTTTATAAAATACTTCTAAAAGCAGTACGTATTAAACTGGTCTTGAATGAGAAGGATTTTGCATACTGAGCATTTCTTCTAAATGATAGTATGATATTATAAAATGCTTTTTTACAATAGATTCCCGTTTGATAGAAAAGTACAAAACTGTAAAAAATCAAGTATTTTATAAGGATCATAATTGGGCTGATTTATACTTTAAATATCGATAAATTTTATGGACCTAGCAATTTTTAATTTCCCAAATACTGGATTATTTTTCTGATTTGCTGTTTATTTCGATTAAAGACGTTTTAAGATAGACCAAAAGAGTATTGAGCTTAAGCTTTAATTAAGCGTTAATATCAAGGAAATGTAATTGCCTGCTATTACCTTTGTGATATATGTTGCCAGAAATAATTCATGCCCAGCAGGTAGTTTTGCTTTTTAAGAAACGACAAATTAAGCATATTGTGATTTCTCCAGGATCACGTAATGCACCACTTACCATCGGTTTTACTGAGGATAGTTTTTTTACCTGTTATAGTATTGTAGATGAACGTTGTGCAGGACATGTAGCTCTAGGAATGGCACAACAATTAAGAGAACCTGTGGCTCTTTTATGTACAAGTGGTAGCGCTTTGCTCAATTACTATCCGGCAGTTACTGAGGCCTATTACAGTGAAATTCCTCTAATCGTTTTAAGTGCCGACAGGCCGCCGCATAAAATAGATATAGGAGATGGTCAAACCATAAGGCAAAAACACGTTTACTCCAACCATATTTTATACGATTGTGAGCTTACTATGATTCATGATAAAATACAGGTAGAATCAATCGCAACTAATGAAAGATTACTTAATAAAGCTTTAAACACCACCATAGCTAGGTCTGGTCCAGTTCATATAAACATTCCTTTTGAAGAACCGCTGTACAATAGAGTAGAGAAGTCTACCATTAAAGACGTTAAAACTATTGACATCCTTAAAGAGGAAACATCTATAATTCCAGATGAATTCTATAAACATTGGGATAATAGTTCTTCAAAATTAATCATACTTTCAACCTTAAATGTTGATGTTCTTACTGAAGCCGATTTAAACAAACTTACATCAGATCCTAGTGTTTTAATCATGAGTGAGGTAGGATCCAATATCCGACATGACAAAGTGGTATGGGGAATAGATACCTTAATAGCTCCTATTGAACATATAGATGAGGAAATTACTCACCTACAACCCGATATGGTGGTAACTATAGGAGGAATGATTGTAAGTAAAAAAATCAAACAATACTTGCGCAAATTTGAAACCAAAATTCATTATCACGTAGGAAAAAGAAGAGCCTATGATACTTTTTTTAAACTTGCTGGTCATATAAAAGTAAAGCCTTCTACATGGGTTCAATCCTTACATTCTAAAACTGTAAATAGTCAATATCAGGAATACTGGTTAAAAACTTTTAAGAATAGAATTGAAAAAAGGAAATCCTATTTTGAAACTATGCCTTGGTGCGACTTTAAGGTTTATAAATTGTTATTCCAGAATCTTCCTGATAACATACTTCTTCAATTAGGTAATAGCAGTACGGTGAGGTATGCTCAATTATTTCCAATGAATACCTCACATAAAATTTATGCAAATCGTGGAACAAGTGGAATTGATGGAAGCACTAGTACGGCTATAGGAGCAGCAATGGCAAGTGACAGACCTTGCATTTTTATTACAGGTGATCTTAGTTTCTTTTACGATTCAAATGCATTATGGAATAACTACATACCCAAAAACTTTAAAATCATAGTTATCAATAATTCTGGTGGTGGTATTTTTAGAATATTACCAGGCCATAAGGATACTCATGAATTTGATACATATTTTGAAACCAAACATGATTTAACTGCCATACAGTTGTGCGAGATGTACCATATAGGGTATCACAAAGTAGGTGATGAGACCGCTTTCGCGAAAGCGTACCAACAATTTCTATCTAAAAATGATAAACCACAATTGTTAGAAATAGTTACTCCAAGTAAAGTGAATGACGAGATTTTATTAAATTATTTTAAATTTTTACGATAACATTTATTTAACTAACTTTAGCCTTTAACTTTTTAACTAACGAACATTATTATGAGTAAATTTGATGAAAGAGTAGAGAAGTACGTTAAAGCTTACAAGGAAAAAGTAGGTGGAAAATTGGACGAGGAACTACTTAGAAAGGTTACTAAGGGATTAGGTCCTTCTATTTATAATAAAGATGCTGAAACCGTAAGCGCAGAAAGTAGTGAAATGCAGCGTGTGGTAGACAACTACTTGAAAAAGAAATTAGGTTTATCAGGTGATAACTTAATGGATTCTGTTGAAGCAGTGATTGAAAAGTACGGAAAAAGTGAACGAGCTAAATATCGTGCGATTATTTATTACATGCTTTGTGTACACCACGGTAAGGAGTCAATTTACAACTAAGACTATACTATTATACAATAAAAGCCCATCACACTGTGATGGGCTTTTTCATTATATTATTTTTTAATTTGTTGGACCTCTTCAACGGTAACCATCTTCTCAGTTGGATTCCAGGTGTCAATGATATAATTAAGTACATCGGCAACCTCTTCATCATCTAGACCTTGGTACTGCATTATATTGTTGTAAGTAACTCCATTTACTACAATTTCTCCCTTTAGACCATATTTAACAGCATGAATACTTTCTTTACGTTTACCAGTGATCCAGTCACTGGGATTAAGCGGTGGAAACGCTCCTGTAACTCCTTTACCATTAGTCAGGTGACAGGTAACGCATAACTCTCTATAAATTTCCTTACCACGTTGGGCGCTTTTTTCAATCGCTGTGAGCTCTTTCTTAGCCGGTTCTTTTAACTTGATTGTTTGTTTCTTTTCTTTATCTGTTCCACATGAGCACAGTATAAGTGTAGTAAATAAACAAGCTAATACATTTTTCATATCTGAAAATTTAGATTAATCATTAATTAGGTGTTATACGATAAATACCCTTTGATTCTACTGAAATGTATATGTAATTATCTGGACCGATGGAAACATCTCTTACGCGACCAATACCATCAGCTATTTTTTCTCGTTTGGTTACTTTTCCATCTACGTTGTATAAAAGTTCTAGGTATTGAAACTTTAATGAACCAGCTAGATAACCTCCATTCCAATCTCCATAATCTTCGTTATTAATTATGGCAAATCCACTAGGTGCAATACTAGGTTTCCAGTACCAATTGGGTTGTTGCATTCCTTCTTTTTGAGTCAAGTTTGTAAAAGTAGAACCGTCATAATTGATTCCATAACTAATTACAGGCCACCCATAATTAAGTCCTTTAACAATAGTATTAATCTCATCACCGCCACGTGGTCCATGCTCATGATCCATAACTTTACCAGAAATAGGATGAGTGGTAAGCCCTTGTGGATTTCTATGACCATAACTGTATATGGCAGTTTTGGCACCTGATTCATTTACAAATGGATTGTCTTTAGGAATAGATCCGTCGTCCATTATTCTATAAATCTTTCCTCCATCTCTTGTTATATCTTGTGGGTTTTCGTCACGATTACCGCGATCACCAACACTAAAGTATAAATGACCTTCCTTATCCCACGTAAATCTAGAGCCAAAATGTTGTCCAGCTTTTGTATTAGGTACAGCCTTGTACAATACGTTAAGATCCGTAAGTTCATCATTAATTAATTTTGCTCTGGCTATGGTTGTATTTCCACCAGATCCCTGACCTGATGCACTTGCGTAACTTAAATATATAAATGGCTGCTCCTTATAATTAGGATGTACAGTTATATCCATCAAACCGCCTTGACCACGTATATAAACCTCTGGGATATTTTTTATTTCATAATTCTTCTTGCCATCAAAGCGAAAAACTTGACCTTGTTTGGTAGTGTATAATAGTTCATTATTTGGCAACCAATCCATTCCCCAAATGATACCATCGTTTTCTAAAACTTGTTTGATCTTGTAATCTTTTTGATCATCAATAAGTGGTACATCGGTATCAGGAACCTCATTATTCGAATCTGCGACTGTCACGTTTTTATTGATATTATCGCTAGACTGTGCGATTTCCTTTTTAGGTGAATCTTTGCAGGCAACAAATAATAGTATAGAACAAACTGAAAAATAATATAGTAATTTCATAAAAGCCGAATTAAAAAATAAAAGTAACTTGTTGTAATGGGGTTAAAGTTAAAATAATAAAAAAATCCCCAAGTTGTTCACTTGAGGATTTTGGGCTAATTCAAATAAATCTCCTACTTATTTAAAGGTGTACCGTCTTTTACGGTTCCAATTATCAGCATAAGTAGGCAAATTGCTGATTCTGTTATTAGTTTGAGCTTGTGCGTTTAAAAAACTGTTCTGTGTATTTTTCATTTTTCTATTTATTTAATTATCAAACAAGATGCCATTTTCCTGCATCGTTAGATGAGTATTTTTGTGATTTCTTTACTGCCGTTATTTTCGGTTTTTGAGTGAGTAAATTGGATAAACGTTTCGTTAACTTCATAGCATTACTTTCATTTATAATAGTAGACGTATTTAATGTCCGTTTGTTACTATTATAAATGTTATTATCATGTTAAATAAAAAAGCCTCTTAATAACTAAAGATTAAGAGGCTTTATCGGTTTTTTGGTTGTCGATTTTTATCGATAACGTCTTTTACGATTCCATTCATCAGAATAAGTTTTTGTGTTACTTATACGGTTATTGGTAGCTGCTCCAGCATTTAAGAAACTCGGATTTTTCATAGTATTTAGTTTTAAAAGGTTATAATCAGTTTGGGTTTTAAGACAGTGCCCATTCTTCAAATGTGAAAACACTTGGATTTGATTCTTTTCTTTTTCTAGAAAGAAGAGGGAAGTCTGTCGTTAAATCAGTTAAGCGGTCTGTAATTCTCATGATCTTTTGTTTTGCGGTTACAATTACATGACGACCAATAAATTAATTTGTTACAGTACTGTGTAATACAAAGTAGTAATTTAACAAATTATACGATGTAAATACTAAATTTATCGATAAAATGAATAAATATTCAGTGATTATGACACCAGTTCCCAGATTTTTTCTGAAGAAAGTCTGAAGGAGCCTACAAAATCCCAGTTACATTCCTGTGGTGCTATAACCGAAAGAAAAGTATTTTGTTTTTTGTCACGATATAGGTGGTAGGTTTCTCCAACTATTGGTTCAAAAGAAAAACGTGCACCGTATACAAGTTGGTTTGCTTCAAATTTTGAAACCATGGCTTCATACTGTGCCTTTAATTGATCAAATTGTGACTTGAATTCGTGGTTAACCTTATTAATATTAGATTGTTTCCATGAAGTGATGTCGGGTGTAGTTATTTTAGGAGCTCCTACACCACTTGCATAGGGAAGTAATGCAGCATTGTACTTTCCCGATTCTTCATCATAAACTACGCTATCCGGTTTTTTCTCCTTGCTCATGATACAAATTTACAAGCAATCAATATATTTTGTGTAAGATTAACAAGAATTTCTTAAACGAAAATCGAGATAGTTGCAGCTATCTCGATTGAAAACAAAATAAATTCCCCTACAAATTTATTTATGTCTAAATATACTAATTTTCATTGGTGTCGTCATCCCTCATTTTTTAAAGGTATCCTTTTATTTTCTGAATTGAGAACATGGTCGTCTCAATCTAGCTGTGTAAATAATTAATATGAGGAAATTTTTGTAGCCGCTTTCGCGAAAGCGAACTACTCACATTTATTAATACTTATAATGAGGAATTGATTATTCAAGATGTAACTTTCTAGTCGCCCATAATACCTATAACAAAAGGATTTATGAAATTCATTGATTTTGCACCCAAAGCTGTATCTAAAACATTTTGGAAAGGTACAACCTATGAAACCTTGGACGATGTAATGCCTAGAGTGGAAGAGTGGTTGCGCAAAAATTATTCATTTGAAATAATTAACGTTGAAACCATTGTACAACAATTTCCTAGAGGTAAAGAGTTGAATTCTAAAGCAAGTTATCACTTAAACCTTCATAGTGGTATCACAATTTCAATGCAAATTATACGAGTTTGGTATAAAGACTAGTTTTATCTTTGCAGTCCTTAATACTACAATTATGAACTGGAAAACTGCAATCGAATTTGAAGATATTACTTACAAAAAGTCCAATGGTGTAGCTCGTATAGCGTTTAATAGACCAGAGGTGCGTAACGCTTTTAGACCTAAAACTGTAAGTGAACTTATAAAAGCATTTTATGACGCTCAAGAAGATCTTTCGATAGGTGTAGTTATATTAACTGGTGAAGGACCATCACCTAAAGACGGTGGTTGGGCATTTTGTAGTGGTGGTGATCAACGAGCACGTGGAGTAGATGGTTATAAGGATGATGAAGGAACAGGTCGATTGAATATTCTTGAGGTTCAACGTATGATACGTTTTATGCCAAAGGTGGTAATTTGTGCGGTACCTGGTTGGGCTGTAGGCGGTGGTCATAGTTTACACGTAGTTTGTGATATGACGCTGGCCAGTAAAGAGCATGCTATTTTTAAACAAACAGATACCGATGTAGCAAGTGTAGATGCTGGTTATGGTAGTGCTTATTTGGCAAAAATGGTAGGTCAGAAAAAGGCTAGAGAAATATTCTTTTTAGGAAAAAGTTATAGTGCTCAAGAGGCAATGGATATGGGTATGGTTAATGCCGTCGTACCACATGATGAACTAGAACAGACTGCATATGACTGGGCACAAGAAATTCTCAAGAAATCGCCTACAGCGATAAAAATGGCAAAATTTGCCATGAATGCTACCGATGATGGAATGGTAGGACAGCAAGTTTTTGCAGGCGAGATGACCCGATTAATTTATATGACTGATGAAGCTCGAGAAGGACGCGACGCATTTCTAGAAAAACGAGCACCTCAATGGGGTGATAATAAGTACATTCCTTAATAAAAATCCTTAAGCAGGCTTTTCACAACTTTTTACTACGTCATCAATCGTAAATTGAAGATGTTTAGGTAATAAATTGTCCTTTGGTAGGACACTTAATTGCCTGTCGTCATTTGAGTCAAATACGTGTTTGAGCAAAGGATTTTCAAAGCCTATTGTTATCGCAATGTCTTTAACCAATTCACTGTGATGTATAAGATCATTACTTCCTAAATGAAAAATACCTCGCCTTCTGCGATTTATTATGTAATGAATTTGTTGAGTAAGCTTTTGAATATAGGTAGCATTGATTACAACGTTTGAAAATACTTCAATGGCCTCTTTTTTCAATAACTGATCTTTAATAGCCTTAAGTCTAGGACTGTTGTAACCGTAAATCATAGGAATACGGCAAATCACATACTTTTGTGGTGGTAATCTTAAAAGTGCGTTCTCAATTTTTATTTTGAATCGCCCATATATACTTTCCGAAAAAGTTTTGTCGTATTCGTAACTTGGAAAATTTGTGAATCTGTCAAAAACATTGGCACTTGATAAAAAAATGAGACGACAATTACTTTTGTTAACATAATTCATCAATTGGTTATGAAGGTACAATTGACTGTTTACATTTCCTCTTACACAGCTTATAATAAATTCTGGATGTAGTGAGTGTAAAAGGGTGTCTACCTCTTCTTGCTCCATATCAAACCAATGAAAATGCTGGTTAGATTCATAACCAGCATTTTCAGTTTTATATGTTGCATGTACATTATAAAATGGAGCAAGTTCTTTATAGAGAGCATTTCCTATAAAACCACTACCTCCTAAAATCAGTATTCTTGAAATAATTCTTATTTTTTGTAGAATGGTAATTTAACAACTGTTGCAGGTATTAACTTTTTACGAACCTGGATGTGTATTTTGCTACCAGGTGTTGCAAAAACTGGCGGTACGTAACCCATTCCTATTCCTTTGCCTAATGATGGTGACATGGTACCGCTAGTAACCATTCCCAAATCTTGTTGGTTACTATCTTTAATTTCATAACCACCACGTGGTATTGCCCTTTCATCCATTTCAAATCCTACCAACTTGCGATCTACTCCTTTTTCTTTATGCTCCAATAGCTGTTCGTGGTTTACAAACTCTTTGGTATATTTAGTAACCCAACCTAGTCCTGCTTCATAAGGAGATGTCATTTCACTGATATCATTGCCGTATAAACAATAGCCCATTTCTAACCTTAGAGTATCTCGAGCTGCTAGACCAATAGGTTTAATATTAAAACTAGCACCAGCTTCTAGTACCTTGTTCCATATTTGTTTTACTTCCTTATTCTTGCAGTAGATCTCAAATCCACCAGATCCTGTGTAACCCGTCGCGCTTATGATCACATGATCGATTCCTGCAAAATCTCCTATTTCAAAATGATAAAATTTGATAGCGCTCAAATCAACACTGGATAAGGCTTGCATTGCTTCAACAGCTTTGGGACCTTGTATGGCTAGTAACGAATAGTCTTCACTTAAATCACGCATGGTTGCTCCCATGGTGTTGTATTTAGAAATATGATCCCAATCTTTTTGAATGTTTGAGGCATTAACGACAAGCATATATGTTTCGTCTTTAATTCGGTATACAATCATATCATCTACAATACCACCTGTCTCATTAGGTAAATAAGCATATTGTGCACGACCAACAGTTAATTTAGAAGCATCGTTTGATGACACTTTTTGCACCAATTCTAGTGCATTTGGACCTTCGATAAGAAATTCTCCCATGTGGGATACGTCAAAAACTCCTACGTGATCTCTCACAGTTTGATGTTCTATATTAACACCTTCATATTGTACAGGCATATTATAACCTGCAAATGGAACCATTTTGGCTCCTAATTCTATATGTGTATTGGTAAGTGCGGTATTTTTCATAAATCCATTATTCTGTAGAACAAATGTAAGAAGTCAATACTGTAATCAATGGTACTTTTTAAAGAATATTAACCCTATTTAAAAGCTGTCACAAAAAGCTTATTTTGCAATTCTAAATTATAAGGTTTTGAAAATATTAAGCGGCGAGCAATTAGCTCAGGCAGATGCTTCTACAATACAAAAACAGCAAATTTCAAGTATTGATTTAATGGAGCGTGTTGCCACTCTTGTCTTTGAACGTTTACATCAACGACTTAATGGAGCTCCTGTTCCTATTAAAGTATTTTGCGGAATAGGTAATAATGGTGGTGATGGTCTAGCAATCGCAAGACATCTCATCCAGCATGGATATCATGTAACCACTTATGTTACTAACTGCAGTAAAAAGCGTAGTAAGGATTTCCTTGTAAACTATGATAGAATTAAGGAGGTTACAAAAGATTGGCCTATTCTATTAAGTTGTAAAGATGACTTTCCAGAAATAGGTCAACAAGACATCGTGATAGATGCGATTTTTGGTACAGGAATAAATAGGCCTATTGATGGTTGGATGGCAGAATTTGTTGAGCATATTAATAATTCAAGAGCCTTTAAAGTAGCTGTTGATATGCCTAGCGGCTTGTTTGCAGATCAAGCGCAAAATGATGCGCCTGTTATTCGTGCTAATCATACTTTTACCTTTCAAACTCCTAAATTATCTTTTTTCCTTCCAGAAACAGGAAATTTAGTAGGTACTTATGAAGTGATTAATATTGGACTAGATCCGGAATATATGATGCAGGTACAGCCACTTGCAAACCTTGTAGACAAGGATCTAGCCCAGCACATGTATAAAAATCGCAACCCTTTTTCTCATAAAGGAGATTACGGTCATGTACTTGTTATGGCTGGTAGCGAAGGCAAAATGGGAGCGGCAGTTCTTGCTTCTGGGGCAGCAATAAATGCAGGTGCTGGAAAAGTTACTGCTCTAATTCCAGAAGACGGTAATACCATATTACAATGTTCGGTTCCAGAAGTAATGAGTATTTTAAGTTCTGGTGAATCTCACGTAACTAATTTTGATCACGAATTACAAAATTATGTTTTATGTGTAGGTCCTGGTCTGGGATTAAAAGATGATACTTTCTCCGCTTTCGCGAAAGCGATATCTAAACAAGCATCACCGGTAGTTATTGATGCCGATGGAATCAACTTACTGTCAAAAGATCTAGACCTTTTGAAGAAAATTCCAGAAAACTCTATTCTCACGCCGCATGATGGAGAACTTAAAGGATTAATAGGAGAGTGGAAAGGGAGCTATGATAAATTATCAAAAGCTCAAAAATTCTCTATGGAACATAAAGTCATTTTAGTCCTTAAAGGAGCATTCACTTTTACCGTTACACCACAAGGTATGTTTGTTAATGATTCTGGCAATCCAGGTATGGCAACAGCAGGAAGTGGTGATGTATTAAGCGGTGTAATAGCGGCATTTCTTGCACAAAAGTATGATCCAATTACTGCCACATTGTTTGGTGTTTATCTGCATGGAGCTAGTGGTGATCTAGCTGTTCAAACCTATGCACATGAAGGTCTTAAAGCTAGCATAATTAGCAATTTTATAGGACCAGCCATTCTTAACTTATTTAGACAACCACAGCAACAACCACCACAGCAGCAATAAATTATTTAATCAAAACTACAAAACTTAACATCTACCAAGACTTATGAAGCATACCATATCATCTGCTCATATTAATAAAAACAAACTATCCGAGATTGCTTTTCAGGTAACTGAATTAGAACTATCGGAAGATGCCAAGCAACGAATTTTAAAAGGTCGCAAGTACCTCGATGAAAAATATGGCGCCATGGAGGCGCCTACTGCATACGGTATCAATACTGGGTTTGGTTCCTTATGTGACACTCGCATTGAACTGCAAGATATAGAGAAGTTACAGAAAAACTTAATCATATCACATGCTTGTGGTGCCGGCAAGCCTGTTCCTAAGGAGATTATAAGAATCATGCTTTTTTGTAAAATACAAAGTCTATCGTACGGCCATAGTGGAGTAAGTATAGAAGTTGTTGAAAGGTTGATTTTTTTCTTTAATAATAATTTATTACCCGTAATTTATGAACAAGGTTCATTAGGAGCTAGTGGTGATCTAGCGCCGCTCGCGCACATGGCTTTACCGTTGCTAGGTTTAGGGGAAATATATATCGACAATGAAGTTAGAGATGCAAGCGCCTTGAAAAGTAATTATGGAGTGGAGCCTTTGAACTTAAAATCTAAAGAAGGTTTGGCCCTTATAAACGGTACTCAATTCATGCTTGCTTATGCTATTTATGGATTATTGAAAGCAGAACAGCTATGGAACTGGTCTCACATCACCGCTTCATTATCAATCGATGGTTTTAATTGTTCTTTATCTCCATTTTTACCGCAAAGTCATCTAATTAGGCCACACGCTGGACAATTAGAAAGCGCTCAATTATTACTAGACTTACTAGATGGAAGTGAAATAGCACAGGATGCTAAGGATAATGTACAAGATCCATATAGTTTTAGATGCGTACCCCAGGTACATGGTGCTAGCAAGGATACTTTAAACTTTGTTACTAAAACCATTGTTACAGAACTCAATTCAGTTACTGATAATCCTAATGTTTTTCCAGATTCAGACGAAGTGATTTCTGCTGGTAATTTCCATGGTCAACCACTTGCCTTAGCTTTGGATTATATGGCAATCGCTCTTAGTGAAATCGCAAACATAAGTGAGCGACGTACCTTTCAGTTAATGAGTGGTAAAAGAGGACTCTCTTCTTTTCTTGTGCACAACCCAGGCTTGAATAGTGGGATGATGATTATGCAGTATACTGCAGCCAGTATTGTAAGTAAAAATAAATCTCTAGCTAATCCTAGCTCTACTGATAGTATAGTATCCTCAAATGGACAGGAGGATCATGTAAGCATGGGAGCAAATGCAGCAGTTAAATTATATGAACTTTTAGATAATTGTCAAACTGTTTTGGGAATTGAACTTATTGCTGGAGCAGAATCTCTTTCTTTTAGAAAAAAACAAACCTCTCCATTTCTGAAGAGGATAGTTAATTCTTTACGTGATTATGTGTCTCAACTCGATGAGGATCGTATCATGTATAGCGATATAAAAGCTGCTAGAATATTTCTTGAAGAAACTAAAATTGATTTTTAAACCAATTGATATTTAAGCTCTTTATTTCTTATAGAGTTTTCAATTTGTTTATTGGTCCATATAAGTGCATCCTCTGGGGTAATGAATGATTTAAGCTTTCCAGGCTTAAAAAACTTTGCTTCTAGAGCGATGCTACTCATTCCATAAATTCTATTTTCAACTATTGCCACACTGCATAGATTATCAAACTTTTTATTTTCAAGATGTATCATTGGGTCTACAGAATAGTTGTTCTCTCTTACACTTATATAACCGATAGGGTGATGAACCCCATAATGATAAACGATATTATTTCTTAAGGTCTCGTTCAATTTTTTATCAAAGTGAACTCCTTCGTTGATTGTTCCAATTACAAGATCTGGGTAAAACTCAAAGCGGCCAAAATCTAAATCTACTGTTTTCATATTCCCTATTTTTAATTGATGGAGTAAAAGTATTTTCATACCTAATCATTATTAATTTTGGAAACTTATTTAGCTTACTATTCGACTAAAAACATGTTTTTAGGATTTTGAGTTATTTGTTTTTAACAATTGTGCAATAAATAAAAAAGGCTACTCAAAAAAGAGTAGCCTTTTATAGCATATATTAAAAATAACTTATTCTGTCGTACTTGCTTTTTCAATATTAATGACAAGTTCATTGGTTTTTTCGTCTAGGTCCATAGATATTGAATCTCCTTCTTGAAGTTGATTGTTAACAATTTCCTCTGCAAGAGTATCTTCAATATGTTTTTGAATAGCTCTTTTCAAAGGCCTAGCACCGTACTGTTTGTCAAAACCTTTATCGGCAATATAATCCTTTGCTTTCTCGCTTAGTTTTAATTCGTATCCTAAATCTTTGATACGTACTAGTAATTTTTCTAGCTCGATATCAATAATTTTATGAATATCCTCTCTTTCTAAAGCGTTAAACACAATTACATCGTCAATTCTGTTTAAGAATTCAGGAGCAAATGTCTTTTTAAGGGCAGCTTGAATAACACTACGCGCATTCTCATCTGCAGCGCTCTTACGAGCTGCTGTACCAAATCCCACACCTGATCCAAAATCTTTAAGTTGTCTAGCACCAACATTACTTGTCATAATTATGATGGTGTTTCTAAAATCGATTTTGCGTCCTAAACTATCGGTAATGTAACCGTCGTCAAGAACTTGCAATAACATATTAAAGACATCTGGGTGAGCTTTCTCAATTTCATCCAATAGAACCACGCTATATGGTTTTCTGCGCACTTTTTCAGTGAGCTGTCCACCTTCTTCATAACCTACATATCCTGGAGGCGCACCTATAAGCCTGCTTATAGCAAATTTCTCCATGTATTCACTCATATCAATTCTGATTAATGAGTTTTCAGAATCAAATAGCTCTTTGGACAAAACTTTAGCAAGTTGTGTTTTACCTACACCAGTTTGCCCTAGGAATATAAAAGATCCGATCGGTTTATTAGGATCTTTTAAACCAGCTCGATTACGTTGAATAGCTTTTACTACCTGTTTTACAGCCTTTTCTTGCCCAATTACTGAACTACCTATAGTCTCATTTAGGTTGCTCAATTTCTTCATTTCTTGGGTAGCTATTCTGTTAACTGGAATACCTGTCATCATGCTTACAACTTCAGCCACGTTTTCTTCGGTAACCGTATCCTTATGATTTTTAGAAGCTTCTTCCCAAGCATCCTGAGCGTCTTTAAGCTGTTGTTCTAGCTTTTTCTCATCGTCTCTTAATCGGGCAGCTTGCTCATACTTTTGTTTTTTAACAACATTAGTCTTCTCCTCGCGTACTTCTTCCAGCTTTTGTTCTATTTCCACAATTTGGTCTGGAACTTCGATATTTGTAATATGAATTCTAGAGCCTGCTTCATCTAAAGCGTCTATAGCCTTGTCTGGCAAAAACCTATCGGTCATATATCTATTGGTCAACGTTACACACGCTTCAATAGCTTCAGCCGTATACTCTACATTGTGATGATCTTCATATTTCTCTTTAATATTGTTAAGAATAGCTATGGTTTCCTCAACGCTAGTTGGTTCTACCATCACTTTTTGAAAACGTCGTTCAAGAGCGCCATCCTTTTCAATACTATTACGATACTCATCAAGAGTTGTTGCACCTATACATTGTATCTCACCACGTGCTAGCGCTGGTTTAAACATGTTTGAAGCATCTAGTGACCCAGCGGCACCACCAGCGCCGACGATGGTGTGAATTTCATCAATGAATAAAATAATATCATCATTTTTTTCAAGCTCATTCATCACCGCTTTCATACGTTCTTCAAATTGACCTCTGTACTTCGTACCAGCAACTAGACTAGCAAGATCAAGAGTTATCACTCTTTTATCATATAAAATACGAGAAACTTTACGTTGAATGATTCTTAGGGCTAGACCTTCGGCTATTGCACTTTTACCAACTCCAGGTTCACCTATTAATAAAGGATTGTTCTTTTTACGTCTACTCAAAATTTGAGATACCCGTTGTATTTCTTCCGTACGACCTACAACAGGATCAAGTTTGTCGTCTTCTGCTAGTTTGGTTAAATCACGTCCAAAATTATCTAAAACAGGTGTCTTACTTTTCTTGCTACCTTTTTTATCGGCATTTCCTGAGAATAAGTTTTCCCCATCATCCTTACCTGCTTCGTTAGAATCATCATCGCTAAAACTTTGTGCGAGTGGTTCATCAGTGTAATTATCATCTTCAGACAATAAGGTTTTAAACTCCTCTTTTACACCATCGTAATCCACTTGCATTTTGTTGAGCAATTTAGTCGTAGGATCGTTTTCATTGCGTAAAATGCACAATAGTAAGTGTGCAGTATTAATAGAGGAACTTTGAAACAGCTTTGCTTCTAAAAAGGTTGTTTTAAGTGCTCTTTCTGCCTGTCTAGTGAGGTGCAAATTCTTTTTTTCATTTGCTTTCAATTCCGAACTAGGATTTGCCGGACTCAATATTTCTACTTTTCTACGTAGTAAATCTAAATCGACACTTAAATTTCCTAAAATTTGAATGGCCTTTCCATCTCCATCTCTCAAAAGACCTAACATAAGATGTTCAGTGCCTATAAAATCGTGACCTAACCTTAACGCTTCTTCTTTGCTATAGGCTATCACGTCTTTGACTCTCGGTGAAAAATTATCATCCATATAACTTGCTTCTTTGGCTAAATTTAATGAATTAAATCGTTCAAAAGCCGTACCGTTTTATAAATTACGGTTAATATAAAGTTTAAGTGGTTAGGTTCGCTTTCGCGAAAGCGTAATAAAATACCTGATTTGAAACTGTTTAAACGCAAGTAGTCTAACTTTACCACATGATTTTAGGCATCGTTTATCTAAGCTAAAACTTATAAACAGGATTTCTTAAAATGTGTTAATAAAAAACATGATAAAATAGGCCTAAACCCTTATAAATACTAGCTGTTTGCTTATCTTGCTAGTTCATAATTTAAAACACTGATAATTCATGGCAGATGGAGAAAAGTTGATCCCGATTAATATCGAGGATGAAATGAAGTCAGCATACATCGATTACTCGATGTCGGTCATAGTGTCACGTGCACTGCCAGATGTGCGCGATGGGCTAAAACCAGTTCACCGTAGGGTTCTTTATGGAATGTATGAGCTAGGTGTACTATCTAATAGAGCTTACAAAAAAAGTGCAAGAATTGTAGGAGAGGTACTTGGAAAGTACCATCCTCATGGAGATACATCGGTATACGATACAATGGTACGTATGGCGCAAGAATGGTCATTGAGGTATATGATGGTTGATGGTCAGGGTAACTTTGGTAGTGTAGATGGAGATCCACCTGCAGCCATGCGTTATACTGAAGCCAGAATGCGTAAAATAAGTGAGGAAATGCTCGCTGATATCGATAAGGAAACGGTAGATACTCAACTTAATTTTGATGATACATTAAGCGAGCCTACTGTTCTTCCTACAAAAATACCTAACCTGCTCGTAAATGGAGCTAGCGGTATTGCAGTAGGTATGGCTACTAATATGCCACCGCATAACTTATCTGAAGTAGTAGATGGTACAATCGCCTACATTGAAGATAACGACATTACAGTTGATGAACTCATAAACCATGTAAAAGCACCAGATTTTCCAACAGGTGGAATTATTTACGGTTATGATGGAGTAAAAGAAGCCATGCATACTGGGCGTGGTCGCGTTAAAATAAGAGGTAGAGCACGTATTGAAGAGGTAAAAGGACGTGAATGCATAATCGTTGATGAGTTGCCATATCAGGTAAATAAAGCTGATATGATTAAGAAAACAGCCGATCTTATCAACGAGAAAAAACTTGAAGGAATCTCCTCCATAAGAGATGAATCCGACCGTAAAGGTATGCGTATCGTATATGTTCTTAAAAGGGATGCTATACCTAATATCGTAATTAATAAATTGTATAAGCATACTGCTTTACAGTCAAGTTTTAGTGTGAATAACATTGCACTTGTAAACGGAAGACCGCAATTACTTAATGTTAAAGAGATGATCCACTATTTTGTGGAGCACAGACATGAGGTAGTAACTCGTAGAACAACGTTTGAATTGCGTAAAGCTGAAGAACGAGCACATATCCTTGAAGGATTAATTATTGCTAGTGATAATATCGATGAGGTTATTGCACTTATACGTTCCAGTAAAAATGGAGAAGAAGCGCGAGAAAAGCTAATCAAACGTTTTGAACTTTCTGAAATTCAAGCTAGAGCTATCGTTGAAATGCGATTGAGACAGCTTACAGGACTAGAACAAGATAAATTACGATCAGAGTATAACGACCTTTTAGAAACCATCGCAGACCTTAAAGATATTCTTGCTAAAAAAGAGCGTAGAATGGCTATTATTAAGGAAGAACTTCTCGAGGTTAAAGAGAAATTTGGTGATGAGCGCCGATCAAAAATCGAGTATGCTGGTGGTGATTTGAGTATCGAAGATATGATACCAGATGAGCAAGTTGTAATCACAATTTCACATGCAGGTTACATTAAGCGTACTAGTTTGAATGAATATAAAATTCAGAATAGAGGTGGAGTAGGCCAGAAGGCAAGTACAACGCGTGATGCAGATTTCCTGGAGGATATTTTTATAGGAACAAATCATCAATACATGCTTTTCTTTACTGAAAAAGGTAAGTGTTTCTGGATGAGAGTTTATGAAATACCAGAAGGTAGTCGTACTTCCAAAGGTAGAGCTATACAGAATCTAATTAATATTGAGCAAGACGATAAGGTTAAAGCAGTAATTTGTACTCAAGATCTTAAAGATGAAGACTATATTAATAGTCATTATGTGATAATGGCTACTAAAAAAGGTCAGGTTAAGAAAACTTCTTTAGAACAGTACTCAAGACCTCGTTCAAATGGTATTAATGCAATTACTATTAAGGATGGAGATACCTTATTAGAAGCAAAACTAACGACTGGAGATAGCCACGTAATGTTAGGATTGAAGAGCGGTAAAGCAATTAGATTTGATGAATCAAAAACTAGGCCTATGGGTCGTAGTGCGAGTGGAGTTAGAGGAATAAGACTTGCGCACGACGATGATGAGGTTATAGGAATGGTATCTGTTAACGATATGGAATCTAATATTCTTGTTGTTTCTGAAAAAGGATACGGTAAAAGGTCAAGCCTAGAAGATTATAGAGAAACTAATCGTGGAGGAAAAGGTGTAAAAACAATCTCTGTTACTGAAAAGACAGGAAGTTTAGTGGCTCTTAAAAATGTAACCGACTCTGATGATTTAATGATTATCAATAAGTCTGGTGTTGCGATTAGAATCAATGTCTCTGACCTAAGAGTTATGGGAAGAGCAACACAAGGAGTAAGGCTTATAAACTTAAAAGGTAACGATTCGATTGCTGCAGTTGCAAAAGTTGTTAAAGATGAAAACGACGACGATAGCCTTGAGGCAACGGAAAACGATGGCACAACTGTTGTGACCGATGATAGCGAAGAATAAAAAAAATTAAAATGAAAAAAATAGTAACTATTATGTTTCTTTTTTGTACAGTAATTGCTACTGCACAAAAGAAACAATTCAAAAAAATAGCAAAGGCAGTAGATAGAAATGACATCGCAGCTGCAATGGAAATTTTCAATACTCTAAATGAAAATGAAATAGAAGCTGATTATAAAGATGAGTATGCATTTTATAATGCATTTACCCTGCTTACTAATGCTAATGGTGATGTTGATAAACTTTTATTAGCATTGGATCAATTGAAAACGGCTAAAAAGTTAGGATATGAAGATGAGGTAAAGTTTTTATATGTTGAAAATGAGATGAGACGAAGCCTATTAGAAGAGGCGAGTAAATTAACAGTTGAAAATCAAGAAGGTGCTCTAAATATAGTGGAGCAGCTTTCCAATTATTTTAAAGAAGATCAAGCTATGCTTTTTAATGTAGCAAGCCTAGCCTATTCAACTGGAGATTTCAATAAAGCCTTATTAGCTTATGAGAAGCTTTATGAATCTGGATATTCTGGACAGCAAGAGGTAATCAAGGCAACTAAAACATCAACAGGTCAACAAGAAATATTTAAAAGCAAAGTTCTTGCTGAAGTTGCAATTAAACAGGGTGATTATAAGGATTTAGTTGTAGAACAATCTCCGTCTCAACGTGGGGCTATTCTCAGTAACCTAATGTGGTTATATAAAAGAAATGATCAATTAGATAAGGCTGAAACTATTTTTACGAACTCTTTTGATAAGTATCCGAATGATAACTCCTTGAAATTGAATAGAGCGGATATGTTACTTACATTAGGTCGGATGGAAGAGTATAAAAAGGCTGTTGCTTCCTTAGCTGATGATGTTAAAGACCCTAGAGTATTTGATAATTTAGGTTTGGCCGCACTCAATTCTAAAAATTACAAGGAGGCTATAAAATATTATCAGTTAAGTTTGAAACTTGATTCAGAAAATTTTAATACGTTAAATAATTTGGCATTCGCCTATGTGTCCATAGGTAATTTAGAAGAAACTACGTATGAGGAACAAAAAACCATGTATACAAAGGCTACTAAACTATTCGAAAAAGCCTTGATGTTACAACCTAAAAACGAACAAGTGAAACAAACCTTAATAAATTTATATAGTGCTTTAAAAATGCAAGATAAAATCGATGCTCTTCAAGGTAAATAAAAGTTTAAATTTCACGCTTTCGCGAAAGCTTAAAATAACGATTATTAAAAAAGCCTCTCAATATAATGAGAGGCTTTTTTTAATTAGATAATTTTTTTGATTACCCTTAACTTGTGAGTATGCGAATTACTTTCTACATTGAAAATACCACTTTGATCTAAGCGATCTATTCTTATCTTGCCGTGGGCATGGATAATGTAATTATCTTGCATAACGACTCCTACGTGAGTGATTAAGCCTTCTTTATTATCAAAAAAGGCCAAATCACCTGGTTCTGATTCCTCTATAAAGCTTAAAGCTTCGCCAATATTTGCTTGCTGTGAAGCGTCTCTAGGAATGGGATGCCCGTTCAATCTATACACTAATTGTGTAAATCCGCTGCAATCGATACCCAATGGATTACGTCCACCCCATAAATATGATGTATTTAAAAAGAGTAATGAGTTTTCGACTATTTTAGATTTTTCAATTTCTGCAAAATCATGATATTCTCCATTAAATGTGTCTCCTAAAAAAGCAGAAGAGCTTATTTGCGCACCAATACATATTGTAGATAACGATCCATCTTCATGTGTTACATGAGAAATTAAATCAGTACAATATGATTTGGGAAGTTGATGAATGCTATGGTAGTCTTCGGATTCAATTTCCCTCAATTGTTTATTGTCTATCCAACCTTCATATTTATCATGTGCAAGTCGTATCCTAGACCAACTTTTTCTTGGTTCGATAATTTTGAATATTTCCCCATATAGTACCTGAGATACTAGCTCACTTTTGTCACTAGCTTCAGCTCTTAACGGAGCAATTGAAATTGGGCAAATACCGTATCTCATGTATTATAACATTTCTATAACCATAGCGCTTGCACCGCCGCCACCGTTGCAAATAGCAGCAGCTCCTAATTTTCCGTCTTCTTGTTTAAGTACACTTAATAATGTAGTTACTATACGAGCACCGCTACAGCCTAATGGATGCCCTAGTGAAACCGCACCACCATACACATTAACGTTCTTATCATTAAGTCCCAATAGCTTCATATTTGCTAATCCAACAACTGAAAAAGCCTCATTGAATTCAAAATAATCTATTTCATCTTGAGAAACACCTGCTTTACTTAAAGCTTTGGGTAAAGCTTTTGCAGGAGCAACTGTAAAATGCTCAGGACTCAGTGCTGCATCTGCATATCCTTTTACGTAAGCAATTGGGCTAAGACCTAATTCTTTAGCTTTATCTTCACTCATCAAAAGTAATGCGGCAGCACCATCGTTGATCGTAGAGGCGTTTGCCGCTGTCACTGTACCATCCTTAGTAAAAGCAGGGCGTAATGAAGGTATTTTATCCATTTTAACATTAGAGTATTCCTCATCTCTATCAACTACCAAATCATCACCACGGCGCTGTGGGACATGAACTGGAACTACTTCATCACTAAACTTTCCATTTGACCAAGCTTCACTAGATCTGTTATAAGATTGAATTGCAAATTTGTCTTGATCTTCTCTTGTAAAACTATGGTCTATAGCACACTGGTCAGCACATACTCCCATAGCATTTTTATCATAGGCATCAATTAATCCATCTCGTTGCATTCCATCGACTAGAGTGCTAGGGCCAAACTTTGTAGCATTTCGTAAGTGTGTATAATGTGGTATTTGACTCATGTTTTCCATTCCACCGGCAATGACAACATCAGCGTCTCCACAAGCTATTGATTGTGCTGCCATCATTATAGATTTCATTCCACTCGCACAAACTTTATTTACAGTAGTACAAGGAGTGTTTTTTGATATACCTGCTCCTAGAGCTGCTTGTCTAGCAGGTGCTTGACCCGTATTTGCTTGAACAACGTGACCCATAAAAACTTCTTGAACGAGGTTTGGATCAATTCCAGATTTATCTATTGCTCCTTTGATTGCTATGCTACCTAATTGTGTTGCAGGGATGGTTGATAACTTTCCCATAAAGCTACCAATAGGTGTTCTTGCGTAGGATACAATTACTACTTTATTCATGATGTTTATCTTTACCTGCGAAAATACATAAAAACACTGCTTTTTAAAATTGTAAAGTGGTTAATTCAACCTTAAAGTAAAGGATGTCGTTTATAAAAAAATACTTTAAAATTGAACATTTGGCTTTATTTGTCATTTTGTTTCTGTCTACGGTTTTAATAGTTCTATTAACTCCGGAAAGTAATAGATTTTCATTACGATATCAACACGGTGAACCTTGGTCACAGGATGTTTTATACGCGCCTTTTGATTTCCCTGTTTACAAAACGAATGAGGAATTAATTTCAGAAAAAAAACAAGCAATAGAAAGTCAATTTCCGATATATACTTTTAAGAAAGTATCACTTGAAAATAAAAATTTTATTCTTGCGAATAGTGAAAAAGTTATTAGCGAAAATCTGAATAATGATTTAAATGAAATAATACTTAACTCTTACGAAACAGGTGTTATTTCTGATACCTTCATTAATCGTTCTATCATATTAGTTAAGAATGGTGAGGAAAGTATTATTAATACGGATAAACTTATTAGAAGAACTGAACTAAAAAAGAAAATAAGAAATTTACTTCCTGATTCATTATTTAATGTTTTTAATATCCCTGAAGAAAATGTTTTCTTTAATAAGGAAGAAACGAATAAGAGGATTAATAATGCTATTTCAAATATTTTACCTATTGACTATTGGGTGAAACAAAATAGTAGAATAATAGCTAAAGGTGAAATAGTTCAAGGTGATAAGTTGAAAGTGCTAGATTCCTTGAATAGAAATTATGTAAAGAATTCAGACGTAAAAGATCGACTGATTAGTAAAATTAGTAAAGGAGCAATAATTTATGTTCTATTATTAGCGTTTTATCTGTATATCAAAAAATTTAATGGAGCACTTTTAATGATTAATAAGAATATTATTTTCATTTTATTCAATACATTATTGTTCATTAGTTTAGGAATATTTTTCTCGTATAGTTATCCTGATTATATATTAATTGTACCTTTTGTAATTTATTCTTTGATTCTTCAATCATTTTTTTCTACAAGATTGGCTTTATTTTGTAGTGTCTTAGTAACTCTTGTCATAAGCCTTAATGTTTTAAATCCCCTTATTTTTATTACACAACAAATATTAATTTCAATTGTAGCCTTAACCTCAAATGCAAAAATTTATAATCGAGCTAATTTATTTTTAGTGGTTGTTAAAATTCTAATTGTTTCTACGATTATTTGGATTTCATTTTCATTATTTAGTGATGCGGATTTCATTATTAAATGGGAAAAATTAGGGCAGATAGTAATCAGTAGTATTCTCGTCCTAATGATTTATCCTCTCATATATGCTTATGAAAAAGTTTTTAATATGACGAGTGATATTTCATTACTTGAATTAGGAGACACCAATGCTCCATTGTTAAAAAGATTATCCAATGAAGCGCCTGGAACCTTTCATCACTCTTTGAATGTGGCTAATATAGCAGAATATCTGGCAAGTGAAATTGGAGCAAATTCGATGTTGGTTAGAGTCGGTGCTTTATATCACGATATAGGAAAAATTAGCAATCCGACTCTTTTCATTGAAAATCAAACGAATGGTATTAATCCCCATGATGATCTAGCACCCAAAGAAAGTGCAAGGATAATAATAAATCATATATTGCTAGGAGTAGAGTTAGCTAAGGAGTACAATATTCCTGATAGAATAATTGACTTTATAAGAACCCATCATGGAGATTCTCTTGTCAAATATTTTTATCATAAAAACAAAGAGCTCGATCCAAACACAGTTAAAGAGAATTTTAGTTATCCGGGTCCTAAACCATTCAGTAAAGAAACAGCATTATTAATGATAAGTGATAGTATAGAAGCAGCTTCAAAGAGTGTGCAACAACCGACTGCACAAAAATTTGATAGACTAGTGGAAACTGTTATAGATGGACATTTAAATAGTGGTCAGTTTGATAATTCTGATTTAACTTTAAAAGAAATTAAAAAGGTCAAACTATTGATAAAAAAGAAGTTAAACAGTATTTATCATGTTAGAATTGAATATCCCGAATAAAAAACGTAAAAATGTTTTGTGAAAACTAATTCTTTGCCGTAGATTTGCAACCGCTTTGAGAAATTGAAGTAAGTTCTTAAATTTTTGGAGAGGTGCCAGAGTGGTAATGGAGCAGATTGCTAATCTGTCAACGCGTAAGCGTTGCCCGGGTTCGAGTCCCGGTCTCTCCGCAGCATTCTCCAATGTTTTTCGGGGTGTAGCGTAGCCCGGTCATCGCGCCTGCTTTGGGAGCAGGAGGTCGCAGGTTCGAATCCTGCCACCCCGACTTAAAGCCTTATCATTATTTGATAAGGCTTTTTTATTTGTCTCTTTTAAATTCTTTTAATTACGAATCTCAATAATTCAACTATGCATTTTGTAAATTGCATATGAACTATTGTACCCATGAAAACTGAATTACACGATTTACGTAAAAACTATCAAAAAAGTGAATTGATAGAATCAGATGTTCCTAATAATCCTTTTTTGTTATTTAAGGAGTGGTTTGAAATGGCTAAAGAACATCCAAAAATTGAAGAAGCAAACGCTATGTCTATTGCGACATTAGGTAGTGATGGTTTTCCAAAAAATAGAATTGTATTACTCAAAGAAATTCTTGATAATGGATTTGTTTTTTACACAAACTATGAAAGCGAAAAATCAAAAGCTATTAAAAATTATCAAAAAGGATGTTTACATTTTTTTGGCCTGCTTTAGAAAAACAAATTATTATAAAGGTTACTATTTCAAAGGTATCTAAAGAACATTCTGAGAATTATTTTAAAAAGAGACCTAGAGAAAGTCAGTTAGGTGCTTGGGCTAGTGAACAAAGTTCACAGATAGCATCTAGGGAACAGCTGGAATACAAACTCAAGACTGTTAGAGAAAGATTTGAAAACACTTCAAAAATTCCAATGCCAGAATTTTGGGGAGGTTTTATTTGTAAACCGTATAGTTTTGAATTTTGGCAGGGAAGGCCAAATAGATTGCACGATAGACTACTTTTTGAACAGGTAGATTCAATTTGGGAAATGAAAAGACTACAACCTTAATGAAAAAATTAACGCTCATCAGGCACGGTAAATCTACTTGGGAATATCAAGTAAGAGATCACGATAGGGTTCTTAAAGAACGTGGTATACAAGATGCACATTTGATAGGTAGCTATTTGAAAAAAAATTCATTTAATTCAGATATTTACATGTCAAGTAGTGCAGCACGTGCACTACAAACTGCAACTCTAGTTTGCGAGTATCTTGATTATAATTTAAACTCTCTTTCAATTAATAGGAGTTTATATACTTTTAGCAAGGAAGAATTAGAATCAGTTGTTCTTAATGCAAATGACGACCTTGATCATATTACAATATTCTCTCATAATCATGGAATTACTGAATTTGTAAATCACTTTGGAGATATTTACTTTGATAATGTTCCTACTACGGGCTGTGTAACTCTTGAATTTTCAATTAATTCATGGAAAGACTTGAATCCTGGTAAAACGATTTCACATATTTTCCCAAAACAACTTCGTTAATGAATACTTACTACAATCGTGAATTAAGTTGGTTAAAATTCAATGAAAGAGTGCTCCAAGAGGCAGAAGACCAATCGGTGCCTTTAATTGAAAGACTTAGGTTTTTAGGGATTTTTTCCAATAATTTAGATGAGTTTTTTAGGGTGCGATATGCCACTATTCAAAGAATATATAAGGCAGGAAAAAATGCAACTAAATCTTTAGGAGGAATATCAGCCGGAGATTTATTAGAAGAGATTAATAAAGAGGTTATATCAATCCAGGCGAGAAGTTTTACCGTTTTAGAACAGCTTGAAAACGAATTAAAGCAAAAAAATGTATTAATTGTAGATGAAAAGGAATTGCCAAAAGAACATGAAGGCTTTATAAGAAATTTTTACAATGAAAAAATAAGTACCGCAATTTCAACCATTGTTCTTAAACCGAATCAGCCGCTACCTAGTTTGAGAGATGGTTTGGGATATCTAGCAGTAAGAATGGTTTTAAAAAATGAAACAACGCAGTATGCCATTATTGAGATACCAAAATACTTAAATCGATTTGTAGTTCTTCCTAGATTAGAAAATGATGATAATCAATATGTAATTTTATTGGATGATGTAATTAGGCATCGATTACATTATACATTTGATATGTTTGATTACAAATATATCGAAGCTCATATGATCAAAGTTACTCTTGATGCAGAGCTGGAAATGGATATTGACCTAAAACAAAGCCTTTTAGAGAAAATAAGACGTAGTGTAAAGGATAGAAAAGATGGTGATATAGTACGATTTGTGTATGACAAGGAAATAAATAATAAAACTTTAGAATTTCTTCTAAATAAACTACATCTTGACGACGTAGATTCCATAATTCCTGGTGGTAGGTATCATAACCGTAGGGATTATTTAAAATTCCCAAGTCTAGGTAGAACGGATTTATTGTACGAACAGAAATCGCCGTTACCGGTGTTGGACATACCAGCAAGAGGTTCCATTTTTAAGATAATTCAAGAAAAAGACATCTTACAATACACGCCTTACCATACGTTTTCCAATACAATTAGGTTTCTACGAGAGGCTGCACTAGATCCATACGTTACTACCATTAAAATAACTATTTATCGACTTGCAGAAATATCACAAGTAGCCTTTGCATTGATAAATGCTGCTAAGAATGGAAAACAAGTCACAGTATCGATAGAGTTACAAGCGCGATTTGATGAACAGGCAAATATCAATTATGCGGAACTCATGCAAGAGGAAGGAGTTAAACTCATATTTGGAGTTCCTGGGCTTAAAGTACATTGTAAGGCATGTGTAGTAAACAAGGTTATTAAAGGTAAAAACACTAGACTTGGATTCATTTCAACCGGAAACTTTAATGAAGCAACCGCTAGGATTTATACCGATTACACCATTTTTACATCTAACAAGAAAGTTCTCAAAGAGGTAGAACGAGTTTTTGACTTTTTTGAAGTTAATTATAAATTACATAGATATAAACATTTACTTGTTGCACCACATTATTTAAGAAATGGTATCGAACGATTGATTCGTAAAGAGATCGCTTTCGCGAAAGCGGGAAAAAAAGCCTTCATTAGGTGTAAATTGAATTCGATATCAGATTTCAAGATGATTGATTTGTTGTACCAGGCGTCAAATGCAGGTGTTGAAATAGAATTAATTGTACGTGGTATTTGTTGTCTGATACCAGGAGTTCCTGGAATGAGTGAAAACATCACAGTCAAAAGTATTGTAGATAGATATTTAGAGCATCCTAGAGCCTACTACTTTCACAATGATGGGAATGATCTTTTGTATATCTCAAGTGCAGATTTCATGACTAGAAATCTAGACCATAGAGTAGAGATAGCTTGTCCCATTTATGATAACGAAGTGAAAAGACAAATATTAGAAACTTTAGAGATTTGTTGGAATGACAACATAAAAGCTAGACTGATTGATGAGAATCAAAATAATAATTATGTAAAACTTTTAGAAGACAAATCTGTAAGATCTCAATACGAAACCTATACTTATCTTAAGAATCAATAATGAGTTTTAAATCTGTTAAATATGGTGCCATTGACATAGGTTCTAATGCAATTAGACTGCTTATCGCAACAGCAAATACTATGACAGGAAATCCACCAAACTTTAAAAAAATAAGTTTGGTAAGGGTACCTATTAGATTAGGTCAAGATGTATTTACTACTGGTGAAATAAGTGAAGTAAATTTCAATCGTATGGTAGACGCCATGAAGGCATACAAACTGCTTATGCAAGTGCATAAGGTTGAAAAGTATAAAGCCTATGCAACAAGTGCCATGAGAGGTGCCCAAAATGGCCAAGAAATCGCAGATTATATTAAAGAGAATTGCGGTATTGAGATCGAAATTATTGATGGATCCCATGAAGCGGCTATAATTGCAATGACCGATTTACATAATGTGATAGACGAAAGAAAGGTTTATTTATATGTCGATGTAGGTGGTGGTAGTACAGAATTTACTCTTTTCGCCTATGGGAAAGAGGTTGTTTCTCGTTCCTTCCAAATAGGTACTGTTAGGCTACTTAATGATATGGTAAATAACTCTCTTTGGGCAGAGGCAGAGAATTGGGTAAAAGAAGTTTGTAAGCCATATTCCAAAATTGAATTAATAGGTTCTGGTGGTAATATTAATAACATATTTAAAAGTAGCGGTAAATCTCAAGGAAAACCACTTTCTTACTTTTATCTAGCTAGTTACTATGAAAAGTTACAATCGTATACTTATGAAGAACGTATATACAGTTTGAATATGAATCAAGATCGTGCAGATGTTATCATACCTGCTTGTAGAATTTATTTAAGAGCAATGAAATGGAGCATGGCCAAAAATATTTATGTACCGAAGATTGGATTGTCCGATGGTATCATTAAATCGATATATAATGCAGATAATCGGATATAATTGTTGGCAAGAATATATTTAAGCAGCATTAAACTATTAAACAGTACTTTTGAAATAAATAATTAGAACACATGAAAAATATTATTTTATCCTTATTTGTGATTTTTATTTCACTGAATGCCTATTCTCAGGTAAACGGTGAAGCTCAGTATGGATTTAGGCTAGGTCTTAATTACTCAAATTTATCGGGTGATATTGAGGATGCCGATTCTAGATTAGGATTACATGCAAATTTCTTTGCTGTTGTACCATTAAGTGATTCCTTTAGTTTACAGCCTGAAATAGGACTTTCTGCAATAGGTGTTAATGAAGAAGAGCTGCGATTAGAAAACGGAGATAACGTTCAATTTAAAACAAATTGGTTACAAGTAGGTGTTCTTGCCAAAGTAGATTTAGGAGAAAAATTGTATCTATTGTTAGGCCCACAAGCAGGAGTAAACGTTACTGAACGCGATAATAATGATTATTATAACTGGGATATTGCTGGTGTAGGTGGAATAGGGTACAACCTAGATGAAAATTGGACCTTGGACTTGAGATATAGTTATGGATTCGCTAATATTTTCGATAGGGAATTTGGTGAAATAGCTGAAGCGAATAACAGATACTTTCAATTAGGTATAGCTTACAAGTTATAAAATCAATTGTCCTATGATATAAAAAAAGCAGCCGTAGAGCTGCTTTTATTATTTAAAATCGAGATCAAATGTTTTTCTTAGTAATTCTAGCGCGGGATTTTTCTCAGACAATTTTTGATACTTCTCCTGTTCTGTAAATACATATTTTTTGGTTACCTGCTCATCTACTATGATGTCAAAATAAATGTTGTAATTGTTTAATTCCCTTTTCAAATGTTCCAAAACCGTTCCTTGATTTTTTTCAAGATCTTCTTTCATTGATTTGTTAGGAAATTTTAGGCGTATACCTGATTTTTCTATCAATTCAGGATCATCTGCATTGAGAATACTTGCTAAAATACGCTGGCCTTTATTCTCTAAATAATCCACGTATTTATTCCATACTAGATTTAACTCCTCTTGACTAAAGGGTTTTGTAGGTAATTCATCATGTTTAATTACTTTTTGAGCAGCTTTGGCGACGTGCTCATTTTTCACCTGTATAGCTTTGATAGAACTACTACTTACAGTTTCTTTAGTTTTAGAAAACAATCTTGCTCTAGCAGCTTTTAATTGAGCTTCACGATCATTGGAATCCACAAATTTTTGGGAATTCAAATGAGGTGTCTTCTCTGGTACAGGACTGGTTGATTCTATAGGCTTTTCAGAATTCCTGTAAGTTGATGGCTCTTCAGATATTTCTTTAGGAGGTGCTGCTTTCGTATCGCGAGCTGTTTCCTGTTTTTGTTCCTCAGTAGGTTTTACATCATCTATTAGGGTATCTGTAAACTTTTCAGGACCTACTATGTAGCTATTGGAGTTTTTTTTTTCTCCATCCTTAAGGATAGAGGCTAGTTTCATTATTGCTAGTTCGACATGTAATCGTTGATTTCTACTAGCACGGTAGTTAAAATCGGCGTTGTTTGCTATTTCTATAGCCTCACGCAGGAAACCTAAATCTGTATGAGAAGACTGGCTTTTGTATTTTGCTTTAGTTTTTTCACCTAATTCCAAAAGCTGGATAGTGCGTTCATCTTTACAAACCATAAGGTCCCTAAAATGACTTGCAAGACCACTTATGAAATGATGACCATCAAAACCTTTAGCTAGTATTTCATCATAAGTAACTAGAAGATTAGGGATGTCGCCATCTAGAATCAAATCGGTTACCTTGAAATACGTATCACGATCTAAAACATTTAAATTTTCTGTTACAGCTTGTACAGTAAGATCTTTACCAGAAAAGCTTACCACTCTATCAAAAATCGACAAGGAATCACGCAATGCACCATCTGCTTTTTGAGCTATTATTTGCAACGCTTCTTCCTCAGCGTTTATACCTTCTTGTTGAGCTATTCTTTTAAGATGATCTCTCATAGCGCCTACCGTAATCCTCTTGAAATCAAATATTTGACATCTAGATAATATGGTAGGGATGATTTTGTGCTTTTCCGTAGTCGCTAAAATAAAAATAGCATGAGATGGTGGTTCCTCAAGGGTTTTTAAAAACGCATTGAAGGCAGCATTTGATAGCATGTGAACCTCATCGATGATATATACTTTATACTTTCCTACTTGTGGAGGAATACGTACTTGATCTACAATACTACGTATGTGCTCTACACCGTTGTTTGAGGCAGCATCTAATTCAAAAATATTGAAAGCAAAGTCTTCATCGGGACTATAATCTCCACTTTCTTGATTTATTTTTTTGGCAAGAATTCTGGCACAGGTAGTTTTTCCTACGCCTCTAGGTCCTGTAAATAGTAACGCCTGCGCTAGATGATTGCTTTTTATGGCATTCTCTAGAGTTTGTGTAATTGCCCTTTGACCAACAACATCTTCAAAGGTTTCGGGTCTGTATTTACGTGCGCTTACTATAAACGGTTCCATAGGTCAAAGATATACGTAGAACATTATTTTGCCGTTTATTTTGAGTTTGTTTTTTATTGATTTATCAACAAAAAAATAGGTAATTTTGCTGCGCAGGTCGCCTTATCGTTCCAGTATTTACAGGAAAGGAAAGTCCGGACACCACAGGATAGCATAACGGTTAATGGCCGTCGTTGTTGTTATGCTTTCGCGAAAGCGTAATCGTAATAGCAATAGGACTAGTGCAACAGAAAGTATGTACAGATAATGCTGTAGTGAAATCAGGTAAACTCTATGCGGTGCAATGTCATGTAGGTCAGAGTTTGAGCGTTATCCGCGCGATTTTGATGGGTAGGCAGATAGAGGTAAGTAGTAATACTTATCCCAGATAAATGATAAGGGTCTCAATAATGAGATACAGAATCCGGCTTATAGACCTGCTTTTTTATTCTTCTTCATCTTCATGATAAAAGAAACTAAAAACTGTGCCACCATATCGACGACTATCTTTAAAGTATGAATGAGTACTTAAATCTGAGTGTTTTGAATGCTCTACGATAAGCATTCCATCAGTATCTAATAATTCTTGCTGAAAGATTAATTCTGGTACTTTAAGAAATTCCTCATCACTGAAACCGTAAGGAGGATCTGCAAAAATGAGATCGTACTTACCTTTATGTTTGCTTAAAAAACTGAACACATCGGCCTTTACAACGTCAATATTTAAGTCGAGATCGGTTGCTGTTTTTTTGATAAAACTAGTACATGCAGCATGTTTATCAACTGCTAGTGAACTACTTGCTCCACGACTACAAAATTCATAACTCATGTTTCCACTACCTGCGAATAGCTCCAATACTCTGGCATCATGTATTTCAATCTGATGTCTTAAAATATTAAATAGAGCTTCCTTAGCCATATCCGTCGTAGGACGAACAGGTAGATTTTTTGGAGCTTGTATTCTTCTTCCTTTATGTATTCCAGAAATTATGCGCATATTAATTCTTTGAGATAATTGATGTTTTCATTTTTTTCCACATGACGTATATATTTATACAGCACATCAAATAATTCTTCATCAATTTTTTCACCTTTTACGGTTACTACTGTGGTTTCTACATCGCAATTAAACTGTTGTAATGAAAATACGGTATAGTATAGTAAATCTTCTTTGGACTCATAAGGGTAGCTGTTATGGGCAACTAATTTATCGTCTTTATAAACACTTAAGTAAAAATGATTAGGAAGAAGGTTTAAATAAGCATGGTTTTGCCTTTCAATGTTTTCTTCTTTTTTCAATATTTGAGTACTTAAGTGGTAGTAATTAAGATCGCCGTGTTTTTCAAAAAAGAAGTTATTCAAATTGCTATATGCAATATAAACAGTAGTTAGTTCTTTGAGATTATCATGACTGATTACATCAGTTTCTAATAATTGAGTTGTGTATTTAAGGTAGTCTGCGCTATTTGAAGGATCAAAGTAGGCATTGGGAACACAGGTGAAAATAGGGTGGTGGTAATAGATGTTTACTTTAGAAAAAGATTTGTTTACGAATTCTTCTTTGTTATAAATTGATTCTATCTCTTGTAAAAGTTCTATAGGATTGTTGGAGTATTTAAAGCTTTTATCGTAACTGTTTTCTACGCGATTACCTATATGAGTAAAAAAAGAAAGTCCATTCTGATGAATCAGAACGGACAACTCTTTTAAAATATTTTCAGACTTATTAGTTATCTGCATACTTTCTAGGCCAGTTACCACTTGTTGTAATTTCATCCAAGCTACCTACATAGATAGTAGATCCATTTACAGCCTCAACAGCTTTTACCTCAAGTTCTGCTTTTACGAGCTTTTCAGGCTGATCAAAAAGAATTTCTTTTTTATCGGCTGTAGCTTTAAATACAGGTATCATTTGGTCTTTATCTGGTACAAGACCTGTTTCCAATTTGATTTTACCTGGAGCATTTTCGATACCATAATCAAGAAGTTTTGCAACGTCAGTATTTTTGAATAATGAATCTTTAACAGATTTAAAGCCTAACGTGTCAATAATAGTAACCTCTTTAGTATATCCACCTGTTTCAGGATCTAATCTAAATTTGATGTTACGTTCTCTATCTACAACAGTACTATCTCGTTTAGTAGTAAGAGCAAATTGAGCAGTATCTACAAATTGTGTAAGGTTATTGATGTTCTCTGCATACTTACCAGTAATCAGTTTGTGAGCTGTTTGAGCTTCTCTTAACTTTATAAGTTTACTAATTACCTTTTTATACCTTTCTTCTTTTACTTTTTCAAATTCTACGGGTTCGGCAATGGATTGATACAGCTTGTATCCAAAGAATCCGCTTAAACCTAAAAGTATAAGAATAAATATAGGGTGTGCTTTCTTAGGAATTTTGTTAATAAATACAGCAAACAGTATCAGAACGACTAAACCTGCTAATACTGATAGTACAAAAGTCAACATATGTTCAAAAGTTTTTACTTGTTTTCAAAGCAAACAAATCTACAATATTTTTCGTCTAGTCCTAACGACTAGTGTGAAATTTGGGTTAAGTTTACCCACAGTTTTTCTACAAACCTTATATGGACGTATCCTCTTTCTATAAAGAATTAAAAGATCAATTTCCCTTTGAGCCTACAAATCAACAAGATATAGCGCTTCATCAGTTAAGTGATTTCATTCTAGATAAAAAAAATAAAGACCGTACTTTTTTATTAAAAGGTTACGCAGGTACAGGAAAAACCACTCTTATTAGTGTATTAGTTAAGGCTATTTGGAAAGTAAGAGTAGGAACAGTACTTCTAGCACCTACAGGTAGAGCCGCCAAAGTAATAAGCAATTATTCATCCAGACAGGCAGCCACCATTCACAGAGAAATTTATTATCCAAAAGGTCAAGGTAGCGGCAGTGTAGAGTTTACACTTAAAAAAAATAAACATCGTAATACCTTATTTATAGTAGACGAAGCATCTATGATACCAGATGTAGTCTCCGAAGGGAAATTATTTGGAGCTACAGGATCATTACTGGACGATCTTATACAATATGTCTACGAGGGAAGTAATTGTAAATTACTGATCATTGGAGATACAGCACAATTACCGCCAGTAAAACTAGAAGTAAGTCCAGCTCTTGATGAAAGAATAATTGAACAACGTTATTTAAAAGAAGTCACAAGTATTGAATTAGACGAGGTTAAACGACAAACCGATAAATCTGGTATCTTGTATAATGCCACAGGTATACGTAATCATATAGAGGAACAAGATTATAATTTTAAATTTAACGTACAGCCTTATAATGATATTAAACGATTAATTGATGGACATGAAATTATTGATACTATTAATAGTGCCTATGACATCAACGGTCATGAAGAAACAGCAATAATTGTAAGATCAAATAAAAGGGCAAACCTTTATAACCAACAAATAAGATCTAGAATTTTATTCAGAGAAAGCGAGCTAAGTGCCGGCGACTTCCTTATGGTCGTAAAAAATAATTACCATTGGCTCAAACCTACAAGTGATGCTGGATTTATTGCAAATGGTGATATCATAGAAATATTAGAGATATTCTCATTTAAAGAACTTTATGGTTTCAAATTTGCTAATGTTAAAGTGCGTATGGTAGATTATCCTGACATGAAACCCTTTGAAACCACGTTATTACTTGATACATTAACATCAGAATCGCCTAGTTTAACCTATGAGCAAAGCAACAAATTGTATCAAGAGGTAAGGATGGATTATCTTAAATTACCTAAATGGAAGCAGTATAAAGAAATTAAAGCCAATCAGTATTTTAATGCTCTACAAGTAAAATTTTCTTATGCGATTACTTGTCACAAATCTCAAGGAGGACAATGGGAAAATGTGATCGTTGAGCAACCCTATTTACCAGATGGACCTAGCAAGGATTATTTAAGATGGTTGTACACGGCATGTACAAGAGCCAAAACAAATTTGTATCTTATAGGCTTCAATAAGGATCATTTTATTGAATCATAGTTATGGAAACATTTTTTAGCATTTTCACCAGCGTTTGTTTGGGTATAGGATTGTCTGCCAGTGCAGGATTTAGAGTATTCGTTCCTTTGTTATTTTTGAGCTTTGCCGGATACATGGGATGGATACCCTTAAATGAAGATTGGTCCTGGGCAGGAAGTTTAACAGCTGTAATTGTCCTAGCAGTTGCAGCCGTAGTAGAACTTCTTGCTTATTACATACCTTATGTAGATAATCTTTTGGACACTATTTCGGTTCCTCTCGCAACTATTGCAGGTACTGCAGTAATGGTAAGTGTCGTAGGAGATTTGGATCCTGTTTATACGTGGACTTTGGCCATTATAGCTGGTGGTGGAACAGCAGCTGCTATATCAAGCACTACAACCGCAGCACGCGCAACAAGCACAGCAACTACTGGTGGATTAGGTAATCCAGTAGTAAGCACAGCCGAGGCTGGATTAAGCGGTATTCTATCAATTCTCTCCTTACTCGCTCCAGTTGTCGCTGTCATTATTGTAATATTAATCTTTCTCGCCATGAGAAAGTTATATAAAAATTGTTTAAAAGAAGTTCGCTTTCGCGAAAGCATACTAACAAAAAACTTACAAATTGAGAACAATAGCCGTAATACCTGCACGCTATGAAGCAAGCAGATTTCCAGGTAAATTAATGAAAGATCTAGGTGGTAAACCTGTAATTATACGCACCATGCAGGCCACTCAACAAACAGGCCTATTTGATGATGTAATGGTTGCAACCGATAGTGAAACCATCTACAAAACTGTTGAGGAGAATGGAGGTAAAGCGGTAATGAGCACCAAAAATCATGAATGTGGTAGTGATCGTATTGCTGAAGCAGTCGAAAACATACCTGCCGATATTGTTATCAACGTTCAAGGCGATGAACCGTTTACTAATAAAGAAGATTTAGCCTCATTAATAGAAGTGTTCAAGAATGACCCTTCAAAAAATATATCACTCGCATCTTTAATGCATGAAATTAAAGGTGAGGAAATGATAACTAATCCTAATAATGTAAAAGTTATAGTTGATGAAAATGATCACGCTATTTATTTTTCAAGGTCGCCCATACCTTATCATCGAGATAAATTATTACCAGCTACCTACTATAAGCATATAGGGATTTATGCGTTTAGGAAACAAGCGTTACTTGAATTTTATCACAGTAAGGCAACACCACTAGAGTTGTTAGAAAAACTAGAATGCTTGCGCTATATAGAGCAAGGTAAAAAGATTAAAATGGTGCGCACTCACAAATCTAGTATTGGAATTGACACACCAGATGATTTAATTGAAGCAAATAAATTGTGGGACTGCTCTAAATAGCGATACCTACAGGTAACATTTCCTTGTATTTAATTCTATTTTTTCTCACAAATCCAGCAATTTTAGGGTGAGTAGGTACAACTTTTAATTCTTTTTCAAATTTAATGTTGTCAAAAACAGCTGTAAGAAATTCATCCTTGAAAGAAAAGTTCTCTTCTAGAACTTCAGGGATAATTAATTTGGTTAAAAATATTTTGCGATCTTGTTGAGCATACTCGATACGAGCCATTTCTCCATCCACAATACATTCATACTGACGTAAAAACTCATTGTCAGTAATTTCTAAATTTACCTTTGTACTCATTCTCTCTTATTTAAAATCAGAAGAAATTCTGATCGTTTTACTACCTATATTTGATTATATTACTGGTAGGTTAGTAAAAGCTTTTTGAATAGTTGAATTACAAATATACTAAAAAACAGACATATACAAGTTAAGGTCTGTGTAATTATTTATAAATCAGATATATAAGCATCAATGAAGTGTTCGGTATATTTTATGCCTGGAATGGCAGCATCACCTCAAATTTTTGAATACATAAAATTGCCATCAAAACAATTTGATGTTCATCTAATGGAATGGATTCTGCCTGTTAAAAATGAATCTATTAAGGACTATTGTATCAGGCTTCTTGATCAAATAAAGCATGAAAACCCTGTTTTAATAGGAGTATCATTTGGTGGTGTGATAGTACAAGAACTTTCAAAACTGCTACCTGTAAAAAAAATGATTATCATTTCTTCCGTTAAATCTAACAAAGAGTTCCCTAGACGCATGAGGTTAAGTAAAGTTACTCATCTTCACAAGGCGTTACCTACAACTCTCATTAAGCATTTTGGGACTATCGCTTCTTACTCAAAAATATTGGCACCCAAAAAGATAGAAATGTACAATAAATACCTATCTGTAAATGATCCATTGTACATGGATTGGGCCTTGAACACAATCATTAACTGGGACCAAGAAAAAGCACCGGATAACTTAATTCATATCCATGGTGATAGTGACCCAGTTTTCCCCATTAAATATATTGAAAACTGTATTACTGTTGAAGGAGGAACACACGTTATGATTATAAATAGATTTAGATGGTTTAATGAGCATTTACCTCAACTTATTTTGGATAATTAACACTATCGATTAACCACTAGTCTGGTTAAAATTATATTTTTAAACAAAATTTTGAAGATGAAGAAACTACTTATAGGTATAGGATTAGGTATGGTTACTGTTATTGGATTAAGTATGATCCAAACTAGCGATAGCGACGAATCGGTAACAATTGAAAAAACAGCAACTCTAAAGACGGATAAAAAACTGGTAAATGATTACAATGTTTACAGTTTCAATGTGCCTGAAAATCTGAATTTTGCAGGTGAAACAGTTCCTTTAAATATGCCAGATATTAGAGAACGTGCCGATAGAGAATTCCTCGTAAATACCTACTGGCAGTCAAATGGGATTTTGTTAATTAAACGAGCTCAAAAATATTTTCCAATCATTGAACCCATTTTACGTGAATATAATATTCCCGATGACTTTAAATATTTAGCCGTTATTGAAAGTGGTCTACAACCAGTTACTTCACCTGCTGGCGCCAGCGGTTTTTGGCAAATAATGAAGGCAACAGGAAAGGAGTATGGTCTAGAAGTAAATAGTAATGTCGATGAGCGTTTTCACATTGAAAAAGCAACACGTGTAGCATGTGAATATCTTAAGAATAGTAAAGAGCGCTTTGGAAGTTGGACTCTTGCTGCAGCAGCATATAATGCTGGTAATGCAGGTATTAATCGAGAGTTAGAAAAACAACAAGTGGATAATTATTATGACCTTGCACTTAATCCAGAAACGGGTCGCTATATGTTCAGAATAATGGCCATCAAAGAGATTTTGCAAGCTCCAGAAAAGTTTGGTTTCAATGTTGAACCAGATCATGCGTATCAACTAGTTCCTACAAAGGATGTAACAGTTGATTATGAAATTGAAGATTTGTCCGCTTTCGCGAAAGCGCAAAATATCAACTACAAAATTTTAAAGATTCACAATCCGTGGTTGCGAGAAGGCAAATTGAACAATCAATCTAGAAAAGTGTACCAAATTAAAATTCCTGAGGCAGGCTATTATAACTGATGATTTTAGATTGGGTTTACCGTAATTGGTTTTTTACAGCACTAGTACTTAATTATGTAGTAGCGTTGACAGGTGCTTTTTTTTAATAAAAAGCAATCAAAACCCACGTAAAACGGTTTCATCCCTTCTCTTTCTTATTGCCCTTCCATTTATTGGTCTTATAATCTATTACTTTTTTGGTTTAGAATATAGGAAGTCTAAAATTTTTAAACGTAAGGACTTAGATGCTAATGCCTTAGTAAAAGAATGGAATGAGCGTTTACAAATCTCAGATCAACGTATTCATGAGCTGGATGATCAAGCCCTTATGGATCGTTTAAAAATGGTTAAGTTACTCAAACATAACCAAAACGCCTATCTAACTCTCAAAAATGACGTCAAGGTCTTAATTAATGGAAATGCCACTTTTGAATCCATATTTAAAGATATTGATGAAGCACAAGACCATATTCATCTAGAATATTTTATTTTCAATGATGACAATATTGGGAATGCGTTTATTGATAAGTTAATAGAGGCTAGAAATCGTGGGGTAGAGGTCAAGCTTATTTATGATTCAGTAGGTAGTGATTTATCACGAGCAGGTAAAAATCGTATGAAAGATGCTGGTATTGATTATCATTCTTTCATGCCAGTGTTGTTTTCAGATTTTACGAGAAAAGCCAATTATAGAAACCATCGTAAAATATGTATCATAGATGGCCATATAGGTTATCTAGGAGGAATTAACGTAAGCGATAGTTACGTAAATAAGAAAGGAGATACTGGAAGATTATACTGGAGAGATACTCATTGTCGTATTGAAGGTCATGCGGTAAAATCGTTACAAGTACAGTGGTTGTTAAACTGGTATTTTGTTTGTCAATGTGACAAAGAGGAACTGCCACATGAAATACCATCAAGTTATTTTCCCGAAATTGATGAGGTAGAAGATGTCGCTGTTCAAATAGCTGCAAGCGGTCCCGATACTGATTGGGCCAATATAATGGAAGCACTTTTTATTGCGATCAATACTGCACAACGATGTGTGAGGATTACCACTCCTTACTTTATACCTAACGAATCCATTTTAACCGCTTTAAAAAGTGCTGCAAGATCTGGAATTGAAATAGAAATTCTTGTTCCTAGAAAAGGTGATAGTTGGGCTGCAAGATATGCTAGTAGGTCTTATTTCACAGAAATATTAGAAAGTGGCGTTAAGTTGTACTGGTACACTAAAGGAATGCTACACGCAAAAACTATGGTGGTTGATGATCACTTTGCTACGATAGGAACCTCAAACATGGATTACCGAAGTTTTGATATAAATTTTGAAATCAATGCTTTGATGTATAATGAACGAATAAGTAAGGAATTGAATGATTTATTTGATAAGGATTTGCTTGATAGTGAACAAATTATACTAGAAAGGTGGGAAAAAAGAAATAAACTAAACAAATTTAAAGAGTCTTTTTGTAGATTGTGGGCTCCATTACTATAACATGAAACCAAAAGCCAAAATGTCTCTTACAACTATTTTATTATTACTTCTTTTAGGATTACTTGCTGGATTATTGAGCGGTAGCGTGGGCGTAGGCGGTGGTGTTATCATGGTGCCATTAGCTATTTGGTTCTTAGGTTATAATCAACATGATGCACAAGGATTAAGTCTTGCAGTTCTTGCGGTTCCAGTGACCTTTCTAGCAGCTTATAATTATCATAAAGCTGGTGAAGGATTAGACTGGCGATATGCCCTAGTAATTGCAGCAGCCTTTGTAATAGGTGGCTATTTTGGTTCAAAGATAGCAGTCAAAATAGACCAGCAAACTTTAAAAAAAATATTTGGGGTTGTTTTAATAATTGTTGCTATTAAAATGATTTTCTTCTCGCAGGCTAAGCCAGCCGAATAGATATTAAAAGTATCTTAAATGCTAATTCAAGATTTAATTACTCGTATTTTTATATCATCAAAATATTAAAATACATGAAACGTTTATTTTTATTCTTATTAATTTGTGCAACTACAGCTGTTACAGCACAAATACAAACTCCGCAACCTAGTCCTGCGGCAAAAGTCATGCAAAAGGTAGGTCTAACAGATATTACTGTTGAATATTCTAGACCAGCAATGAGAGGTCGTACGATATTTGGAGACTTAGTACCATTTGACAAAATATGGCGCACAGGAGCAAATGCAAATACAACCATCACAGTTGGAGACGATTTTACCTTTGGTGGGACAGATGTTAAAGCAGGAACTTATGCTGTATTTACTAAACCTGGTAAAAAACAATGGGATGTTTACCTGTACAGTAAAACAGACAATTGGGGTGCACCAAGATCTTGGGACGAATCATTAGTCGTGGCAACTGCAACAGTGCCGGTTCAAGAAATGAACTTAACTCAAGAAAGTTTTACAATAGGGATTAATGAATTATCCATGGATAGCGCTCATTTGCAAATTAGTTGGGAAAATTCATTAGTAGCTATTCCAATTACCGTACCTACTAAGAAGAAAACCGAGGAAAGTATCATGAAAGTAATGTCTGGCGAGGCACAGCCATCGATTAATGATTATTATAGTGCAGCCGCTTTTTACTACGAAGCGGGAACGAACCTAGAACAAGCTCTAGAATGGATTACTAAAGCAACAGAAATGAATGATAAGGCTTTCTGGATGTTCACTAGGAAGTCCTTAATAGAAGAGAAACTGGGTAAAAAGAAAGACGCTGTAAAGACTGCTAAAACAGCCCTAGCCTTAGCAAAGGATCAGAAAAATGCTGATTATGTAAAAATAAATGAAGACAACTTAAAGCGCTGGGGCGCGATGTAAGTTGGATCTTGTTAAATAAAAAACGCTGTTCAGTTGAACAGCGTTTTTTTTTACCGCTTTATAGTTATAACAAGTTTTAATTATAAAACATCGTGTCAAGAGATGGGTAAATCTCGACAAGCGTGATAATTCTAGTAGCTATCATTAAAAGGCAAATTAAAATACTTATAACTAAAGCAGGAATTTTCAAACTTTTCTTAGTAACTGCTAGTGCAAGCGCAATTGGTACAAAACCGTAAACTATGCCTAAGGCAAATTGAATTAAGTAAGTAGTTTTATTAAATTTTAAATTAAGTAAGCTTATAAGAATCAGGTGTATCAACATGAAAATAAGCACACCTATTAAAATATAACTACTTCTAGTGAGGTTAGTTTTTATTTGGTTTACTCTAGATTTAGGTAACGATATTAATTCATTTTCCTTAAAAGGATTATGGTCTTCTGACTGTTCCATTAAACTTATATTCTATTTAAATGTGGTTCATTATTATAATCGCCTAATTGAATAAGGAAAGCAAATACAATCGTTAATATTGCACCTAGTGGATTAAGCCATAAGAAAGGTAAAATCTCGATACCTGGTACAAATTCATGTAAAATAGCACAAGTGGCTACAATTACTTGTGACAGGCATGCTGCAATAAAAATAGCCTTACCTTTTATATGTTTTATATACAAAGCAACAAGAAAGATACCTAAGATAGTACCGTAAAAAATGGAGCCTATGAAGTTTACTAGCTGTATTAAATTATCAAATAATGATACAACTGATGCAAATCCTATAGCTGCAATTCCCCATGCCAGTGTGAACCACTTTGACATACGCACGTAGTGATCATCATCACGTTCTGTTTTACTGAATCGTTTATAAATATCAACAGCCGTGGTGGACGATAAGGCATTTAATTCTGATGCAGTGGAACTCATCGCTGCACTTAGGATAACAGCAAGTAATAATCCTATTAAACCTTTAGGTAAGTGATTGAGGATAAAATGTATAAATACAAAATCTTTGTCATTTGTTTCAATACCTTCATCTGCCTTTTCAATAAGAATTCTTGCTTTACTTCTATTGTATTCTTCCTCGGCGCGCAGTCGGTTTAACTCTACTTTTAGATTGTCATTTTCATAACCATCAGCTAGTATAGCAGCGTATTGTTTTTGAGTTTGTTGTTTTTCTTCTAGTATGGATTTGTGATTATTCTGTAACTTAATGTATTCCTGCTTATACTCGCTTTCTAACACAGCTTGTTCTCCTGCTGGATTGAAGTTTAGTGGTGTAGCATTAAATTGATAGAATACAAAGACCATCACACCTACTAGAAGAATAAAAAATTGCATCGGGACTTTAAGTAAGCCATTGAAAAGCAAACCTATTCTCATTTGTTTTACCGATTTTCCAGATAAATATCGCTGTACTTGAGATTGATCGGTCCCAAAATAACTAAGCATAAGAAAGGTAGCTCCAAATAACGCACTCCACACATTATACCTATCTTGATACGAAAAACCAAAGTCTAGAATTTTCATCTTATCTGCATCACCGGCCATTTGCAACGCATTGTCAAAGGTTACATTCTCTGGTAATGCTGTTACAATTAAAACAAAGGCTGTAATCATTCCTGCCATGATCACAATCATTTGTTGCTTTTGAGTAACATTAACCGCTTTGGTACCACCAGACACTGTATAAATGATTACTAGTATTCCTATTAAAATATTTAGGTATTTGAGTTCCCAACCAAGTACGGAACTTAGGATAATAGCCGGTGCATAAATCGTTATTCCTGCGGCAAGACCACGTTGTATAAGAAATAGTATAGAGGCTAGAGACCTCGTTTGTACATTAAACCTATTCTCTAAAAATTCATAGGCCGTATAAACTTTGAGTTTATGGTAAACAGGAATAAAACTTATACAAATTATCACAACCGCTATCGGTAGACCAAAATAAAACTGAACGAATTCCATTCCTTCTGTATATGCTTGTCCTGGAGTACTTAAAAAAGTGATAGCGCTGGCTTGTGTTGCCATGACTGATAACCCAACAGTCCACCATCGGGCATCACCTCCTTTTAAATATTGTTCACTACTTTGTTTTCCTCTAGTTTTATAAACACCATAAAATACAATAAAGACTAGAGTAGAGGCTAGAATAAACCAATCAATTGTTCCCATACCTCATGCTAATTAAATAGAAAATCACCGCAAAAACAATGTTTGCAGCTATAAGACCTATATATACCTTGCTCCATTTTTTAGAATTTCCTTTCTTCATCTTGCTGTTTAATCGGTTCCTTTTCAATACTTAAACTCAACATGTTTGCAAGCAATTTATAAGCTCCAGAAACTCCGGCAGGTAATTCCCTAAATAAGCTCAAACCTGTGTAAACTATATGTCCATCACCGTATTTTCCTACTAGTAAACTTCCTTTAGTCATAGGCTCACCAGCGTCATTCATACCTAGAATAGGTGTAAAATTATTGTTCCATTTTTCAGGAAAATACAAACCTCTTTCTTGAACCCATCCTTCAAAGTCTTTATTCGTAATGCGATTAGGCTGGTTCATGATTCTGTGATCTGGTGCAAGAAAAGTCACAGCAGCATTTTCATCTGTTACACGCTTTCGCGAAAGCGTAATATCTAACGGTCCTAGTTCATTATCACCAATACCGCGATTAGTATTGTACTGCATGATGAGTGTTCCACCTGAGGCTACATAAGTGTCAAGGATATCCTTTAATGCTGCCATTTCTTGTTTGTAAACGTTAAAGGCTCTTATTCCAATTACTACGGCATCATAATCTGAAAGATTTGCAGGAACTTCTGAAGGATCAAAAAAGCTTACCTGGCTGCCCATCGCAGCTATTGCTTGACCTACTTGATCACCAGCACCATTAATATATGCGACCGAGTTTGCAAAGTTAGTTATACCTGGTTGTACGAGTTGAACTTCGTTATTACGCACCCATTGTTGATTTGGAATATGTTCATAATTAATGGAAATTACCTCTTGGGTATAGGATTTATCATTTACGGTTAAAATAGCGCTGGCTAATCCTTTACTTGCTTGTGATGGGGCAGTTACAATAAAGTTATATTGTTTTTGATCTCCTTTTAAAAGGTCATCAATAGTGATATGCTCTGGCGTTACCTTCCATTCAGTAGGTACACATAATTCAAGTTTCGCATTTCTGAAATTTTTAAAGGCGTGTACATTAATAGTTATCTCTTGTTTTTGGCTTTGAGTGAAGATAAAAACGGGATTATCTATGGATAAAGATACTTCTGGAGTAATTTGAAGAGGTTCTCTAACTTCACCTCTTACAGGATCAGTTCTTTTATGAATCACGGGTATTTTGAAAGGAATGGCTTGATCTTTAATCCTTATAATTCCTCTAACTAAAAATGGACTATCTAATTCTGGTTTTCCTATTTGTTCTGGGTTATTTACCACGTACATACCTATAGTACCTTTTTGTTTAAGATAGTAAGGTGTAGTAGTTTCAAAATAGGAAGGAACCTTCAACTTTCCGGTTAGTTGCTTTGACTCATATTCTGAAAGTACAATATTGTTTTCTTTAATTTCTACTAGGTTGCTAGGGATGAATTCAATTGAAAAATCAATTTTAGACCTATTAGTTATCTCGATAAAAACATCACTTTCATTACCAATAGCAATTTGTTCATTTCTGGTAGATGCCACCATATAAATTCCAAGAATATTATTCAGAATATGATCAATTTCTTTTAATTTAATTGTTTTCCAGTGATCATTTTTAATTTTTGAAATATTTGATCGCAGTTCTAGTAGTGAAGGAATGCTAGCTTCTGGATTTTTAAAATCGTAATTTGAAACCAGGTTTTCATGTAAATCTTTTATCTTTTTTCCTCCTTTAACTCTTGTCCAAGTGGTATTTATTCCTGAAAATAAATCAGATTTATCTGTTGGGAAATCACCATCTATAAACTCTATATATTCCTTTTGTGGCGACCTGTCTCCGCTACTACCAAAGCCTTGTGACTTGTGTTCACTTCGACTTAATGCTGCAATTTCATGATTTGACAAACCTTTATAATCATAAAATGGATTTGAGTTTATAGCGAGTAAATTTTTCTTGTCTGCTTGTTCAAAAGCCTCTTGACTACCATAAAACCACCAGCTCGTATTAAAAAACAGTCTGCTAGGTTGCCAAGTTTCGAGTGTTTTTAACTGATTTCCAAAGGCATTTTTATCTCCTGCAGCCTTAAAAGCTTCAACACTAAAAATAGCACTAGTGGTATGATGTCCATGAGTGGAGCCCGGTGTTCTATGATCAAAACGATTGATAATTATATCAGGTCGATATTGTCTAATAATACGTACAACATCTTCCATAACTTGAGTTTTGTTCCAAATTTCAATCGTCTCATCTGGATGTTTTGAATACCCAAAATCATTTGCTCTGGTAAAAAACTGTTCGCCGCCATCTATGTTTCTTGCCTCAAGTAGTTCTTGAGTTCGTATCATTCCTAGTTGTTCTCTTAATTGTGGACCAATGAGATTTTGACCACCATCACCACGTGTAAGAGATAGATAAGCAGTTCTTGCCATTCTCTCGTTGGCTAAATAAGAAATAAGTCTTGTGTTTTCGTCATCCGGATGAGCAGCTACGTAAAGTACTGTTCCCAGAAATCCTAATTTTTCAATATCGTGGAAAATTTGGGATGTAGTAACTGGTTTAGGAGTAAGTCGATTTTCTTGTGCAATTATGGGGTATGCAATCAAAATACCGCATACAAAAAGGAGGATCTTTTTCATACGGTGTGAAGATAAAAATTTAAGAGGTAAAAATGAATGTAAAAGGCGTGCTTTTGACAATCAAAATAGCGTTATTCTTACTTAGTTAATTACTTGGTTTAGTAATTCCCAAAGTTCATCGTGAAAGACTATAGGTACTAGTTCATTGGCAGGACTATCTCCCATACGCACAACAACCATATCCAGACTAGGAATAACATCGATAATCTGACCATTTTTTCCTAATGCACAGATCATATCGTCTGGAGCTGATGGAGTTAATGAAGTAGGGAATGAGTTTGGTGATGAAGGAAAAACAATAGAGTTTTTACCATTAAGCCACCATAAATAGCCATAAGAGGGATTTAGGTTTTGAGAGGTGGATACCATGTCATTAAAATAAGTAGAATCACCTAGTACGGTTGTTGAATCCCATTGACCTTCGTTAAGAGTTAATAGGCCAAATCTAGCCGCATCTCTTGCTGTAGAATAATATGTACTTCCATAGCCACCACTTAAAGGTAGCCAGAATCCATTCATCCCAATTTTATTTTCAATAGAGCTATCAGTGTAATTATTTAACGACGTTCCAGTAGCTACTTCTAAAACATCCTTGAGTAGGGTATAGGTTGCGTTGTGATAATACCATTGTGAACCAGCATCTGATAAATAGGTCAAACATGCAGGATCAGTACAATCTGAATTTGAGACATTATAATCTATTCCTGTAGTGAACGTTAATTGATGAAATAAGCTAATTTCATCTTCTTTATCACTAGGCATGGTTGTCCAGCCTGGACCTAGATAATCACTTGTTTTATCGGCAATGTTCAGAAATCCTTCTTCTTGAGCAACTCCTACCATAGTTCCTGTAAGAGATTTTGATGCACTTGCCCAGTACCAATTGGAATTTGCCGTGAATGGCTGAGATTGTAGGTCGGTATTCCAATATTGCTCAACTATTATTTTACCGTTTACAAGAACTATAAAAGCTCTTGTTTCATTGTTTTCTAGAAAAGTAAATAGGTCGTTTAATTTTTGATCGTTCCAGTTTAAGGATTCTGTAGATTGAGTTTCCCAATCATTCGAATCAGAAGGAGGAAAATACATTCCAGTTTCTTGAATTTGATCATCAACGTTATTATCATCACTAGAACAAGCTAAAAAAGATAGAAATAGGAGGAAGAGTAAATATTTCATGAGAGGTATTTGTCTATTCTGACTATAAAAAGGCGATTAAGTTTAAACTAATTAGAAGAAATTATTTTTTCTTCCTCTTCTTTAAGCTTTTATAATACTCATCTAATACGCTTTTTCTACCTATGGTGTTTGTGATGATATCCTTTTCTAAATTCCATCCTCTAGCAGGGCTGTATTCACGGCCATACCATATTATTTGAAGATGTAGGTCGTTCCACTTTTCTTCTGGAAATAAGCGTTTAGCATCTTTTTCAGTTTGTACCACATTCTTCCCATTAGATAAGTTCCAGCGATACATTAATCTGTGAATATGGGTATCAACAGGAAAAGCTGGTATTCCAAATGCTTGGGAAAGAACTACGGCAGCTGTTTTATGACCTACAGCTGGAAGCTCTTCTAATTCTTCATAGGTTTGTGGTACAAGACCATTATGTTTGTCTATTAAGATTTGCGATAATCCATGAATCCCTTTGGATTTCATAGGAGATAAACCTACTGGTTTAATGATTTCCCTTATTTCATCTACGCTTAATTTTACCATATCATATGGATTATCAGCTCTATCGAATAATAAAGGTGTGATTTGATTAACTCTCACATCTGTACTTTGAGCACTCATTAATACAGCAATTAATAACGTATAAGGATCAGTATGGTCTAAGGGTACAGGAATTTCTGGATACAATTCCTCGAGTTTATTTATGACGAAATTAACTTTGTCTGCCTTGTTCATTGTTGTAATTTAGAGCTTAAACAAAAATACGATTATGACCACTTTAAAAGCCGGAGATAAAGCTCCAGATTTTTCTATACCTAACCAAGACGGAAAGGAAATTTCTTTATCTGATTTTGCAGGAAAAAAGCTTGTCCTATTCTTTTATCCCAAAGCAAGTACTCCTGGATGTACTGCCGAAGCTTGTAATTTACGTGATAACGTAGATCGTTTTCGCGCAAGCGGATACGAAATTTTAGGAGCAAGTGCCGATAGTCAAAAAAGACAATTGAATTTTAAAAATAAACATGAACTTTCTTACGACCTTTTATCTGATGAGGATCATACGCTATTAAATGCTTATGGTGTTTGGGGTCCTAAAAAATTTATGGGTAAGGAGTATGACGGAATTCACAGAACAACATTTGTAATAAATGAAGAAGGAATTATTGAGGATGTGATATCAAAAGTGAAAACTAAAGATCACACGGCTCAAATATTAGTCGATTAAGTATTATACAAGGATAAAAAAGCCTCAATTTAAATGAAATTGAGGCTTTTTTATTTTTATCAAATCTTTTCAGTTACACAGGAGCATCTTCATTTTGCTCTTTTGTTGAACTTTCGTGTCCAAAGAAATGTTGATTTTCAATAAGTTTTGCAACTCCATTAGGTAGCATTTCTTGCCATCCATCCTCTCCATTTTCAATCATACGTAAAACTTCTCTAGAAAATATATGTCCTATTGAGGCATCGTAATCTTCTATGTCTTTAAGTTTTCCGTTGTATTTAAAGAATTTATACAATTCTTTCATTCTAGGATGAACTTTTAGGTTTTCACTGGTTATCATCTCTCCGGTTTCAGCGTCTTTCATTGGATATAGATAGACTCTTAAATCCTTAAAGAATAATTTACCAAAAGCTTCTAGAATTCCACCACTTAAATGAGTATAATATTTGGTGTCAAAAATATCGACCAGATTATTCACACCCATAACTAGTCCAATTCTAGCTTTGGTATAATTATTAAGATATTCTACTAATCGGTAATATTCTTTGAAGTTTGAAATGAGTACTGTGTGTCCTAGTGAACAAAGCAATTCTGCTCTATGTAAGAAGTCTTCTTCATCAATCTCACCACTAGCTTTAAGATTGGAAAGGGTGATTTCAAATAAAGTTTGTAGCTTTTCTTCAGTTACTGTTCCAGATTGTATAAAGCGTTTTTTTGCAGTTTCATACATATCCATATTTACTTTGGTCACTGGTCGGAACGAACCTCGTAAACAAAGTACATTTTTCTTATAAAGTATGCGGGCAGCTAGAATGTTATTACCATCTGGTCCAAAAACAACAGCCTCCGTCATTCCGTTTTTGATAAGCTGTAAACTCATCAAACGGTTGTCTACATTTTCAAATCTAGGACCAGAGAAATTGATCATATCAATTTCAATTTTATCCATATCAATGTGATCGTATAGGTATTTCAATAATTTTTTAGGCTGATCATATTTATAGAAGGCACCATAAATAAGATTAGTTCCTAATATACCTAAAGTAATTTGTTGTAGTCTAGCATCACGTTCCTTAAACCTTACGTGCAGAATAATCTTTGAATATTCCTCACCAGGCGAAGCTTGAAATTTAATACCAACCCAACCATGACCTAGATATTTTTTTGCAAAGTCTATGGTTGCAACTGTATTAGCATAGGTGAAAAACATTTTCTCAGGATGCTTTTCTCTAGATAAACGATCCTCAATAAGCTCTGTTTCGTATTCCAACATACGTTGCAATCTAGCCTCGGTTACGTAACGACCATCATCCTGAATACCATAAACAGCATCAGAGAAGTCTTTATCATAAGCACTCATAGCTTTTGCAATAGTTCCACTAGCGCCACCAGATCTAAAAAAATGGCGAACTGTTTCTTGACCAGCACCTATTTCGGCAAAAGTTCCGTAGATGTTTTTGTTAAGATTTATTCTTAAGGCTTTATTCTTTAACGATGGGATGGATTCAAAATCCTGATCTCCAGGTAAACTGCTAGGCATATTAGTACGGTTACAAATCTGTTAGTACAAAGGTATGAAACCACAGTAGTACTCAAAAAAATTATCTCTAATTTTAAGCCAAATTATGAAAACGAAAATTACCATATTAGGCTCAGGTACATCACAAGGAATTCCCGTAATAGGAAGTACACATCCAGTATGTTTAAGTGATGACCCTAGAGACAAAAGATTGCGCGTGAGCGCTATGATCGAGACAGAAGGAAAAAGATTTATCATTGATGTAGGTCCAGACTTTAGACAACAAATGCTAACTAATAAAGTAACTGAAATTGATGCTGTACTTTTTACTCACGAGCACGCAGATCATACAGCAGGTCTAGATGACTTAAGGCCATTTTACTTCAGGCAAGGTGACCTTGATTGTTACATGACTCATCGTGTACACCTGGCCTTACAACAACGCTTTTCCTACATGTTTGAAACCGTCAATAAATATCCTGGTGTAGCTACACTAGATGTTCATGAATTTGATAAAGACGAGTTTGAAGTTAAAGGGATTAGGGTAACTCCTGTTCTTGCAGATCATGGTTACATTCCAGTTCATGGCTTTAGAATTAATGATGTTGCCTATATGACCGATGTAAAAACCATTACCGATAAAGAATTAAAAAAATTGGAAAACTTAGATATTCTTGTAATTAATATGCTTCGTCACGAACCTCATAATACGCATCTTAATTTGGATGAAGCTTTGGAGTTAATTAATAAAATATCGCCACAAAGAACCTATTTTACTCACATAAGTCATCATCTTGGTTTTCATGCCGAAGTAGAGCCCACATTACCAGATAATGTGTACCTTGCTTACGATAACTTAGAAATTACGACTTGATCTATGAAAAAGAATCTCTATCTCTATTTATTCATTTTTGCTTCACTTATAGCTCTTATTTTTTATGTAAACGGTAGAAAATATCAAACCCAGCTAGAACAAAAAATAGTGGAACTAAAAAAGGAAGCTGATAAACAAGAAGAAAAGCTAGAAACAGTTCAGGCCCAAATTGCCATAGCCGACTTTATCACGATAAAAGGCAATCCTGAAGCCGAAAATTATTTTCTTAAATACAATCTTACAAGTTCACAAGTTGAAGCATTACTTTATGATAAATTACTAGAACTCAATATTAAAGATGGTGGTAACCCTTTGATCCCTTACATTGGAGCCAATCGAGGATTTGCTATTGACCAAATACAAACCCTAAACCATAAATGGATAGCAGCTAATTTTACTGATGGTGATCAATGGGGTGATGTTTTACTTAAATATGAAATTGATCAAGATCAGGAAGTAACGTTTGAAACCATTGAGACAGTTTTATATACCAAAAACCGTGGCTAAAAGATGCGTTTTTCTAACCATTCCTTCATATCGTAAAAATTATCTCTAGAAACTCCATGTCCTATTGGATAATTTTTATATAAATAATCAGCTTTTAATTCACTCATGAATTTAGGAGCTTCACTGGCCCAATCCAGCGGTATTACTTGATCCATAGTTCCGTGAGAGATAAAATAATTGGTCTTTTTTACGCTTTCGCGAAAGCGTGCCACCACATCTTCCTCATTTTCAATAAGCTCTTTATTTAAGTAGCCACTCATTGCAACCACATTATTAAACATTCCCAAATGTTTAAAACTTAACGCATAAGATAAAATAGCACCTTGACTAAACCCAAGTAAATTAATGTTATTAGGATCTATAGGATAGAAATTCTTAAGCTCTTCTATAAATGTATCTAACAATTCCATGCTTGATTTTGCTTGATCGAGATCACTAAATTTTCCTCCTGCTGCATCAAAATTAATGGCGTACCATGCTGCACCATAAGGTGGGATTTCATAAGGAGCTCTGGCACTCACCACAAAGATGTTAGGATCTATTTCGGAAGAAAAGGAAAATAAATCTTCCTCATTACTACCGTATCCATGAAGTAATAGGAGTAAAGGAGCATTTTCTTGAATTGCTGGACGTATTATATGTTTGATGGAAAGAGAAGTATTTGTCATATTATTTTATAAAACTGAACCATTTTTGAAAGTAATCACCGATAAAAGGCAAGGCTATCATTTGATTGCGCAATGCGCTCAATAAGCCTAAAACCGCTACAAGTACAATAAGCGAAATGATAAGTAGTGCAAGCCAGCCCTGTTCTATTATAGGTGTAAAAGCGTTAATTAAAATTGCAACTATTCCTATACCAAACATTTGTCGTAAATGAAAGGCAGCAAATTGTTGACCTTTATCATTGTTCAGTAATATGGCAGTTCCTAAAATTGCTATGAACAAGAAGATATGTATAAATAGGCCAAACACACTACAATAGCCTAGTATAGCAAGGCCTTTTCCAGGAGGATTACTCATATATTTTTATTTTTTTACCATTAATTATTCCTAAAACGCGACCACGCGTTTTACATCCCAATAAAGCACAATTCTTTGATGTTGAAACTAGGTCGGTGCTAGTTATTGTATCGTTTTCTGAATCTGTGAACATCGTTATTACTGCTTTTTGATTCGCTTTTATTCGAGGTCGCTCTATTGGAAAAACATCATAAGCTCCAGTGAGAAGTTTTACACTAGTATAGGTATCAACGACAGCGTTTAATGCTTTAAATGTTACTTCTATAGCCGTAGCACCCGATTTAGCTCGATCAAATTCTAGTTTTTTATGCTCAATATCTAGTGGTATATGATCAGATGTAACCATTTGTACCTTACCTGATTTTACATCTTGGAGTAGTGCTAGTTTTTCTTCTTCATTACGCAGTGGTGGATCTAATTTGAAATTAGCTTCAAAGCCTAATAAACTTTGACTGTCTAAAAGAAGATTATTAATACTTACACTACAAGAAGCCGATAATCCCTGACTGCGTGCTTCATCAATCAAATTTACACTCTCAGATAGACTGACCGTTGGAAAGTGGAGCAATCCACCCGTATAGGATAGAATTTGAAGATCTCGAGCCACTTGAACGGTTTCGGCCATGGCTGGTTTAGACTTTAAACCTAATAGGGCTGTTGTAGAATCTTCATTTACCATACCTTTTCCTGCTAGGTCTGAATTTTCAGGGTATGATTGTATCACAGCATTAAATCCTGTACTATATTGAAGAGCAACTTTCATCAAGTTGGCATTGGTTATTGATTTTTTAAAGTCATAGAACCCTGCTGCACCAGTTTCTTTCATATCATATAGTTCTGCTAGATGTTCACCTTTTTGAGATAAGGTCAAAGATCCAATAGGTATAAGATCTACTGGCTGATCATTCAAGTAGTTTTTCAAGGATTTAACTTGCGACCCTTCTTCTGGATTAGGTTGATTATTAGGGTTAAGTAATACTGTTGTGAAACCACCAATTGATGCTGCATTTACAAGGTTTTTAAGCGTTTGTCTTTCTTCAAAACCAGGTTCACCAGAACATACACTACTATCTATCCAGCCTATAGAAATGTGTAATCCTTCAACGTTTATGATATGTTCAATTTGTTGATCTTCACTAATATTAGAAGCTATTTTTTTATAATTCCATCTTCAATAAGAATATCTTGAATTGTGTCATGATGATCAGAATATTCATCAAGAATTTTTGCTTGCTTTATCAGTATCATTTCAAATATTTTAATATCAAGGTTTCAAGTAAAAAGAAAAGTAATGCACCACATACGAACCATTGCCATAATGAGGTTATATTTTCCTCGCTGCTTAATTGACTCATTAAATCTTTGACAGAGCTGTAGGTATCTAAAGATTGTAATTCGTAAAAACTTTGTTTATTTTCTAATCTATCATCATTAAAACTAATATTTCCAACAGCAACACCTGAGTAACTTAGAGTATAATTTCCTGCGGATAAGTCAATCCCATCAGTTTGAATTTCTACTTTATTACTAAAAGCCTTTTGAAGAGGAATTACTTCGATTTCTTGATTACTTATAGTAACAATCTCATCCTGTTTTACATTTACAGGAATAGTGATTTTATCCGATTGATTTGTTTTGTAAAACAGTCGTCCAGGTGACAAACTACTTAGTGCAAAATTGTAAAATATGGGAACAATAAGAGGTGAGCTTTTAAAATTTGAAATGGACTCATTTAAGCTAGAAGTAAAAATATAGGTGCCGTTGTCCTCGTACAAAAAGGAAGAATTATCCTCATACGTTAAAATGGAAGGAACAGGTTTTGAGGGTAAAATAACTTTTGAAACCGTTGGGTATTGAAAATTTGAAACTCTTTTATTAAAAACTCCTTTAAATAAAGGATGCTCAAAATTGATATTTGTAATTTTCTTGTCTGCATTTACTTGCTGGCCTAAAGGAGTAATACCTAAAAAAGCAGTTGTCATTTCTGAACTAGGAATTAGTACCAATTTTCCTCCATTTGATTTAAAACGTCTCAATGCAGATTCTAATTCACTAGAGAAGTCGTCTAGTTCATTTAATATTATCAGATTTTGATCGGGTATAAGATTATAATTAAGTTGATTTAAATTAACACTTGTTAGATTGAACTCATCACCCTTGTATAGCTTTTTAAGAAAATCATCCTTTTCATTATTAATTGCAAGAATATTGACACGTTGCTTTTCTTGTTCACTTATATACAACGTATTATCAAATTCTAAATCATTTGACTGAATATTAAGTTGACCTGTTATAGGTTCACCAAGAGTATAATTGAATTGAGCTATCGCTTTTTTGTTTTCAAACTCAACGGATGTTTTTGCAATAAGTTTTCCTTTATGATTTAGAGCTATGGAAATAGCGTTCTCAATAGGTGAACTTGAAGATAATAGAACCTTAAGTTCTTTATTTATACCAGTTTCCTTAAAAATAAACGCGCTATCAATTGCAATATTAATTTTATCTGGGGCATTTACCTGAATAATCCTTACAGATGATAATTTTGACGTGTCTAAAGGTTCTTCATTCAATTTTTGAAAGTCAGAGATTAATATGATCTCCTTTACATTCTTTTTATCACTAAAAAGGCTATTCGCTTTGAGTAAAGCTTGATTTATATCAAATGATTTTTGGAGTAATTAAGGTCTAGTAAATTATTTTTTACTTCTTTTAAAGTAACATTCTTGAATTCACTGTCATTTGTAATTAAATTAAAAGATTTTGAGCTAGGAATAGTTTCTATAAGCTGTTGAACACTTTGTTGTAATAAACTACCATTAGCTGCCTCTCGTTGCATAGAAAATGAGTTGTCTAAGTATATAGAAGTTTCTTTTTCTTTAATAGCCGTTTTGCTTCCAGGTATAAATGGTTGTGCAAAAGCAAGGACAATACAAGCAACAGCGCATAGCCTCGTTAATAAGGTAAGCCATTTTTTAATGGTGCGACTTTTACGCGTCTGAGAAATTAATGGTTTGAGAAAGGCAACATTTGTAAAAGCCACTTTTTTAAACCTTCTTAACTGAAATAAATGAACAAGAATAGGTATTGCTAAAAATAAAAGTGCCCAGAGTAGTGTAGGATTTTTAAATACCATTCATTATAACCTTAGTTCAAAGATAATTCTTTACCTCAAACCAAAATAAATATCTTGTTCTATATTACTTTATTTTTTATCGAAAAGGTAAATGTAGTTCCTTCATTGACTTTTGATCTACATTTAATAACACCACCCATTTTATCTACTAAAATTTTTACAGTAGAAAGTCCTATACCATGACCTTTTTTACCTGCTCTATCGGCAGTGTTTAGTGTAGTAAATAACTCAAATATTTTATCTTTTTTGTCGTCAGGTATTCCCACGCCATTATCTTCTACACTTATCCAATAAAATTTTGGAGTCTCTTTAGTTTCAATTTTAACTTCAATAAGGTCCTTATCATTATACTTGATACTATTTCCTATCAAATTGAGTAGAATTTGTCGTAGGGCCGAACTATCACACTTTAACTGCAAATTTTTCTCAGGCATTTTAAAGTTAAAATCCTCTCGTTGCCCGATCATATCCTCTATATCCTCAAGCAAGCTATAAATATCAATCTCGTCTTGAGTATTAATAATCAACTGCTCACTTTCATAGTGATTTAATATATTTTCAATGTAATCACTCATTGAAAAAGCAGCCTCCTTCATTCCAGAAAGGTATTGAGAATCCTTATCATTCAACTTGCCATTCAATGAAGCTTTAAGCATATCACTAGTCATGATTATATTAGCCAAAGGCATTTTTAAATCATGCGATACAGTGTGTGCAAAATTTTCAAGCATTTTATTATTTTCCTGTAATTGTCTTGCTTTTTCTTTTAATTTTAAATTAGCTCGTTTTAATTCAAATTGTCTTTGAGCAAGATCAGCAACCATTAGTAAGTTTTTACGTTGCTCATCGCTAAATTTATGAGGAACATTATCTAAAACACAAATAGTTCCAAATGGCAAACCGTTTTCATCTCTTAACGGTACTCCAGCATAAAAAATGAGAGGATCTGCCGCTTTTACAAATGGATGATCTGCAAATTCTGGCTCTTTTCTTGTGTCTTCTATAAGAAATACTTCTTGATTCGAATTGATTGCATGAGAACAAAAGCTCAGCTCTCTAGGAGAAGAATTAAGTTGTAAGCCATGTTGTGATTTAAACCAAACTTCGTCTTTGTCAACAATGCTTATCAAACTTTTAGGAACATCGGTCAGTTTACAAGCTAATTCTGTAAGTTCATCAAGATCCTTTTGCTTGCTAGGATCAATGTGATACGATTTAAGCACCTCTATTCTTGCTTTCTCGTCGGTGTGTAGTGGTGCTAGTGCCATCAGGTTATTTGTTTAAAAAAACTAAGTAAAGGTACAACAATAAGTTTCATTAGTTTTCTATTAACAAGAAAAGATAACCAAATATTTTGTTTGTTCTTATTGTAATAAAATTACAATTCTTTAAACACTCCTAATCCAAATAGCGCAAAATCATATTTTATAGGATCTGTTGGGTCAAATTTTCTCAACGCATTTGTGATTTCAATCACCGATTTAGCATCGTTTTGTTTACGAGTTAACAAATTAAGTTGCCTACTTATATTCCCAGTATGAACGTCTAATGGTAAATATAGGTCTCGCGCTTGTATTTCGTTCCAAATGCCTAAATCCACACCAGCGTTATCTTTTCTTACCATCCAACGTAAAAACATTAAAATTCTTTTGGCTGCACTGCCTTTTATAGGGTCGCTCACGTGTTTTTGTGTTCGATTTAAATGTTCAATTTGAAAAAAATCATGTTTAAACAAGGAAATAGCTTCTAGAAGGTTGGTGGAAGATTTTAACGCTTTCGCGAAAGCGAACTCTAAACCACCGTATTCATTTTCAAAACGTTGCAAGGCTCTCAAGAAAGTTTTCAAATCTTCACTATTAAAGGTTCTATGGACAAAGTTTGTAATCGATTTTAAATCTGCTTCTTCAAAGTTTTTAATGAAATCTGCCGGAGAATTATCGAGCAGTTGCATCATTTTATTTGCGTTGTTTAAAATAGACTTGCGATTTCCCCAGGCAATAGTAGCAGTTAAAAATCCTGCGATCTCAATGTCTTTTTTATCAGAGAATTGATGGGGTATTTTAATAGGATCAAGAGGTATAAAGTCAGGAACATTATATTGTTCTACTTTTTTATCTAAGAATTCTTTAAGCTCTTTTTTATTCATTTAAAAAACGTCCATCGCTCATGGTTAACTTTCTGTCAGCCAGATCTGCGAGCTCCTGATTATGTGTTACGATTACAAAGGTTTGTTGAAATTCTTCTCGTAAACTTAAAATTAATTGATGTAGATTATCTGCAGTTGATGTATCTAAATTTCCTGTGGGCTCATCGGCAAAAATGACTTCGGGACTATTCATCAATGCACGAGCAACCGCTACACGTTGCTGTTCTCCACCAGATAATTCACCAGGTTTATGATGTAGTCGATCGCTTAATTGTAAATATTCCAATAATTCTTGAGCTCTTTTCTCGGCTGTTTTTTTACTTGTTTTTTTGATAAATGCTGGAATACATACATTTTCGATAGCAGTAAATTCGGGTAACAATTGATGAAATTGAAATATAAATCCTAATTGCTCATTTCTAAATTTACTCAATTGATTGCTAGATAGTTTTAGAATATCGGTGCCATTTATATGTAAAGAGGTGTTCTTATTTTTATCAGGTTGCTCTAGCGTTCCTAATATATGTAGTAATGTGGTTTTACCAGCTCCAGAACTACCTACAACACTTACAATTTCACCTTTTTCTATAGTAAGATCAACACCCTTGAGTACTTTTAGGTCTCCAAAAGTTTTTTGAATATTTCTTGCTTCAATCATAGTACAACAAATGTAACGCTTTAAGCATTTTTGTTGATCACTTGTATCGCTTTATTAAAGTCAAGGAAATAAGATAACCTAACTGATATGGTGTGATTAAAATCTTCTTTTAATAAATTGTCAAAGCTTTCATTGAATCCTAATTGTGCTTGTTGTTCAACATTATTAAGCCTATTACGGTATAAAATACTCACTTCACTACCTGGAGCAAACCTGTATCTGAAACTTAAATCTAGATTCCAAACATTAAAATCTCTATCTGGATTGTCTTCCTCGTCTAGTCTAAAGGTTGAAGGTGCGGTATCGCCACTTGCCTGCAGTTCTTGTAAATCTTCGGCAAAATCTGATCGTTGCCAAAAGTTTCTAAATGTTAGATTTAATGCCAATCGATTGCTAAGATTTAAATTACCGGTAAGCGTATTTTCTACACTGTGGTCATAACGTCTACTAAAAATACTGCGTGTACCATTACCATCATTTAAAAGGGTAACGTAACTTAAACGGCCATCATTTTTAAACCAATTTATCCTATAAACCAGTAAAAATTTATCAGAAAATCTATAACGAGGAGAAATAGAAAAATCGTAACTAAGCTGCTCGTCATTCAAACGTTCATTAATTCCTGCATTAGCATCAATTGCCAGCTTTTTACGATAATCGCTAGAAATAAAACCACCCATAAAAAAACGAGCTGGATAGTTGGTAAACAATCCATCAATTCTGCTTTCAAAAAGATCCTTACTTTCTGTAGCGTAGGTGAAATTTGCACCAAATGCAAAACGCTCTTTAGTAAAGAAAAATGGATTGATATTAAATCTACTACCTGTATGAATTCCAGGGTTATAGGCTCTATTGTGATCTATGTCTAGTTCAATATTCCAATTATTAAAAATACCTTGAGGTAAGAATCTATTATATTCTAACTCAAATGAGAAATTATTATAGTTGTTTCTAAATTGTTGTCCGAGGTCATTTGGATCAAATGTAGTATCGGCAAAATAATGTTCAATTCTAGGTCTCCAGTTTCCTGTAATTTTTTGAACAACTGCGCTGGTTGAAAATCCAGTAGATGTATCGTCGCTTAAAAAACGATTGGTCATGCGTGCACGACCAAAATAACGTACTGTATTTTGATTATTGTTATGAGTTACTTCAATAGCTGTGGCATTAGCATCAGTAAAACTACCATCTCGCAAGGTAGATGCATTAGTAAGTGAAACTGCGCTATTATTTCCATAGGTTTGATCAAGAACCAGTACATTGTAATTCACAAGAGGTTCAGTTCTTACTTCTCTTATATCACCTGTATTAGAATCTTCAATAATAGCATCAGTTGGTCCTGTAATAGCATTAAGTACACCTATACCTAGTCCTTTGGAAGTTCGACCAGAAACTTTAATTGCATTTAATAGATCGGCAGATCTTGGATTTTCTACTACTGTTTCATCTGGTTCAAGTCCCAAATTACCTCTTTGCGTAGGACGTTGTCCTATACGACGTGAAAAGAAAATATCTCCTTTTCTAAAGAGTTCTGTTCCTTCAATAAAAAATTGTCTGTTTTCTCCAAAAACTTGTTCAAACGGTCCTAAATTCAAAACTACTCTATCAAATGCAGCCTGGCCAAAGTCAGGTATTAATGTAGCATCTAGGGTAAAAGCATCATTAATTCCATACTTTATATCCATACCAGCGTTGAAGACAGTTTCTGACTGAAGCTTGTTCCAGTCGCTTTGGGTACTTACAAAAGGGTATAAGTTTAATCGTAATGGTGGATCAATGTCTTCAATACCAGTAAGTAACGCGTCATATTGATTTACGTTTCCTTCAGTAATATTAATAGGATTGTAACTGTAGTCCTCATTCAAATGCCTAATTCTTCTAAAAATATTGAAACTCCAATCTTGAACATTTACTTCAGGAAACCTTAAGGTGCGGTAAGGTATTTTCATTTCAACATACCAGCCATTATCGTCAATACTGGTTTCACTTAAAAAAACAACATTAAAGCTAAAATCTTCTCCACCATTTGTCGATCTAGCATCACCTAGCGCATTGGCACTGGTCGCATAAAATCGAGTTTGATCTATACCGTTATTGTAGGTATTTATCCAAATAGAAAATAAGTCTGCCTGAACATTTATTTGATCTCTCTGGGAAAATTGTCTCAATATTTCCTCAGGATTCTCGTCATACATAAAACCAGCCACATAAACCGCTTCATCGTCATAGGCAATTTTGAATTCGGTACGATAATTTTGTCTTTCAGGCTGTAGATTTACAGGTTCCACCATAACAAAATTAGCTCCAGTAGTCACGCCTTCCCATTGTTTTTCAAAAGGTTTACCGTCAATTTTAGGAGCATCATATATACGTGTTGCTCGGTACTTTTTACGAGGAATTTTTAATGTATCTAGGGTTTCTTGTGAGTACGCTTTCGCGAAAGCGGAACTTACAAAAACTATTATAATAGTATAAATGAGGTATTTTTTCATGTCTAATCGCAAAACTAGTCGCAGAATCCATTAATTATTTTAAAGACTTGTTAATATGCAGCCATATATAAGGATTGTGAGTAACTTGCTGTAAAAAAAATGGAGGAAGCGATTTTTGCAGGTGGTTGTTTTTGGTGTACTGAAGCGGTATTCCAAAAATTAAAAGGAGTAGAGAAGGTGGTATCTGGATTTTGTGGTGGTCATATAAAAAATCCACCGTATAGGGAAGTAGTTCAAGGTCGCACAGGCCATGCAGAATCTATACTTGTAAGCTATGACCCAGATACAATTGATTACTTAACGTTATTGAAAATACACATGGCAACTCATGATCCTACAACATTAAACAGACAAGGTTATGATGTAGGTGAACATTACAGGAGCGCCGTATTTTACCTGGATGAAAATCAAAAACAAATCGCCGAAAACTATATAGAACAATTAAATAATGATGGAACTTACCCAGATCCCATAGTGACAAAAGTCGAACCGGCAACCGATTTTTATCCAGCCGAGGATTATCACCAGGATTATTATAAAAACAATAGGGAACAAGGTTACTGTCAAGTCATAATAGATCCCAAAATAAGAAAATTAAAAAACCAATATAGCAACCTACTAGCCGATGAAAATAATTGATGAATTTAAAGAGTTTGCCATTAAAGGCAACATGGTCGATATGGCCGTGGGAATTATAATAGGAACTGCCTTTAATAATGTAGTTCAAACCCTAGTTAAAAAGGTTGCATTGCCACCACTAGCTTATTTGACCGATGGATTGAATTTCGAGGACAAGAAATATGTGTTAAAAGCTGCAGCTACTAACGGAGCTGGCAAGGAAACTAGTGAAATAGCTATCTACTACGGCGAACTATTTGAAGTGTGTATTGATTTTTTGGTAATTGGTATTACTGTGTTTTTTGTAATTAAGATGTTGAATAAACTGAGAAACAAGTCGCACAACCCTGAAGAAAAACAAGTATCAACTCCTAAAAATATTGAACTTCTTAATGATCTTAAACTTTTGATGAAGGAGCAAAACGAATTGCTAAAAAATAAACAATAAAAAACGGGCCTAGAGCCCGTTTTTTATTTCTTACTACTTATTTAATCACTTCATCGTCTTCCAGAAGATCGGTTGTTTTCTTTTTCTTAATTGATTTACTGCGTAATTTGAAATTAAGAAACTCAACAAACATGGAAAAGAAAATGGCAAAGTATAAATATCCTTTAGGAATTACTCCACTCTCATTACCGAACACGACAAGATCGGCCATATGAGCACCTTCTGCAATAAGCATAAATCCTATGAGTAATAAAAATGCCAGGCCTAGCACTTGAACCGATGGATGCTTGTTTACAAATTTACCTACTGGATGTGCAAAAAGAAGCATTATAATTACTGAAAGCACAACGGCAATTATCATAAGAATTAAAGCCCCATCGGGATCGTCACTTAATCCACTAGTCATTCCTACTGCGGTCAGAATACTATCAAATGAGAAAACGATATTAATCATTGTAATCTCAAAGATTACTTTACTTAATGTATCAGTTCTTTTCTTTTTAAGTTCACGTTGATCGTGTCCTATGTCTTCTACTTTTTCATAAATTTCTTGTGTGGCCTTATATAAAAGGAAAACACCACCAGCAAATAAAATTAAAGACTGTCCCGTAACGGCTCCTGATATCCAGCCATAATCAAAGGTAAACCAGCTACTTTGTAATGAAATAAGAATACTTATTCCAAAAAGTAATACGATACGTAATGCCATGGCAAGGATTAATCCAATATTGGTTGCCTTTTTACGTTTGTCGTCTGGTAGTTTTTCAGAAGCTAGTGAGATGAAAATGATATTATCAATTCCTAGTACTATTTCAAGAAAGGTTAAGGTTAATAATGCCATCCAGGCATCGGCAGATTGGAAGATTTCAAACATGATGGGTTTTATTTGATTTTAGTAGCTGTTCCTGAATATACTTGTTCACGACCAGATTGTTTAAATTCAAAGGTATAAGAATCTTTTGATGTGTTCAATATTTTAAAAAGATAAGCTCGAGAATCGGCGTTTGAATCTGGATTAATAGGAATTATACGCCATTCACAATCATTTATCCATTCAACGCGAGAACTGTCTATTTCATTTTCAAATTTTTCAATTTGCAAATTTCCCATTCTGGTGAATTCAGTTTTAAATTTTTTTCCACCAGATTCTTGTTCCCATATGAAGGTACCTTCTTTAAATGATTCACAGTCTACTTGGTTTTCATAACAAGCTGAAAAGAGTAATAGAAGAGGAATGTAATAAATGAGTTTTTTCATAATTCAAAAATACTACCCAGTTATCTTAAAAAAATCTTAGGGTTCGTAACTCTCAAAACTTCCATCAGAAAAAAGCAAAATTACCTTTTGTATATTTTTCCCTAATTTTTGTGAATTGACTTGAGATGGTAAAGGAGTTATTTCATTCTTTTCTTCATCCTTTGGAACAGATTGTTCTTTTACTACGTCCTGATCAAAAAGAGAATTATTAATAATGGGAGCAGAGGTTGATTTGATCTCTTTGGAAGCTTTGGCTTTCTGTCCATTCATCAACCAGTATAAATCTACATCGGGAAATTCTTTCATAACGTTTAGAATGAAATCCAAACTAGGTTTGTTTCTTCCAGATAATATATGCGAGATACTGCTACGACCTACATTGATTTTCTCTGCAAAAGTTGAAGCTGTAAGATCATTTTTTTCAATAATCTCTTTAATTCTTTCAGCAATACTTGTCGGGTCACTCATTTGTTACAATTGTAAACAATCTTATTAAAGATTTAGATTATACAAATGTAAACAAAAGAAATTAATTATCACATTCTATTAAAATCATAAGTCAAATATTGAATTAAAACTTTATATAAATACGCATAAATAACTAGTAAACAATAGTATAAATACATTTTAAATCATTGTAACGAAAAATAGAAGCATTTATACATCTGAAAATGATTATTAGTTTACAAATGTAAAAGACAATTAGATATTACTTGTTTACAATTGTGTAATCGAATTGTTTACATATGTAAAGAAGCCTGTTTTTACTTATGTAAACTGTTTGATGCTTACTTTTGATACAATCTTTAAAAGCTGTATACATTGTTAACTAGATACTATAAATATGAATTGTTCCAACAAGAACTCGATCGTATTGTGCGTAAAGAATCTTCTCCCTTTTCTTTAAAAACCATTGGATATTCTGTACTTAAAAAACCTATTTATTTACTTCAAGCTGGGTCAGGTTCCATTAAGGTTTTTATGTGGTCTCAAATGCACGGTAATGAATCTACAACGACAAGAGCCTTGTTGGATTTGATAGATCAGGATGATTTTAAACCATTGTTGGATAAAATAGAATTGTATATTATTCCTATTTTGAATCCAGATGGTGCTGACAATTGGACAAGAGAAAATGCCAATAAAGTTGATTTAAATAGAAATGCTGTTTTAAAGGATCAACCAGAAACCATGGTTTTCTTTGAACAACTTGAGCTTATAAAACCCGACATGGCCTTTAATTTACACGGGCAGCGCACCATATTTGGTACTGAAGATGGCGGTAAACCATGTCAATTATCTTTTTTGGCACCTGCCTCGAATCATGAAAAGTCGTTTAATACAGCTAGGCTAAAAGCTGTAAAAGTTATTAATTCTATTTATTCTCAACTACAACCAGATTTAAATACTGCCATCTGCAGATATTCTGATGATTTTAATGAGAATTGTTTTGGCGATTATTTAACGTCAAGAAATATTCCTACCGTGCTTTTTGAGGCCGGACATGCCGGATTAGATTATCATAGAGATGAAATAACCGGTATTATTAAGAAAGCCATACTTACAGCTTTACAATCACTGTATGAAAAAGAAAATACATCAGATAATCAACTAGTTGAATCATATTTGTCTATCCCTCAAATTTCTAAAACCTTTTGTGATATTGTATTACGCTATGAACAAGACGATAAAACAGTATTTACATCCTTAATGTATAAAGAGGTTTTGGAAGAAGGTCGACTAATTCTCTTGCCGCGAGTTAATGATATTAATCCAGAAACGGTGCGCAATGCACATAGGATAATGGATGTTGATGGTCAACTTCCTGAAGATTTGAAGATTGACGAAAATAATATCGTTAAATCTGAAGTTTTAGATATTAAAAATTTGATAATTATTTAACAAAAACTCCATTTTGAAAGAATATTTGTATTGTTTCTATTAATTTTGCCTGAAAAGAATAACGTTAGACTAATAAAATGGCTAAAATAGACGAAATAGACAAGCAAATCCTTGATGTTTTAATTGAAAACACTAGAACTCCATTTACGGATATAGCAAAAAGATTAAACATATCAGCTGGAACCGTACATGTAAGAGTAAAGAAAATGGAAGAATCGGGTATTATAAAGGGTTCTTCTTTAACTGTTGATTACCATCAGTTAGGTTACACCTTTATCGCTTATATAGGAGTTTATTTGGAAAAAACGAGCCTTACACAATTTGTGTTGAGTAGGATAAAGGAGATTCCTTTTGTTACCGTAGCACATATTACTACAGGAAAATTTAATATTTTCTGTAAAATAAGAGCCAAAGATACTACCCATGCAAAACGTATCATATTTCAACTAGATGACATAGATGGAGTGAGTCGCACTGAGACTATGATAAGTCTAGAGGAAAGTATTAATGATAAAAAGCGTTTACTGCACAAAGTTTTTCAAGATTTATAATTAGATTTTAATAATTATGCTTTCGCGAAAGCGTAATTAACATAAATTATTGTAAATCAATATATTTTAAGAGTCTGCTAAAGCAATTTTAGCAGGCTCTTAGTGTAAATAACCATATGCTATTGCCAACTTTGTAACAACTAAAAAAACAAAAAAAATGAAGAAAGTTGCAATTTTGGCCACAGATGGCTTTGAAGAAATAGAATTAACTAGTCCTAAACAAGCGCTAGAAAATGCAGGTGTACAAGTAGACATTGTAAGTCCTAAATCAGGAGAGATTAAAGCATGGGCAGATGGTAATTGGTCTGAGAGTTATAAGGTTGACAAAACTCTATCAGAAGTAAATGCGAGTGATTATCATTCACTCATGTTACCTGGTGGTGTTATAAATCCAGATCAGTTAAGAATGAATGAAGACGCTATAAAATTTATTCAGACATTTTTTGAACAAAAAAAACCAGTAAGTGCGATTTGTCATGGTGTACAACCGTTAATCGATGCAGGAGTGGTAAATGGAAGAAAATTGACAAGCTATCCATCATTGCGCAAAGATTTAGAAAATGCAGGAGCAAACTGGGTAGATGAAGAGGTTGTAGTAGATGAAGGATTTACGACCAGTAGAACTCCAGATGATCTTGACGCTTTTAATGACAAATTAGTCGAAGAGGTAATGGAAGGTAAGCATGAAGAGCAACATGCCTAATCACCTTATCTTATTGAAATAAAAAATCCCGCAACTGCGGGATTTTTTATGTTTGATTACTATTGATTAAGCATTACTGGCATAACCAGCATGGTTACTTGTTCACCGTCATCCAGTCCGTCTAATGGTGTCAAAATACCTGCTCGATTAGGTAAGCTCATTTCGAGAGATACTTCTTCACAGTTTAGATTATTAAGCATTTCTATTAAAAATCTACTGTTGAATCCTATTTGCATATCATCGCCTTGGTAATCACAAGTAAGGCGCTCATCGGCTTTATTTGAGAAATCGAGATCTTCGGCACTTATATTAAGTTCGGCACCAGCCATTTTAAGTCTAATTTGGTGCGTTGTTTTGTTGGAAAATATACTTACACGTCTTACAGAGTTCAAGAATTGAGTTCTTGATATAGTTAAACGATTAGGGTTTTCTTTAGGGATAACAGCTTCGTAATTTGGATATTTACCATCTATTAATCGACAAATGACTGTAGTGTTTTCAAAGCTAAACTGTGCATTACTGTCGTTGTATTCAATATCCACTTCAGATTCATTACCCATTAACATTGACTTTAAAAGATTCAATGGTTTCTTAGGCATTATAAATTCTGCTGTTTGATCAGCTTTTAGATCTTCTCTTCTATAACGAACAAGTTTATGAGCATCAGTAGCTACAAATGTCAAGCTTTCATTGTTGAATTGAAAGAACACACCACTCATAACAGGTCTCAAATCATCGTTTCCAGTTGCAAATAATGTTTTGTTTATGGCAGTGGCTAATGTATCGCCCATAACAACTGTTTTAGAAGGGTCTTCTAATGAAACAGCTTTAGGGAATTCATCGGCGCTAGCACAGGCTATTTCAGACTTTCCTTTGTCATGGCTGATAGTCATTTTTTGATCTTCTGCATGAAAGGTTAAGGGTTGTTCAGGAAAGGTTTTAAGAGTGTCTAAAACAAGCTTAGCTGGAAGTGCAGTATTACCATCTTCTCCACTTTCTACTTCTAAATTAGTAATTATGGTAGTTTCCATATCACTAGCCGATACTTTTAACGTGTTACCAGAAAGCTCAAACAGGAAATTATCTAATATAGGTAGTGTATTATTATTGTTTATAACACCGCCTATTAATTGAAGGTTTTTTTGCAAATAGGAACTAGAAACAATGAATTTCATATTTATTTGTGATTAAATCGTGATAAGATTACTCTTATTTTGTTAGATAAATATTAAGGACAATTTATAATAATGTAATTAATACATTAAATTGCGAACTTAATATAAGAAGCAACTAAGTTACAATTAATAACCCAATTATGTTTTCTTAAATTATCAACAAATATCAAAAATCAAATGAAAAAAATCTCCTTTTTACTTTTAATTGCTTGTATATCACAAGTAATGATAGCACAAACACCAGAACAGCGTGCTCAAATTACTAAAGATTATGATAAACAAGCTATTAATCAATTGTATACAGAACTTTTACGAAAAGAGCAGCAAGCGCAACAACGTGTTGAGCAATACCTTGTTGAGCATAATGTAAAGCAAAAAGAAACAACTGAAGACGGTAATGTTAGGATGATAACTGATGTTGTTGAAGGAATTCCAGTTTACACGATTACCGAGAATTTTACTGGTGCTGTTGATATGGGAGCTAATGAATTGTATAATGGAGGAAGTTTAGGATTAAATGTAGAAGGTCAAGGAATTACTGGTTACATATGGGATGGAGGATATACTCTACGTACTCATACTGATTTATTTGGGAGAGTAAGATATGGTGAGTCAAATTCCTCAGTTAGCGATCATGCTACACATGTAGGTGGTACTATGATAAGTTCAGGGGACAATAGCTTATCTCGAAGAGGGATTGCTCCTCAAGGTGATTTAGTTTCATATGATTTTAATTCAGATACTTCTGAAATGATTCAAAGAGCCTCTAGGGGCGCGTTATTATCAAATCATAGTTATGGTTTTCAGGTAACAAATTTTACACCTGAAGAAATATATGGGAAGTATGATCTTACTGCTCGAGAGTTTGATGAAATAGCTTTTACCAATCCTTATTATTTACCAGTGGTTAGTGCAGGAAATGATCGAAATGATGGTTTAAATCCTGGTGATCGAGGCTATGATATTCTCACCGATAGGTCTCTCTCAAAAAACGTTGTAACCGTTGGAGCAGTGGCTGGAATTAATGGATATATGGGACCAAGTTCAATTACTATGAGTAATTTCAGTTCATGGGGACCAGCGGATGACGGTAGAATAAAACCTGACATCGTTGCGAAAGGGGTTGGAGTGAGTAGTACTACAAGTACCAGCGGAACAAGTTACGGTATTCGTCAAGGAACTTCGATGTCTGCCCCTATGGTTTCTGGAGGAATAATGCTATTACAACAATTGTATAACATAGAGTTTAATGCTTTTATGAAATCTGCTACCGTAAAAGCATTGATTTTAAATACTACCTTGGAAGCTGGAAACAATCCCGGTCCGGATTATGCTTTTGGGTGGGGATTTTTTAGTGTAGAAAATGCTGCAAGAGTTATTTTAAATACTAATTCGGATTCCTCTATTAAAGAGTTAAACTTGCAAAATGGTAATTTTTATTCATCTAATGTTACGTCGCATAATGGACCTCTTAAAGTAGCTATAGTTTGGACAGATGAAGCTGGTGTTGTTAATAATGGTCCCGAAGATGATTCTACTCCAGCATTAGTTTATGATTTAGATTTAAAACTTACCGATACTAACGGAAATGAATATTTCCCTTGGAAACTTAACCCTTCATCACCAGCAATTGCAGCCACTAAAGGAATAAACGATGTGGATAATGTTGAAATAGTTGAAATAGATGTACCTAATGGGACTTATACGATAACCGTTAATCATAAAAATAACTTACCTACTAATGGGTTAGATTTTTCAATGGTTATTACTGGAGCCGATACAGGTACTTTATCTTCATCTCAAGTAGCAGGAACAGAATTCCAAATCTACCCAAATCCTGCAACATCATCTATAACAATCTTAGCCTCTTCAATAAATGATAGTAAAAAAGCTGTTGTAGAAATGTTTGATATGCTAGGACAAAGAGTTTATAGTAAAAACTACGACGTAAATGGTTCATTAGATGAAACCATCGATATATCTAATTTAAATAGCGGTATTTATATCGTTAGAGTAAGTAATGGTTCATCTATTACTTCTCAAAAGTTAGTTATAGAATAATGGCTACCCATCTTTTAGAAATAAAAAAGCTGACTTTGATAGTCAGCTTTTTTTATGGTGTATATCTTACAGTGAGACCTCAGAATTTGAGAACTCCTGAAGACTATTGATCAATCGTTCTCTAACTATATTCATCATTCTTTTATTTAAAGCACTACTATTTGTGATGTAGGTTTTATATTCTTCGGTTGTAAATTGACCTATTATGATACCTTTTAATGAGTTTCTAAATTTTTGATCTTTATTTACCGCATTTTCAATATAATCAATACGTTTAGGTACATCAAGCCCATAGAACACGTTTTTATGTTTTTTGACATAATTTTTAAAAACAAGTATCAATAGGTCATGTTGTAGTTTAGAAATTGGTCGTAATGTTTTGTTTTGAAAATACTCATCTGCACTCATTCCTTCCGTAATTTTTGCATTGGGTATTTCTGGTCTTAGAGCAACCAAATATGCGTCTCTTGTTTTCATAAGTGTAGTTTTGTTTAAAATTAGACGATAATCTAAATGAATACTTAAAAGTTTTAAGGTTGTTTTCCATTGTTTGTCAACAGCTTCTTTTTTACTTAGGTTAACTGTAAGAATTTTATCTTTACATCTTGTATGAAACAATATATACTGGTTCTATTGCCTCTTCCATTAAGTCGAATTTTTACCTATGAGGTGAACTCTGATGCCTTTCATTTAGCGCAAATTGGAATACGAGTGGCAGTACCTTTTGGGAAGAATAAAATACAAACCGGTATCGTTGTTGGTTATACTGATGATGTCCCAACTGAATATGAGGTAAAATCTATTGAGTTTTTCTTAGATGAAGAACCTATCATTACGATTGAACAATTAAAATTATGGAAATGGATTTCCCAGTATTACATGTGTAGTATGGGGCAAGTAATGAAAGCAGCATTACCCAAATCCTTTCTGCTTGAATCTGAAACCACCTTGGTTTTAAAGGAGGATTCTATCTATTCTCAAGAAGATCTTACTGATAATGAGTTTTTAATCGTTGAGGCCCTGGAGAACAAGGCAGTTCTTAAAATAGAAGATATTATAAGCATTACAGAACGTAAAACTGTGATGCCTATCATCAATAATTTGATAGCAAAGGATATTCTAACCTTAAAGGAGGAAGTAAAAGAAAGATATAAGCCTAAGACCGAAAATTTTGTACGACTTCACGAAAATTATGCTAATGATAATGATTTAAGAACCCTTTTAAATACTCTAGAAAGAGCTCCAAAGCAAAAAGATGTTATACTAGCCTTGTTTACGCTTAGGGCTAAATATGGTGACTTTATAAAAAGAAGTGTTTTAATAGAACGCTCACAATCATCTAGTAATACCATCAAAGCCTTATTGGATAAAGAAATTCTTGTACAAGAAGCATTTAGAATTGATAGGGTTAAGTCAAATAAAGAAAAGGGTAGTGAACTAAAAACTTTAAACACAGATCAACAAAAAGCTATAGATAATATTAAGTTAGGATTTGAGAATTCTAAACCCGTTTTATTACACGGTGTAACTTCAAGTGGTAAGACCGAAGTTTATGTACGCCTAATACTTGAAGAATTAGAAAAAGGAAATCAAGTGCTTTATTTGCTACCTGAAATCGCTTTAACCACTCAATTAATTTCTAGATTACAAAATTACTTTAAACACAAAGTACTCGTTTATCATTCTAGGTATACTACTAACGAGAGACTAGAAACCTGGAATCATATTCTAGCTTCAAAAGAACCCTACGTGATAATAGGTGCACGTAGTGCTGTATTACTACCATTTTCTAAATTAGGCCTGATCATAGTAGATGAAGAACATGAATCAAGTTTTAAACAATTTGATCCTGCACCTAGATATAATGCGCGAGATACTGCAATCGTTCTAGGTCAACTTTTTAATTCTAGAATCCTATTAGGAAGCGCTACACCATCATTAGAAAGTTATTATAATGTAAAAAGCTCAAAATATCATTTAGCCGAGTTAAAAAGAAGGTTTAATAATGTTTTAATGCCAGAAATCAATATGGTGGATCTCAAACAGAAACACCGTAAAAAGAAAATGAAAGGACATTTTTCAGACACCTTGATAACGGCCATTCAAGAGTGCTTTGAAAATCAAGAACAAGTAATTTTATTTCAAAATAGGAGAGGATATTCACCCTTTATGGAATGCAATACATGTGGGCATTCTCCTCAATGCCCTAGGTGCGATGTTTCTCTTACGTATCATAAATATAAAGGACAGTTAAGGTGTCATTACTGTGGATTTCATACTGCAGCGCCTACTCAATGTGCCTCATGTACAAGCAATGATTTATCAACAAAAGGATTAGGCACAGAACAAGTTGAACAAGAATTTAAAGAATTGTTTCCTAATCATAGTATCTTAAGAATGGATCTAGATACTACTCGAGGAAAAAACAGTTATCAAACCATAATAAATCAAGTAGAAAATCAAGAGGTTGACTGTCTAGTAGGAACACAAATGCTCACTAAGGGATTGGATTTTAGAAATGTAGCGCTAGTTGGTGTTCTTAATGCAGATAGTATGCTTAATTTCCCAGACTTTAGATCGCATGAACGTTGTTTTCAATTACTCACGCAAGTAGCAGGACGCAGTGGTCGCACTAATAAGCGAGGTAAAGTATTAATTCAAAGCTATTCACCAGATCATCAAATTTTACAACAGGTTAGTGTTTATGATTATCATACAATGTACAAACAACAAGTAGAGGATAGGTATCAGTTTAAATATCCGCCGTACTATCGTATGATAAAAATAACTTTTAAAGCCAAAGATATTACTAGAGTGCAAGAGGCTGCCAATTGGTTTTACAAAGGTCTGCAACCTTTAGAAAGTGTAGGTCAATTGTTAGGTCCAGAATTTCCTGCTGTTGCCAGGATAAGAAATCAATATTTGATGAATATTTTTCTCAAGGCCGATAAAAAACACAGTATTGCTTCTATTAAAAATCATATCAATAAAGTCAAATCCAGTTTTGAATCTATAGCTCCATATAGATCAGTGAGGTGTGTAATAGATGTAGACCCATATTAAAAAAAAATGGAGTTCTGTTACGCTTTCGCGAAAGCGTAAACTAAAAAAGCACCTCAAATGAGATGCTTCTTTATCCTAATTGAACCTACTATTTAAAATTGAGACAACGCCTCAACTAATTCTGATTTCCTGTTGCGGGAAAGAGGTAACACATCGGTTCCTAATTCAACCGCTTTGGAATTGAACTTTTCTACTTTTCTAAGATTTATAATGTAAGACTTGTGAATTCTCATAAAATCCTCTTCTGGAAGAAGGTTTTCAAAAGACTTCATGGTTGAGAGTACCACAAGGTTATCTTCCTCGGTTATCAACTTTACGTAATCTCCAAGAGCTTGTATGTATCGTAGCTCTTTAAGATACACTTTACGTTTTTTAAGATTGCTTTTTACAAAGATGAATTCTCCACGATCTTCAATCATTTCGTTTTTCACCTTGTGCGCAAGTAGTGCACGTTCTACAGCATATAAAAACCTATCCTTTTTTATTGGTTTCTGTAAGTAATCGATTGCTGCATAATCAAATGCTTTAAAGGCATACTTAGTTTGACCAGTTACAAAAATAATTCCCGGTTTTTCTGCGATATCATCTAATAAATCAAATCCTGTAAGTATGGGCATTTCGATGTCTAAGAATATGAGATCAACGGATTGATTCTCTAGAGCAGATTTAGTCTCGACTGCATTACTAAACTCACCTACTAATCTAAGGTTAGGGTGACCTTCTATTAATTTGACGATTGAAAGTCGTTGGATACTTGAATCATCCACAACAAAACAATTAAGCACTGCATTACTCATACTTATTACTTTTGATTTCTTGGACAATTCTACACACTTTTCTGATGAAATGCAAAAAAAAAGTACATTTTATCGAATAAATTTGATATTTAAACGAATTACCTCATAAAAACTTGACTTCTAAATCATTGTTAATCAGCTGTTAATGATAACATTGTTAATGAAATTTTGTTTAAACTTTTATTTTCAAGCGTTTACATAATTATAATCAATTGTTAACTTTTTAAAGCAGGAATAAAAACAAGTTGTATAAATATTATTAAAAGTGTACTTTTGCAGCCGTTTAAATACAATTAATATGAATCAATACGAAACTGTTTTCATTTTGAATCCCGTTTTATCTGAAGATCAGGTAAAGGAAGCAGTAAAGAAATACGAAGATTTCCTTACTAGCCGTGGAGCAAAAATGGTATCAAAAGAAGATTGGGGACTAAAAAAGTTAGCTTACCCAATCCAAAACAAGAAAAGTGGATTTTATTCTCTTTTTGAATTCCAAGTTGAAGGTGAGGTAATCAACGATTTTGAAGTTGAATTCCGTCGTGATGAGCGCGTTATGCGTTATCTTACTGTAAAACTTGATAAGTATGCTATCGAGTGGGCAGAGAAAAGAAGAAGTAGAATGTCTAAAAAACAAAAAGCTTAATCATGGCAACATTACAACAACAAGCTAAAGGTAAAAAAGATGGTGACATCCGTTACTTGTCTCCTCTTAATATAGAAACTCAATCTAGAAAAAAATACTGTCGTTTTAAGCGTAGCGGTATTAAATACATAGATTATAAAGATGCTGATTTTTTACTTTCATTTGTAAACGAACAAGGTAAGTTATTACCTAGACGTCTTACAGGAACTTCTTTAAAGTATCAGCGTAAAGTGGCAGTTGCAGTAAAAAGAGCTCGTCACCTTGCATTAATGCCTTACGTAGGAGATTTACTTAAATAATTAATCAGTTTAACAATATGGAACTTATATTAAAGAAAGACGTAGAACATTTAGGTTTTACAGATGACGTAGTGACTGTTAAGCCTGGTTATGGTCGCAATTACCTTATCCCAAATGGACTTGCGGTAATGGCTACAGCTAGTGCAAAGAAGCAATTAGCAGAAACTCTTAAACAAAGAGCTCACAAAGAAGCAAACAATATCAAGAACGCACAATCACAAGCTGATAAATTAAACGCTCTTGAATTGAGTATCCCAGCTAAAACTGGTGATGGTGATAAATTATTCGGTTCTGTAACTACTGCAGATGTTTCAGACTATCTTGCTAAAGAAGGTATAGAAATCGATAAAAAATTCATCTCTATTGCAGGTGGTAGCATCAAAAGATTAGGCCCATACGAGGCAACTGTACGTTTCCACAGAGAAGTACAGTCTAACTTTAGTTTTAACGTAGTTGAAGCAAAGTAATCTTTCAAATTAATAACATAAAAGCCGTTTCAATTTATTGAAACGGCTTTTTTAATAAGTCTTTTTATGAAATACCGTAGACTCACAAAAGAACAGTTGGAGGAAATGCACGAGGAATTTATTCATTTTCTTGCTGCTCAGTCCATTGATAAAAAAGAATGGGATGATATTAAAAATACCCAGCCTCATGTTGCAGAACAAGAGATTGATGTGTTTTCTGATCTAGTTTGGGAAGGTGTTTTAAATAAAGCAGAATACCTAGAACACATATCGGCCCAATCAATGAATCTTTTTCACACAGGCGAAAAGGAAATGAGTCTTATATCTATCATTATAGGTAATAAAGAAATTGACATTACCACTACCGAAGGATATAAATGGTTGCAAGATAATTTACTGGATGAATCAGTTAAACTATTCACTGCTACAAAAGCTTACGGAGAATTTCCAAATGAGGATAAATTCAAAATTATTGAATCTGGAGCAGTGATAACCAAAGGACAATTATATCAGTACTTTGAAAATCTTGTTGAATTAGGCAATTAAAGTTTTATACCGAACCTGCTAAGCATTTTCTTTTCAAACCACCAGAAAAATTCAAATTGACCAAAAAGCCATCCCATGGCTACTAATAATATTTGGTAAATAGGAAAAATGATGAGCAGTCTGGCAGGCCAGTATATCCATTTGGATAATTGATCTAGCCCAATATAATGCAATAATGGACTTGAAAGTCTTGCAGATAAGGATCCTGTTATTGCAAAAACAATGAATATCGCTACCATGCGGTATTTTTTTGTTATACCCCATTTTTCATACAATTTACCAAAAAAGTACAAGCACAACCTGTAAAACAAATAAGCAAGTATTAAGGTAACACAACAGACAAATACAAATTCATAAATAGCATCTTCAAATATATTTGGTATCAAATTTATAGCTACAAAGTATCCACTAAATAGTAATCCAACTACACCTAATACGATATAAATAAGTTGCCAATTTTTCTCGATATCCCAATTGCTTTTTATCCTATTCATGGGAGCAAAGGTAAGGCTTACATCAATTTTTGATTATACTTTTTTTCAAAGAATAGGAAGTAGTTATATAGCAACCAATTTACTTCATACCCATAATCAATTTTACTTTCATAGTCGATTCTCCATACGTACAGGTTAGGATCAAATCTTGTCGGATTAAGAACTCTTAAATTATATTCCCTTACTTTGAATTGATTAGTAATTTCCATTGAGGATTGGGTGTAATATCCTCTTTGTGGTTGTGTACCCAGCCATCCATAAAACCCTGGTTCAATAATTATTATTTCATAGTCCAGGCTATCATTGGCAATACGTATGGTATCGTTAGTAATTACATTTTTATTATTCTTTACTTGATTTGATTCTTTTAAAGCACTACAAGAGATAAGAATTGCTATTAGTCCTAGTGTTGTTATAATATTTTTCATGGTAATAATTTTAAACAAAAATGATAGAAACTATATAGCTATTAAAGTACCATTTAGTAAAGACTGCATTTTATTGAGTAAAAAAGCCCTACTTATAAAAGTAGGGCTTAATTATGAGAAAATAGTAAGGAATTTATTTTCCAAATAGTCCACCTAGAAGTCCACCTAGACCACCTTTTTTCTTATTGCCACCTAGCACCATTCCGGCCACATCGTCAACAATGCTTCCATCGCCATCACTGTCTAATAAAGTTTCAATAAATGATTGATCATGTGATCCAGATTGTCCCAAAACAGATCCTAGTAAATCACCTATACCATTCGATTGCGTTTGAGAAGTCTGTTTTTGCTTACCTAGCATACCCATTAAAATAGGAGCTGCAATTTTTATAATTTTACTTACCGACTGCATGTCCATCCCACTAGATTGTGATAATGCAGTTTCAATTCTAGGTTGTTTAGCACCTAGAACATGTCCCAATATACCAGCACCGTCGTTCTCTAACTCCTCTGGAGAACCTGGACCATCACCAAAAATTCCTCCTAACATATCGAGAACACTGCCAGAACTATGTTTAGGATTTTCTAGCGCATTATTTAAAGCAGCTGCCCCTTCAGGAGTACTTGCATTACGTTGCATTGCGCCCAGTATTAAAGGCATAGCCTGTGAAAGTACATTGGCAGTTTTATCTGCTGGTTGTCCTGTTTTTTGAGATGCGCCTTGTATCAAAGTCTGACCTAGGTCAGATTGTAAAAGATCTAAAATTGAAGCCATTGTTTATTAATTTGATTTGTTTTTAAAATTACGATTTATGGTGAAAGGAATTCAAAAATATTAATTGTTAAAAAAATTAGTAGATTAAAGGTGTAAAAATACGATGAAAAGAGTGTTTTTGATGATTCGCTTTCGCGAAAGCGTAAAAATGATTCACCTTTTACTGTTAACTAAAAGTGTAAACTTGATTAAAAATCTATTAGTTATGTAATTCTATCGACTTATTTTTACTGAAATAGAAGAATTAAAATATGGGAACATTTATAATAGAAGGAGGACACCAATTAAAAGGAGACATACAACCGCAAGGAGCCAAAAATGAAGCACTTCAAATTTTATGTGCTGTACTGCTTACCGATGAACCTGTACGTATTGATAATGTTCCTGATATTATTGATGTAAATAAATTAATAGCTCTATTAAATAATCTAGGTGTAAAAGTCACAAAAAACAGTTCAGACTCCTATACCTTTCAAGCCGATGAAATCAATTTAGATTTTCTTCAATCTGAAGATTATAAAATTCAAGGAAGAGGATTAAGAGGTTCCATTATGCTAGTTGGTCCATTGCTCGCTAGATTTGGTAAAGGATACATTCCTAGACCAGGTGGTGATAAGATAGGTAGACGTAGATTAGATACTCATTTTGAAGGTTTTATAAAACTGGGAGCTACTTTTAGATACAATAGAGAAGAATACTTTTATGGGGTTGAGGCCGAAGAGTTGCATGGGACGTATATGTTATTAGATGAGGCATCGGTGACTGGAACCGCAAACATTGTCATGGCCGCCGTACTAGCTAAAGGTGTCACAACTATTTACAACGCGGCTTGCGAGCCTTACTTACAACAATTATGTAACATGCTGGTGCGTATGGGTGCCAAAATAGATGGGATAGGATCCAATCTATTAAAAATTACGGGAGTTGAAAAATTAGGAGGAACTAAACACCGAATCCTACCTGATATGATAGAAATTGGAAGTTGGATAGGTCTTGCTGCCATGACAAAAAGTGAAATTACTATCAAAAATGTAGCTTATGATGAGCTGGGAATAATTCCAGATACTTTTAGAAAATTAGGTATAACGATAAATAGAGTAGGAGATGATATTCATATTCCTGCCCATGAAGATGGTTATGAAATTCAAAACTATATAGATGGTAGTATCTTAACTATTTCTGATGCTCCATGGCCAGGTTTTACCCCAGATTTATTAAGTATTGTTCTTGTAGTAGCCACGCAAGCTCGAGGTAGTGTTCTTATTCATCAAAAAATGTTTGAAAGTAGACTTTTCTTCACAGACAAATTAATCGACATGGGAGCAAAAATAATTCTTTGCGATCCTCATAGAGCGAGTGTAATAGGTCATGATTTTAAGTCTTCTTTAAAAGCGACGACAATGACAAGTCCAGATATTAGGGCTGGGATATCTTTATTAATCGCCGCACTAAGCGCCAAAGGAACTAGCACTATCCATAACATTGAACAGATTGATCGCGGATATCAAAATATTGACTCTAGACTTAAAGCTATTGGAGCTAAAATTGAACGCGTTGGTTCTCAATTTTAAAACTAATTAACTTTATTAACGTAAAGTGTTGGTGATTAAAAGACTAAAAACCTTACCTTTAAAAAAAGGCAAGGTTTTTGGTATTTAATTGTTATGAGAAGATTCCTATTTTTATTGTTATTAGTCGCGGTTCCTTATGTTCTAAATGCACAAGAACTACCAGAGTCGACTAATAAAAAAATTAAACCTGTTCCAGAAACGGAATCAGGAGGAAGTTTGTTATTTCCAGAAAATGAGGAGTCTACTGTATTGAAAAGACCTAAAAAGGAACCCAAAATTAATCTGAGACAGGAAACAGACCTTACTAATCCCGGTATTAAATTTAAAGAGAAGACAAAGCTTAAACAAGATGCACCCATGGGACCAGGTTTTGTAAGTGATACCTTTCTAGGGGAAATAAGAACTGGGGAAACCATCATAAAATTGATGTGTAGAGATCATGGTTATCAAGATGGTGATCTAGTACGTATATGGGTAGATGATAAGGTGGTAATTGAGAAGATTTATTTAAAATATGCTTATCAAGGTGTACGAATTCCGCTTAAGCAAGGATTTAATAAAATAGAGATAGAAGCTCTTAATCAAGGTGAGTCAGGTCCTAATACGGCAGAGTTTGTAGTGATGAACGATAAAGGTGAGGTTATTCAAAAAAATGAATGGAATCTTGCTTCTGGTGTTAAAGCTTTGCTTGTTGTTCTAAAAGAATAGTTTCCAGACGATCAGTTACATCAATTACCTTCTGATTTTTAACATCATTTAATTGAAATGGGCCTATTTGTGTGCGTACAAGTCTTAAAACAGGAAAGCCTACCTTACTACACATTTTTCTTACCTGTCTAAACTTTCCTTCGTTTAAGGTGATAGAAATCCAACTTGTAGGACCGTGTTTTTCGTCTCTAATATAGGTATGAGTTAAATTGTAATCTGGTTCTTGGCTTATAGCAGCTTCACATGGATTTGTGGTATAAGGTTTACCGTTTACAGTAATAACTACACCATTTTTTAATTGTTCTATTACGGATTGAGTTATCTTCCCATCTACTTGAGCGTGATAGGTTTTTGACCATAGTTTTGATCTGTTGATAATATCACTTGTTTTGCCACAAGTGGTTAGTAAAAGTAAACCTTCAGTCTTTTCATCTAGTCTACCTATTGCCATTATGTTATCGGGAAATGAGCCCAACTCTTTTAAAAACCTTTTTCTTTTTTGTTTTCCATCATTAGTAAGAAATTGACTTACCATGCGGAACGGTTTATAAACTAAAAAATGTTGAGCATCCATAATAATGTAGATGCACAAAGATATCTGATCTAAGAGTAAAATTTAGGAATTTGATAGTTTCCTATTTTGAAAAAAAGGAAAATAACTTCTAGCTTCTATAGATTTTTTTCTTAGATAGTTTAATTGTCTTGAAAGTCCAAGATTACAAGTATTGTAGCGACTTAATAGTTCTTGTTTTTCCTTTTCCATAACGCAACATTTTACTAGAATAAAAGTAAAATAGTTCTAGCGTAACCCATTAAATTTAATGAGAATAATTAGTTAACTGTTTGTAAAATTTACAATTCTAAGAATAGGTTTCACCATGTTGCGAAGCGTCTAGTCCTCTCTTTTCTTGATCTTCTCTCACTCTCAATGGGATTATTTTATTTACTATCCAATATAATATCCAGCTGCCAGCAAACGTAAATATAGAAACGCCTACAAGAGATATCATATGCCATGCAAAAGTAGTTGTCTCTCCATAAATCAGCCCAACTTCTTTGGCAAAAACAGCTGTAAGGATCATTCCTACAACACCACCTACACCGTGAGAAGGAAAAACGTCTAGTGTATCATCAAGATCGGTTTTGTTTTTAAATCTAATAGCCCAATTACTTATTAGTGCTG